>DATFDT010000222.1:0-30951 GCA_035251975.1 Pyrinomonadaceae bacterium | reverse complement strand
CAGCGGTCGTGGCGTCTTGTGGATCGCGACCGGCGATCACGCCGAGCACGCGCGCCACGTCTTCAACTTCGCGCGCAAAGACACCCACCTGGTCCAAAGACGATGCGAACGCGACGAGACCGTAGCGCGAGTTGCGACCGTAAGTCGGTTTCATACCGACAACGCCGCACAACGATGCTGGTTGTCTGACAGACCCACCCGTGTCTGAACCGAGCGCAACCGGAACGATGCCGGCCGCGACAGCGGCTGCCGAGCCACCTGAAGATCCACCAGAAACGCGTGTCGTATCCCAGGGATTTCGCACGGGACCGAACGCCGAGTTTTCATTCGACGACCCCATCGCAAACTCATCGCAGTTAGTCTTGCCGATGACGACGGCGCCCGCATTCTTCAGACGCTCGATGACAGTAGCGTTGTAAGGCGGATGATAGTCACCAAGAATCTTCGACCCGCACGACGCCTGCATCCCCTTAACGCAAATATTGTCTTTCACAGCGATGGGAATTCCGGCGAGTGGCCCACCGAGACCAATCTTCTCCGCGCGCCCCAACGCCCCCTCACGGTCGATTTGCAGAAAAGCGTTGAGCGTTTCGTTCAACTTCTCTGCTGCGTTAATTGAAAATTCAACAGTTTGACGCGACATGCTTGCTAATCCGTTACTAAATCGCGAGCGAAGGATATTACCCACTCTTTCTGTTCAGTTGTATCGGGAACAGATCTTCCGCGCGCTCGTTCGATACGTTCAAACGCGCTTTGCGGAGATTCACCTGAAATCACTAGTGCACATGCAGCAACCAGCGATGAACGTCCGATGCCCTGACGACAGTGAACACCAATGCAGGCCCCTTGAGACAACTGATCGTTTAATTCAGCAGCGAGTTGCCGCATGGGAATTCTTGAGACCGGCACACTGTAGTCTGCAATCGGAAAACTGACGTACGTGAGTCCGGAACGTTTTACGATCTCACCCTCGGCGCTCAGACCCAACTCGGATTCCTCGCCGGACGTAAGCAAAGATACAACGACATCAACGCCGGATTCCTTCCACCCCTCAACCTCATCTTCCAACCAGTCGTCACCGCGAGGTCGAGCAAGAATTGCGAGCTTGCCGGGCCAAGGTCCTTCTATCCAATAAACGTCCGGTTTAATTCCAATCATTACAAGACCTTCGGGACGCGGAAGTGGCCCTCGGCGGGATCGGGGGCCTCGGCGAGGGCGATTTTTTGGCCGAGGGAGCCGAAGATTTCGTCGGGGCGCGAGGTTTCGGTTCTTTCGCCTTCAGGCGTCAGGCCGCCGATGGCTGGCTCGACGTTGGTTGTGTCGAGTTCGTTTAGTTGTTCGACGTAAGCAACGATTTCCGCGATCTGTGGGCCAAGGGTTTTTAGTTCGTCGTCGCCGAGCTCAAGATGGGCTAGCTGTGCGACTTTCTCGATATCTGATTGACTTATCGGCATCGTGTTATCTCTTGCGTTTTAATGAGAGTAAGGCAGTCTTCAGGAAACTTTTTCGCAGCTCTGGATCGTGAATCGTGTTTGCCGCAGACCATAATTCAAGCGGTACTTCGTTGTCGAGCGGCTCGTCCTGTTCCGGTTGCTCAATGCGTGAATTTGCACGTTCACGATCGATGACGAAATTAAATGCGCCGACGAGCGGTTGGCCCAGGATCGTGTTTACGCGGAACAGTAGTTGACCACGCATCGAGGTTAACTGCTTTTGCCATATCGGATCCGCAACCGCGACGGTCAACGTGCGATTTTCGAGTTTCAGAGCGACTGCGTGCTCTTTCAAACCGTCACCGGCGGCGTGTTTCCACGCCGCAATAGCTGCCGCTTCCGCGACTTCGGCTGAACCACCGGCAGCTTTAAGAACTTGCGGTAACGATTTGATGAGCTGATTCATGTTTTATGCTCTTGCGCTGCGCGATTGAAACACGCAAACTTTGCTGCTGCAAGCCATGAGTCATCTTCGCGAAAAACTGGTGCTGGCGTCGGGCAGTCCGCGGCGTGCTGAAATACTCGAGCGCGCCGGATGGCCGCATGAGATCATCGTTGCGGGTATAGACGAGACGGTGTTGCCGAACGAGGATCCGGCGGCGTATGTGCAACGGCTCGCGCGTTCGAAAGCAGAAGCGGTTGCGAATCGATTATCGGAAGGTGTGGTGCTCGGTGCTGATACGACGGTTGTTGTCGCGAACCAGATCCTGGGCCAGCCGGTTGATGATGACGATGCACGACGAATGCTGCGTTTGCTGAACGCGAAGTGGCATGACGTTTTGACTGGTATCGCGGTTGTGAGAGTCGGAGGTGAGACGCGTGTCGGATACCAGACGACGCGCGTGCGTTTCGCGGAGATGAGCGAGACGGAGATCGACTGGTATATCGCGACGCGTGAGCCGTTCGGCAAAGCGGGCGCTTACGGAATACAGGGGAAGGCGGCGCTCTTTATTGAGGAGATCGAGGGAGACTACTTCAATATTATGGGGTTGCCTATTCGCTTAGTGTATGAATTAGCCGCAGCTAAAAAAGTACTGAGCCGCCGTCGATATTTATCCCCTGGCCGTTGATCCCACGACCTGCTTCTGAAGCCAGCAATAGCGCAACAGCCGCAACTTCCTCCGCAGTCACGAGCCGGTTTTGTGGGCTCATCTTCTTGAGCGTGTCCAGAGCTTCTTCGGCCGTGCGTCCGGTACGCGACGTGATTCGTTCGACGCCGCGCGAGACCATGTCAGTATCAACATAGCCGGGACAGATCGCGTTCACGGTGATTCCCGTTGTGGCGACTTCGAGCGCGATCGATTTTGTCAGACCAAGAACACCATGCTTTGAGGCAGAGTAAGCGGCGATATAAGGCGCGCCGGTTTTGCCTGCGATGGAGGCGATGTTAATGACGCGACCCCAGCCTTTCTTGAGCATGGCGGGCAGTGCAGCGCGTGTGCAGTAAAACGTGCCGGAAAGATTGATCGAGAGATGTCGATGCCAGAGCTCGTCAGTCGTATTGACGACTGTAGCGCTCTCCGCGATGCCCGCGTTGTTGACGAGAATATCTACATTGCCAACTCGCTCAAACATCAGCGCGACATTTTGCGGATCAGCGACGTCACAGACAAGCGCGATTGCTTCATTGCCGATCTCACGAGCGACTTGCTCAACTTGTTCGGCAGTCCGCGCCGCCACAGCGATGCGCGCACCCTGGCGTGCGAAGGCGAGCGCGATCGCGCGTCCGATACCACGACCGCCGCCGGTGATCAGTGCTGTTTTGCCGGTTAACATTAATGACCTGTGAATCGTGGTTCGCGTTTTTCCAGGAATGCGTGGATGCCTTCGCGCGCGTCGTCAGATTCGAAACAACGCAACTGCACCTCGGTCTCGTAGCGTAGCATTTCTTCAAGCTCAGCCGCCTGGCTCATGTAGACCGCATGCTTCGCCGCGCCGAGCGCGATTGGCGGCGCTGCTCGCAAACGTTCAGCGAGTTGTAAGGATGCGCTTTCCAACTCTTCCGGAGCGACCACTTGGTTCACGATCCCTAGTCGCGCAGCTTCCGCCGCATCGATCGACTCACCCAGAAAGAACATCTCGCACGCTTTGTTCGGCGTCACGAGACGTGGCAGAAAATATGATCCACCCCAGTCAGGATGTAGCCCGACCTTCGCAAACGACTGACTAAACGTGGCTGCCGTCGATGCGATGCGCAGGTCACACGCAAGCGCGAGATTGCAGCCCGCGCCCGACGCTGGTCCATTGATCGATGCAATGACAGGCTTAGTCATCTGGCGAATCGCGAGGATTACTCGTCGCCCGGCGCCAAGTATGCGTGAGAACTCTTCCGCATCACGACGCTGCATCAACTCGGCCATAAACGCAATATCGCCACCAGCGCAAAACGCACGACCCGCGCCCGTGATGATGACCACCCGAACACTACGATCGCTGCCGGCGTGTTCGAGCGCTTCAGCGAGATCGCGACGCATATGGCCGACAAACGCATTCAGACGGTCCGGACGATTAAGTGTGATCGTCAGGATGCTTTCAGTCTCTGCGACTTGAATGTGCTCGCTCATCTAGCGTCCTTTGAATTCAGGCTTGCGCTTGTTTACGTAAGCGTCCAAGCCTTCCTTCGCGTCTTCAGATTGGAAGAGCTGTTGTTGCAGTTCACGTTCGAGCGCGAGCGCAGATTCGAATGAGATCTCTGAACCGGTTTGCGCCGCGCGCTTGATGCGGCCAACCGCGTGCGCGGCTTTGTTTGGCGTCGTGAACTGGCGCGCGTAATCCTGGACCATCTCTGCAAAACGTTCAAGTGTCTCTGCTTCGAAGATCTGATTCACGATGCCGAGCGCGAGACCACGCTCGAAGTCGAACAACTGTCCCGTAGCCATCATCTCGATCGCTTGTGATTTTCCGATGAGCCGCACGAGACGCTGTGTACCGCCAGTGCCGGGAAGTACGCCGAGCGAGACTTCGGGCAATCCCATTTTGCCTGCGCCTTTGCGTGCTATACGAATATCAGCCGCCATTGCGACTTCGAGACCTCCGCCAACACAATGACCATTGATCGCAGCGATCACGAGCTTCGGCGTTTGCTCCAAACGATTCAGCGTCTCGTTGGCGTGAAGACAGAAATAGTATTTATAAGTTGGCGTGACGTTGGCAAGCATTTGAATGTCAGCGCCGGCGCAGAAAAACTTCTCGCCTTTACCCGTGATCACGATCACCTGCACAGTTTCGTCCATTCGCGCCTCGAGAATCGCGCGATCGAGCATTTGCATCATCTCGTAGCTGTACGTGTTTGCCGGCGGATCGTTGAGCGTGATCAGCGCGATCCCGTCCTTCACTTCATAGTCGAGTTTTATCATCCGTGTTATCCGTGGCTCCAGACGCTCGGGCTTTCTGCCGGTATCGGCAACCCGCGACACATACCGTTCGGCACAAACCCGTTGAGGAACAATTTCATAACATTGCTCGCGAGATCCGACACTTTTAATTTGCCGTGCGGATCGTACCAGTTATAGATCCAATTCATCATCCCAAACAGTGCATAGGTCGCGACGGTCAAGTCGATCGGCTCCTGGCTTTGCTGCGTCTCCTGGACCTCACGCAGGATCTGTCGTGCAAGTTGGGTGTATTTGTCTTTACGTGTCGAGACGTGATTGTACAGATCGCCGCCCAGCGACTCGGCTTCGTGTGAGAGCACTTTCATTTCTGACATGTTCGCGGCGAAGAATGAGAGGTGGTTCTCGATGAAGATGCCGAGTTTTGTGATCGGATCTTCGACGCCTTGGAGGCGCTGTTCTAAACGTTCAAGCACACGACCAAAACAGTTGTCCTGGATCAAAAACAGCAGCTCTTCTTTCGACTTGCAGTAGTGATACAGGCCCGCGAGACTCACGTTCGTGGCGCGCGAGATGTCGCGCATCGACGTCGAGTGATAACTCTTCTCGGCAAAGATGCGCGCCGCCGTGCGCAATATGAATTCGTGTTTTTGATCGTAACGTGACACTACAATCTCACGTATTCGTAATCAAATGGTTTGCCTTTGATCCCGGCCGCAGGTGGCGCGATCCAGTTCGCGATTTTGCCGATTTCAAAGACCGGATGCATAAGACTGCGGACGTATTCGCGATCTTCCATCGTCGGCAGCCACTCTGATTTCTTTTGCTCAAACTCTTCGCGCGAGATCAGATTTCCCTGAAGATCAAACGTATGCCCTGCAAACTCACCAACGTGGCGGTGAAAGCGCGGATGCGGCAAGTAGAGACGCTCACTCGCACCTTCATCCGCCAGCACTTTGTTCCAACGCGCGAGGCCCTTCTCACAGTCTTTTACGTACTCACCGCGCAACACCTCATTCAACGCATTACGGAGCGGCACTTCGCGCGTCTTCAGTTCGCCATCTTCAACAATGGTCATCGTGAAGTTCTCGTTTGTCGCGGAGTGATCGGTGTACTGGTCGCGCTCTTTGTAACGACCCTTTAATCCTGCGGCGAAGAAGTCAGCGGAGTTGGAGCTGATCTCGCCGCCGAAGAGATCGAGTGAATAGCTGAACCAGAAGTTGATGTATTTCTGAATGATCTCAAGCGGAATGCCGCCGAGCTCACGCACGTCACCTTCCTTCATGAGCTGCGCGGTGCGACGGCAGACTCGGCCCAGACCAGTGTCACCGACAAACATGTGATGCGCTTCTTCAGTGAGCATGAACTGGCACGTGCGAGCGAGCGGCTCGAAGCCCGACTCGGCGAGCGCGGAAAGCTGATACTTGCCGTCGCGATCGGTGAACATCGTGAACGCGAAGAAGTTGAGCCAGTCGTCGCATGGTTGATTGAACGCTTCAAGGATGCGCGGCTTGTCAGGATTGCCGCTGCGTCGCTCGAGTAGTTCGTCGGCTTCGTCACGACCATCGCGACCGAAGTAACCGTGCAGCAGATAGACCATGGCCCAGAGGTGTCGACCCTCTTCAACGTTCACTTGAAACAGATTGCGCAGGTCGTAAAGAGACGGACATGTTTTGCCGAGTTGTCGCTGTTGTTCGACGGACGCCGGTTCGGTGTCGCCCTGCGTAACGATGATTCGACGCAGCGCATTGCGAAACTCGCCGGGAACTTCCTGGTAAGCAGGGCGGCCGTAGTTGTCGCCGAAACCGACTTTTGCATCGGGCTGTGGTGGCTCAAGAAAGATGCCCCAGCGATAGTCCGGCATCTTCACGTAATCGAAGTGGGCCCAGCCTTCTGAGCCAACGTCAACCGCTGTGCGCAACCACACATCTTTCTCCTGAAAACCCTCAGGCCCCATCTCACGCCACCAGTCGAGATAGTTTGGCAGCCACTTCTCGAGCGCGCGCTGGAGTTTCTTGTCCTCGGAGAGATTAACGTTGTTAGGAATGCGATCGTATAAGTTCATATCCATTATGTCCGCTTGTAATCGAAGTGCGCCTGTGTTGGTTTGCCATAGTTGGTTAGCGCACCTTCTGGTCCAACAGCGTTGGGGCGCTGGAAGATCCAGTTTTGCCACGCAGTCAGACGGCCGTAAATTTTTGTGTCCATCGTTTCCGGACCGGCGAAGCGAAGCGATGCTTCCATGCCGGTCAGTGCGTCGGGTGACAACGAAGTGCGCTCTTCGATGGCGACGCGAATCTCGTCTTCCCAGTCGAGATCGTCGGGCGCGAAGGTGATGAGTCCGAGATCTTCCGCTTCCTCAGTGTCGAATGTTTTCTTGTCGCCAAACACTTCGTCGAGCTTCTCGGGTTCTGCGAGAAAGCGCGACTGCATGCGCGTGAGACCATTGCTCATCGGAAACGCGCCCTGATTCAGCTCAGAGACTGCGAGCGATGCATCCGCGTCCATGAGCATGTAGCTGCGGTCAGACGCGAGCAACAGCTCGAGCAGGTTGCCTGCGAAACAACTGTCAGGTTCAACGATCGCGAAGAAACTCTTCGCCGTGAGATCGAGACGACGAAGCACACGCGCCATGTTCAAAATGATTTCGCGCACGAGCCAGTGATCGTGATTCGCAGCGAGCGTTTGATCGATCGACAGAACAGTTTCAGCATCGCCCTCGGTGCGCAGGCAAACGAGACCGATCAATGGTTCATTCACGCGCAGGTGAAGGAGGGCATCGTCGAGCTCGCGGTAAGCTTGTAGCGGCCAGTAAGAAGCGCCGAGTTCCTGAATCTGATCGGGTGTCGTTGGCTGCGGGCCTGCGGGCGCGTGAACGGTTAAATCCGCGTAACGCTGATCGCGATTTAGTTTGAGTTTGACGTATTTGTAGTTTCGCGCGTCGTCAGTAGTCTCAAATTCGAGTGGTGGTAGCTTGATTCCCTGCGTTGGTGCGGCATCGTTGACGAGCTGCTTAACGCGCGCATCGATCGACTCCTGAAACTTACTCGTCGGAAAGTAGCCATCGATCAGTCCCCACTCCTTCGCGCGTTTTCCTTTCAATCCCTCTGCGAGCGTTGAGAACACATCCGCACGATCGCGTCGCACCTTTCTTTTGTCGACGAGACGCGTGAGTCCACCCGTGCCGGGCAACACGCCGAGCAAGGGAACTTCGGGAAGCGAGACAGCGGAGTTACCGTCGTCAACCAGATAGATTTCATCGCAAGCAATCGCTAGTTCATAACCGCCGCCCGAGGCAGTGCCGTTCAACGCGGCGATGTAACGGCGACCGGAATGGTTCGAGTCGTCTTCAATCGCGCAGCGCGTCTCGTTCGTGAACTTGCAAAAGTTGACCTTGAACGCGTGTGACGACGAGCCGAGCATGTAGATATTCGCGCCGGCGCAGAATATTCGTGGCTTCAGGCTCGTGATGACAACTGCCCGCACTTCCGGATGCTCGAAACGGATTCGCTGGATGGCGTCAGCAAGCTCGATATCGACGCCGAGGTCATACGAGTTGAGCTTGAGCTTGTAGCCATCGGCGAGCGTCTCGTCTTCCTGGACGTCCATGGAGAGCCTCGCGACTGGACCGGCGATCTGAAGCCTCCAGTGTTTGTATTGCTCAGGCGCAGTTTGGAACAGGATTTCAGGATTTGACATGATTGATAAGATTCTCAGTTCGAACGTTCGTTCGGATTTTAGGCGAGACGGTGCTTTAGGTCAAATACAGTCCGGAAAATCCTGAAAATCCCATCTAAGCTTGACAGTTTTGCCCGACTGCTCGTAGGGTTTGGTGCTTCCAGACATCCTGGAGGCGAATCTGTTCTGGTGAACGGCGCGGTCTTCAAAACCGTTAGTGAGCCCGTGAGAGCGGGCTTGGGTAGGTTCGATTCCTACACGCCTCCGCCAGGCTAAATTGTTCTTTTACAAGGAATTTCCTCACATGATCAGAGATTGGGTCGAGCTGAATATGACACCAGGCATCGGTCCTCGCGCCGCTGCCAAACTCCTCGAGCGTTTCGGTTCTGCCGAGGCAGTCTATAAAGCAACAAGAGCCGAATTGGAGCAGTTGCGACTGCCGCCGGAGGCCGTCGATACCATCATTGCCCGCGACTTGCTCCCTCGTGCCGAAGCCGAGATAGCTGCGGTAAAACAACTCGGCGGCGACATTCTTTTATTAGACGACGGGGTTTATCCCTCATCCTTACGGGAAATCTACGACCCGCCTATTGTTCTGTATGTTAAAGGCGCATGGTCAGATTGTTTGGACCGTCCCTGTATCGGTGTGGTAGGGTCAAGGAGGTGTTCGACCTACGGCCAGAACGCGGCAAACATGCTGGCGCGCGACCTGGCCGAGCGAGGCGTGACCGTGGTTTCGGGCTTTGCGCGTGGCATCGACGCCGCTGCGCACAGAGGCGCGCTGGAGGCAAATGGGCGCACAGTCGCCGTTCTCGGCACTGGGATCGACGAGGTTTACCCTCGTGAACACAAGAAGTTAGCGGCTGAGATACTCGACCATGGCGGCGCCTTGATCAGCCAGTTTCCCTTGGGGACGCCGCCGGTCTCGGAAAACTTTCCGTACCGAAACCGCATCATTAGCGGACTGAGTCTCGGGGTCGTGGTGGTGGAAGCGGCGGAGAATTCGGGATCTTTGATAACCGCGCGGCTGGCGATGGAGCAGAATCGGGAAGTTTTTGCTGTGCCCGGAAATATAACTTCTCGAAACTCGTTCGGCACGAACTATTTGATAAAAGGCGCGGGAGCGAAGCTGGTGCAGCAGTGGCAGGATATCGCCAGTGAACTGCCGCAGCCGGTTGCCGCGTCGCTTTTGCCGCCGCCTTTTAGTGAACGGAAGAACCCGGTCGCCGAGCGACTGGCATTCGTCCCCGAAGGACTTTCGCCGGCCGAGACGTGCGTTTTTAAGTTATTGACGCCGGACAGCCCGGCGCATGTTGATTGGCTTTTTGATAAGAGCAAGCTCCCGATTTCGGAGCTGACGGCGGCGCTGCTCTCTCTGGAAATTCGAGAGCTGGTGAGGGCGCTGCCCGGTAGATGTTTTGTGAGACGGCTGTAGGTATTGGATTTCTCTGTGCAGCCTCTGTGTTCTCTGTGTCTCTGTGGTTAATGAATGCTTGGAGAACACAACCACAGAGACACAGAGAACGCAGAGATTGCTCAGAGAAGAAATACAAAATTGAGATGGCAAAAAACCTGGTAATAGTTGAGTCGCCTGCAAAGGCGAAAACCATAAACAAGTATTTAGGAAAGGACTATCTGGTCAAGGCCTCGATAGGCCACATCAAAGATCTGCCTTCCAAAGGTCTCGGAGTTGATATAGAACACAATTTCGAACCCACTTACGAGCTGATTCCCGATTCGAAGAAACGTAATAACAAGAGGATCGTTGCCGAATTAAAGAAGGCGGCGAAAGAAGCTGAGGCAATCTATCTCGCTGCTGACCCTGATCGTGAAGGCGAAGCAATCTGCCAGCACCTCAAAGAAGAGATCGTTCCGAAGCGACCGGCTAAACCCGCGTTTCGCGTGATGTTCAATGAGATCACGAAGCGCGCGGTCAATGACGCTTTCGAGAATCCACGTCAGATCGATGAGAACCTTGTCGATGCGCAACAGGCGCGTCGCGTACTCGATCGTTTAGTGGGTTACAAAGTCTCGCCGTTGCTGTGTCGCACGATTGGTGGACGCTTGAGTGCCGGTCGCGTGCAGTCAGTCGCGCTCAGAATGGTGGTGGAGCGTGAACGCGAGATTGAGCAGTTTGTTAAGACTGAGTACTGGACCATCGCGGCGAATCTGAGCTCGAAACTGCCGCCGGCGTTCGACTCACGACTCTTCAAGATCGACGAGCAGACAGTCAAAACCAGCGGTTTCGATCAGGATCTCAAGAAGAACGAGATCATCATCAACGATCAGACCAAGGCTGATGAGATCGTTGCCGAAGCGCAGCAGCAAACGTTCATCGTCACGGATGTCACGACGAAGGAACGGAAACGCAATCCGGTTCCGCCGTTCATCACTTCGAAACTGCAGCAGGAAGCTTCGCGCAAGCTCGGCTTCGCAGTGAAGAAGACGATGATGCTCGCGCAGAAGCTTTATGAAGGCGTCGAGCTTGGTGACGAAGGCTCCGTCGGTCTCATCACCTACATGCGAACTGACTCAACGCGCGTTTCGGATGCTGCGCTCGGTGAAGTTCGCGATTACATCAACGGGCAATATGGCGGTAATTACCTGCCGGAGAAGGCCGTCCACTACCGCTCGAAGAAAGATGCGCAGGACGCGCACGAAGCGATCCGTCCGACGGAAGTCGCACGCACGCCTGATTCGTTGGCGAGTTATCTCAAACCCGAAGAGCTGAAACTGTATCGCTTGATCTGGCAGCGCTTTGTAGCGTCGCAGATGATGCCCGCCGTCTTCGATCAAACAACGATCGATATTCAGGCCGGACGATTCATCTTCCGCGCGACCGGCTCGGTGCAGAAGTTTGACGGTTTTCTCAAGATCTACCAGGAAGGCCGCGACGAAAAGACTTCTGACGACGATGACGAAGCTGAGCGGAGTCTGCCGCTCGTCGAAAAGGGCGAGAACCTCAAGTTGAACACGATCACGCCCGAACAGCATTTCACCGAGCCGCCGCCGCGTTACACGGAAGCGACACTCGTGAAAGCGCTCGAAGAGAAGGGCATCGGACGGCCGTCGACTTACGCCGCGATCATGTCGACGATCCAGGAGCGTGAATACGTAGAGAAGATCCAGGGGCGCTTTCATCCGACCGCGCTCGGCAAGACCGTCAATGATCTTCTGATCGACGGCGGGTTCGACGATCTTTTTAACGAGACTTACACCGCGCGCATGGAAGAAGAGCTCGACGAGATCGAGGAAGGGAAGATCCGTTGGACCAAGGCGCTGCGCGAGTTTTACGACAAGTTTGAAGGCGACCTGAAAGAGTTTCAGGCCTACATCAAAGACATCAAAGAGAAGAACGTTCCGACTGAAGAGGTGTGTTTGAAGTGCAACACGCCGGGCATGGTCCAGAAGTGGGGACGCTTTGGTCCGTATCTGAAATGTCTCAACTGCGAAGCGACACGCGATGCCGAGTCCGCGGCTGGATCAAATGGCGCTTCAGCTTCAACCGAGGCGCAGCCGGCGAGTGAAGAAGCAGCCGAACCGGAAACGTGCGATCTGTGTGGCAAGCCGATGCAGTTGAAGCGCGGCCGTTTTGGTCCATTCCTTGGCTGCACTGGTTATCCGGAGTGTCGCAACATCCGAAAGATTGGGAAGAGTGGTGTGGCTGCACCGCCGCCAGTGCCGATCGATGAGAAGTGTCCGGTTGATGGAGCGCAACTGGTGAAGCGTGTTGGACGTTTCGGCGAGTTTATCTCGTGTTCGAATTATCCGAAGTGCAAGTACATCAAGCAGGAGACGGTTGGAGTTTCGTGTTCGCGTCCGGGTTGTAAAGGCGAGATCGTCGTGAAGAAGTCGAAACGCGGCAAAGCGTTTTACGGCTGCTCGGAATATCCGAACTGCAACGTCGTTTACTGGGACAAACCCGTCCTCGAGACTTGTCCGGACTGTAACGCGCCGTTCCTCCTGGAGAAGACCACCAAGAAGCAAGGCACCTTCCGCTACTGCGCCAACGAAGAATGTCCTAGCCACGAAAAGGCACAAAAAACACAAAAGGTTTCCTAACTCCTTTTGGGACTTTTGTGCCTTCTGTGGCACTATTAGGCGTCCATCCTACTATCGAATTTACAACTCGAGGAGACCACCATGATTCATCGGCGTATTGCGGCCGTAGTGCTGCTCCTGATTTTCATCGTCTCGCCGGCTTCTCTGCTTGCACAACAGACACCGGCTCCCGCACCAGATCCTAACGATCCAATCCAGCGCATCAAGGACGAAGGCATGAACCGCTCGCAGGTCATGCAGACGCTGAGCTATCTCAGCGACGTCATTGGACCACGCCTGACGGCGTCACCCGGCATGAAGCGCGCCAATGAATGGACGCGCGATCAACTGACCAAGTTTGGGCTGCAGAATGCACACCTTGAAGCGTGGGGACCATTCGGTCGCGGCTGGACCTTGAAGCGGTTTTCCGCGCAAGTGACTGACCCGACTGCGATCCCTTTGATCGCGTATCCGAAAGCCTGGTCGCCCGGTTTGTCGAGCCCGCTCACTGCTGACGTCGTTTACTTCGACGCGAAAACAGAAGCAGACTTCGAAAAGTTCAAAGGCAAGCTCAACGGCAAGATCGTTTTGACGGCGCCTCTGCGCGACGTCAATGCGCACTTCGAGTCGCTCGGCACGCGCTTGACTGAGAAAGACTTGTTGACGCTCGCCGACGCGCCCGAGCCACGTCCCGGCGGTAATCGCGGAAACTTCGGCAACAATGCGCAGTTCCGCGCCGCCTTCGAGCTCGCTAATGCAAAGTTGCGCTTCTTCCAGTCGGAAGGCGCGGCAGTGCTGATCGATCCAGGCCGGGGCGATGGCGGCACGATCTTCGTGCAGTCAGCAGCCGTCCCGCAACCACCACGTGATCCAAACGCAGCACCTGCACCAGGATTCAATCGCGGCACACCACCGTACGACAAGAATGCGAAAACGATGCCGCAGTTCGTCGTTTCGGTCGAGCACTACAATCGCATCGTGCGCATGTTGCAGGCCGGCGAGCCTGTGAAGATGAACGTCGATCTTGCGGTTGCGTGGCAGGACGCGGATCCGATGGGCTACAACACGATCGCTGAGATTCCCGGCAGCGATCTTAAAGACGAGATCGTGATGATCGGTGGTCACATGGATTCATGGCACTCAGGCACTGGCGCCACTGACAACGCCGCGGGCTGCGCAGTCGCAATGGAAGCCGTGCGGATTATTCAGGCGCTCGGTATCAAACCGCGTCGCACGATCAGGATCGCTTTGTGGAGTGGTGAAGAGCAGGGACTACTCGGCTCACGTGCTTACGTTGCCGAACACTTCGGTACATTGCAAAACCCGGCGACGTCCGCTGCGCCCGCAACAGGAAACGTGAACAATGGAATGGGCGGCGGCAATGGCGGCAACGGAAACGGTACTCCGGCTGGACCAACGCTGATCACGAAACCCGAATATGAGAAGCTGAGTGCTTATTACAATCTCGATAACGGCACGGGCAAGATTCGTGGCGTTTACCTGCAAGGCAACGAAGCCGTGCGTTCGCTGTTCCGTCAGTGGCTCGCGCCGTTCCGAGACCTTGGCGCAACCACGCTCTCGATCGCGAACACCGGCGGTACGGACCACCTCTCGTTTGACGGGATTGGTTTGCCGGGGTTTCAGTTTATCCAGGACGAGATCGAGTACGACACGCGCACACATCACTCAAATCAGGATGTGTTCGATCGTATTCAAGGCGATGACATGAAGCAGGCAGCGACGATCATGGCCGCGTTCATCTACCAGACGGCGATGCGTGATCAGAAGCTTCCGCGTAAATCGAGGTAATGTCATCCGTGTAATCCGCGGTTAAATTAACCACGGATTACACGGATCTTATTTGGATTTTCCACCGCCGGTCAGCACGTACGACTTCACGTAGCGGCGCAGATCTTCGACGTTGGTCTTTCGGTAGGCAACAAAGTCGTTTGCGATTCCCTCGTCGGGAAGCGCGAGTAGAATAAAAGCCTCCAACAGTCCTTCCTTATCGAGCTTCTTAATCACCTGTAGCGACTCATCCCCTTTTTGCTGGTCAAGCACTTTAATCGCCGCGCGCATCGCCGAAGCTTCTTCTTTCAAACTGTGACGAGGAGTCTTTTCATTCGGATACTCCTTAGCGAAGTTCGCCTTCTGCCAACCACCTCGAATCAATCCATACATCATCCATGCGCCTGGTGCACCACTCTTGTCTTTATCTTTACCGAACAAACTTGGATCCAGATTAAGAGTCGTTTCACCTTCCTTCTGTTGCGCAACACTAGCCGGAATCTCTACACGCGGGTGTGCAAGCTCGACGTGGACTTTGTCTCCCCAGTTCACAAAGGCCGCGCGAGCCAGACGGCTGTAAGGTTCAGCGATGTAAGCCTCGACAAACTTCTCGCCTGCTTCAGTGACCTTGCCCTGCTTCATGAGCGAATCGCCCCAATACCGGTAGGCAGTCTCACGATCGGGATTGATCGCAACTGCGCGCGCGAACCATTCGCTTGCTTTCACCTGATCCGCCGTCTTGAAGTAGACATCGCCCGTGAAGAGTGCGGCTTCATAGAGTTTCGGATCGAGCATCAGCGCGCGCTGGTACATCTCGATCGCTTTCGGCATGTCTCCCTTAGCGAATGCGGCTTCGCCTTCCTGCATTGCCTCGTCTATTTCTTTCTTCGACGAGAAACTCTTGTCGTCGCCGCCGTCGGCCGGAATACTTTCGACCAACTCTTTCGTGAGCACACTGTTTGCTCCGAGTTTTAGTGCCTGCACGAGAAGTGCTCGGCCTCGCTTGCGAGCTGTCTTACGTTCTTCGGGAGTCTTCAGGTAAACGCTCTGCGTGAACACGAGTGTGCCTAAATTTTCTATGACGTCAGGATCTTCCGGATATTTGAGCGCAAGCTGTTCGAAGAGCGGCAAAGCCTCAACGAACTGCGCATCTTTGAAAAGCTGGAAGGCGCGTTGGCGATCGGGATCTCCCTGCGCCGCTGCGGTTGCGAAAGAGGCGAGAAGCAGGAGGACCAGAATTCCGAATTGTGCAAATTTTTGGAGGTTGGGCATGCGGGAGAGTCTATTAGTGAACTAAAAATAGAACAAGTCAGGAAGAGGGGCTTGCCCCGCTCGTCCATGCAAGCGACGACGGGGGGCAAGCCCCTCTTCCTGACTTGTTCTATTTAGTGGTTCCTTATTGAACCTCAGCTCGGGTTACGTTCCAACGATGGTTGGTAACTCTGTTTTTTTGTATCCGCGTTCGGCAGATGATCCCCGATGAAATTTCGTAGCGAAGTGATCAGCGCCGGTAGCACGACTGTCTTCGCGGTCTTCGAAAGCTCCTGCACAAAAGCGTCGCCGATATTTCCGGCCTCGTTCTTAACCCGGTCGAAGGCCTGAGTATTGGTGAGTTTCTGGAAGAAGTTTGGTCCCGTGTCGTGGTGCGTGCCGTTTCCCTGTTTCGCGTGCGTCGCGTTCGGAGCCGCCGGCGACGCGCCACTCACGATTCCCTGAGTAGAGTAGTGTCTCGTCTCCTCGCCGTAGCGGTCGATCGCCGAGTGGTATTCACGTTCGTCACCTTTTACGTAGTTGGCGATGCAGTAACCGGTACAGAAGCCAGCGCCCAGGGCCGCCGCGCTCCAAACAACCGGCCGTTTCTTAAACTGTTCACGCCAATCGAGAGTGTCTTTAACTGCCTGTACCTGGTTCGCCACGGTTTCTTTTATCTCCGATACTGTATTTGTGATCGAATCGCGCGCTTCACCCAAACGACGCTGAAGTTCTTCCTTGGAAGGCTCCTCAGTCGTTAAGTCTTGCGCGCGAGCCAGTCCTAGAGTTCGTTCTTCAGCCATTGCTTATCCTTTCTCAGTTCTTGAACTGTTCTCTGGGGTACCAGATCCTGCCTGGCGAGCCGGCTCTTCATGAGCATCACGACGATCGCGCCCACCAGTAGATAGAAGCCGCCAGTCACTACAAACCCGAGAGCGTAACTGGCCGGTTGGCTGAAATTTGCCTGCGCGAACAGAGTCGAGACCGCGAAAGCGATCGCCACATTGAGAAGTGCAAAGCCGACGGTTGCGATCACGGCGCCAATTGCGATCATGGTGACGCCTCGCGCGTAGGCGTTTGCCTCCTCCTTGATCTCCACTTTGAATAACGCAAGCTGAGAGTTGAAGAGCTGCATCACGTCATCGCCGAGACGGCTGAAGAGGTTTGGCAGACTCTCATCGTTGCGTGTAGCCAACTCGTCAGGCCTTCCGTCAGCCCGGGTCAGACTTGTTTTTGTTGCCGCCATCTTGGTTCACCCCCTGTTCATGTATTCGCGACCGGCTTAGCGCCGGCCCCGAATGATCAAACCGAGTAAGAGACCCGCTGCTGCTGAGATCAGAAGTGCCTGGCCTGGTTTTTGGCGCGCATATTCTTTGGCGTTCTCTGCGAGCTCACCAAGATCTGCGTTTTGCAGTTCTTTGAATTTGTCGCCGACGACAGAGACTTTGTCACTCACGTAGTCTTTCGCCTGCGTGGCGACTTCAGAGATCTTCTGACCGTAGTCATGAGCTGTCTGCGATAGAGCGGTAGCGGTGCCGGTTCCAGTTGTGCCGGTTGTACCTGGAGTTGCGCCTGTTGTTCCGGTGGTTGGTTCGTTGATGCTTCCATTTTCTGGCATGTCTGAATACTCCTTCTCAGATAAAAAATAGAATTTGGGCTAGCCGCACAGTTGTGCAAGCTTTGTGCCCAGAGAAATACGCGCAAAAGGTTGGCTTTTCTGCGCGTAACTTGTTGCGAAAGAATACAACCGTGAACAAATCCGTCCACTGTTTTTCTCTGTGCAACCTCTGTGTTCTCTGTGTCTCCGTGGTTAACTAATTCCACAACCCACCACGGAGACACAGAGAATACAGAGGTTGCACAGAGAGGGAACCAACTCCACTTAACTTCTTGACATCAAAAGCGGGTCGATGGTAAGTAAGTACTTACTTTACGCCAATAAGAAGGAAGATAAAGAGTATTGAGTAAGCAGATGACGATTGAAGGGGCCGCAACCGGCGCCCGGATGGCGGGAGAAGAGCGGCGGCTCCAAATCCTCGCAGTGGCCGTAAGCCTGTTCTCACAGAAAGGCTTTCGCGGCACTACAACCAAAGAGATTGCCACCGCGGCCGGAGTTTCAGAGGCGATGGTGTTTCGACACTTCGCCACTAAGCAGGAGCTCTACTCCGCGATTCTCGACCACAAAGCCTGCGCCAGTGGCCGGTTCGATCCGGCGGAGACGGCCGCTGCACCGATGGAGCGCAAAGACGATCGCGCCGTGTTCGAGTCGCTCGCACTCGGCGCGCTGGAGCATCACGAACACGATCCGCAGTTTCAGCGTCTGCTGCTCTACTCGGCGCTTGAGAAGCACGAGCTCTCGCAAATGTTCTTCGATCAGATCGTGCGGCACGTTTACGAGTTTCTGGGCGGCTACATTCGTGAGCGACAGCGCGACGGAGCGTTCATCGACATCGATCCGGCAATCGTGGTGCGCTGCTTCATCGGCATGGTGATGCACCACTCGCTGAACAACAATCTCTGGGATCCCGATCGACGTTTGCTCAACATCTCGAACGAAGCCGCTGCAAAGGTTTTCACAGACATTCTCTTAAAGGGAATTACTTTGCCAGAGGCGGCAAAACCCGACCCGAATAGTTAATAAAGACAAGATGCAACTTACTGGGAAATTAAAACTCGCGCTTGTGATGCTGCTGCTCGTCGCCGTCGGAGCTTTTGTCGCGTCGTGTCGTGGCTCGAAGGCGAATGTTCGAAAAGAGGAATCAGCCGCGAATTCGGAGCCGGCCGCAATCGAGGTGACGACTGCGGCCGCGATCAAACGCGAGCTGCCGCGCTTCTTTGAAGCAACCGGCAGTCTTGCAGGCGACCAGCAAACGGACGTGGCGCCGCAAACTTCAGGCAAGGTCGTCGCAGTTGGCGTCGACATCGGCAGCTACGTGAGGCGCGGCCAGATGCTCGTGCGTCTCGATGACGAGGAGCTGAAACTTCGTGTTGCGCAGGCGTCGTCGCAAGTCGAACAAGCAAAGGCCGCGGTGCGACAAGCCGAAGAGAAGATCGGTTTACGCTCGGGACAGAAGTTCGATCCCAATCGCGTTGCGGACGTCGCCGCGGCGAAGGTCACGTTGGATCTCGCCGAGAAGAATTTGCAACGTGCGGAGAAGTTGATCGAGTCAGGCGACGTGTCGCGTTCGTTTTATGACGAACAGCGCGCGCGGCGCGACCAGTTGAAAGAGCAGTACGAAGTCGCCCTCGCACGCGCTCGACAGGACTATGCGGGAGTGGATGTGGCGCGTACGAACGTCGCGAACGCACAGGCGCAGTTAGCACTCGCGCAAAAGAATTTGCAGTACGCGGTCATTCCCGCGCCGATCGATGGTTATGTGACCGAGAGAGTGGCGGACCTGGGCGAGTACGTTTCGCCGCAGCAGAAAGTCGTGACGATTGTTCGCACGAATCCGCTGCGCATTCGTATCGACATTCCCGAGCAGGCGATTCCGGAAGTGAAGGTGGGCCAGTCAGTATCAATCACGACGAGCGCGTGGCCTGACAAGAACTTCGCCGGGCGTGTCGCGCGCATCGCGCCGAATGTTTCAGCGCAGTCGCGCACGTTAACTGTCGAAGCCGAGATCGAGAACAGCAGCAACGCGCTCAAGCCGGGCCAGTTTGCCACCGTGCGAATCTTGCAGGAGCGCGCTGAGCCGGCGGTACTGATTCCGTCGCGCGCGGTTGTGAATGACGCAGGCGTGAATCGCGTGTACGTGATCAAGGACGGCCACGCCGAACAGCGTCTCGTGCAGACGGGTCAAACAGACGGCGACCTCATTGAGATTAGGAACGGCATCGCCGCGGACGAGCAGGTTGCGACGAGCAACCTGGAACAGTTAACCGACGGCATCGCTATAAAACAGTAATCCGCGTTTTTCATCCGCGTTTATCCGCGGCTAAAAAAGTCTTTTATGCAGAAGTTAGCTGAAATTTGTGTTCGCCGTCCGGTCTTCGCGACGATGTTGATTCTCAGCCTGACGGTCGTCGGGCTGTTCTCCTACAAGTCGCTGGGCGTCGATCTGTTTCCGAAGATCGACTTGCCGACAATCACCGTCACGGTCGTGAATCCCGGCGCGTCGCCGCAGGAAATCGAGACCGAGATCACCGATCAGGTTGAAGGCGCGGTAAACACGATCTCCGGTATCGACGAGCTGCGCTCAACGTCCGTCGAAGGTGTTTCGCAAGTCTTCATCACGTTCCTGCTCGAGAAAAATCCTGACGTCGCGGCGCAGGAAGTTAGAAACAAGATCGAGCTGATCATCAACGATCTTCCGGTCACGGCGGAAGCGCCGATCGTGCAAAAGCTCGACACTGACGCGGCGCCGGTGGTCCGTATTGCCGTGTCAGCGCCGCGCTCTTTGCGCGAAGTTACAGACGTTGCCGACAACCAGATCAAGCAGCAGATCGAATCGATCAACGGCGTCGGCGACGTGCAGATCATCGGTGGACGCCGTCGCGAAATTCAGATCTGGGTTGACCCGGACAAGATGCGCGCCTTCAACGTAACGGTGGCGCAAGTCGCTGATGCTGTGCGCGCTCAAAACCTCGAAGTTCCGGGTGGTCGCGTTGACGAAGGCGCGCGTGAGCTAACGGTGCGCACGATGGGCCGGATCGTCAATCCTACCGAGTTCAACGATCTCGTGGTTGCGAATCGCGGCACTTACGCAGTCAAACTCAGCGACATCGGTTACGCCGAAGACGGAGCTGAAGAGCCGCGTACTGAGGCGCGACTCAACGGCCAGCCGGCGGTGACGCTGATCGTCTCAAAACAATCGGGACAGAACACGGTCGCCGTCGCAGACGCCGTGAAGGAGCGTTTGCAGGAGATCAGCAAGACGTTGCCGCCGGGCTTCAAAACCGAAGTCGTGGGTGACCAGTCGATCTTTATTAAAGCGTCGATCGAAGCGATTCAGACTCACTTGATCGAGGGCAGTATTCTCGCCGCGATCGTCGTGTTCGTTTTCCTTTGGAGTTTCCGATCGACGGTGATCGCCGGACTCGCGATTCCGACATCGCTCATCGCCACGTTTGGTCTCATGGCGGCGATGGGCTTCACGCTGAATCAGATCACGATGCTTGCCCTCACGTTGATGGTCGGTATCGTGATCGACGACGCGATCGTCGTACTCGAAAACATTTTCCGGTTCATCGAAGAGAAAGGTGTGCCGCCGTTTCAGGCCGCGATTGAAGGCACGAAGGAGATCGGTCTCGCCGTGATGGCGACGACGTTGTCGCTGCTCGCGGTGTTCCTGCCGGTCGGTTTCATGGGCGGCATCATCGGACGATTCATGTCGTCGTTTGGTCTGACGTCGTCGTTCGCGATCGCGGTGTCGTTGCTCGTGTCGTTCACGCTCACGCCGATGCTCGCGGCGCGTTTGATCAAGCGCAGCGACGACGAGAAAGAGCGCGCGCTAGAGAAGCACACGGAGCCTGCAGATCACGGATCGAAAGAATCACGTTTCTATCGTCCGATCGATCTCACTTACACGAAGCTGTTGACGTGGTCCATGAAGCATCGCTGGGTCATCGTCACGGCCTGTGCGTTAGTGATCGTGAGCATCATTCCGCTCTTCATGTTTGTGGGTAAGAACTTTCTGCCGGTTGACGACCAGGCGCAATTTGAACTTAACGTCCGCGCGCCTGAAGGCTATTCGCTAGCCAACACCTCGACGCTCGCCGAACGCATCGCTGCCGATGTGCGGAAGCTGCCCGCAGTGACCGATACCCTCGTGACGATCGGTGGCGGCCTCCAGGAACAGGTAAACGTCGCCACTATCTACGTGAAGATGACTCCGATCGAGGAGCGCAAGATTTCACAGCAGGAGCTGATGGTGCGCGCGCGCACGGAGATTCTGGGTAAGTACCAGAAACTCTATCCCGGACAATTGCGCACGAGCGTTCAGCAAGTGGCTGCCATCTCCGGCGGCGGATTTCGCAACGCTGATATTCAGTACGTGTTGCGTGGTCCGGATCTGAACAAGTTGAAACAGTACTCCGACGCGATGCTGGAAAAGATGAAGACGATTCCAGACGTCGTCGACGTTGACTCGACCTTGATTAGCGGCAAGCCGGAACTCCGCGTCGAGATCGACCGCGCCCGCGCGGCGGATCTCGGCGTGAGAGTCGGCGACATCGCGCAGGCGCTCAACTCGCTGGTTGCGGGTCAGAAAGTGTCGACGTTCAACGCAGGAACCGATCAGTACGACGTGCGTGTGCGTGCGGTCGGAGAATTTCGCACGAGTGTTGAAGGCTTGAAACGAATGATCGTGTCGTCGACGAAGGTTGGCTGGGTCAGTCTCGACAATCTCGTCAAAGTAGAAGAGGGAACTGGACCGGCGGCGATCGATCGTCTCAACCGTCAGCGACAGGTGATGTTGCTCGGTAACGTGCGGCCTGGTGGTTCGCAGGCTGCGGTGATTGAGAAGTTGGACCAGTTTAAGAAAGAGCTGAACATCGATCCGGCATATCAAACCGGTCTGGCGGGACGTTCGAAGGAGCTTGGTCGCGCGGCTTATTACTTCTTGCTGGCGTTCGTTCTTTCGTTTGTCTTCATGTACATGGTGCTCGCGGCGCAGTTTGAGTCGTTTATTCACCCGATCACGATTCTGTTGACCCTCCCGCTCGCGATTCCGTTCGGCATTCTGGCACTGCTGCTGACGGGGCAGACAGTGAACATCTTCTCGGGACTCGGGCTGTTGCTATTGTTTGGTGTGGTTAAGAAGAACGCGATCTTGCAGATCGATCACACGAATCAACTGCGTGCGCGGGGCATGGAACGGCTCGAAGCGATCATTCGTGCTAATCGCGATCGACTGCGGCCGATTCTGATGACGACGATCGCGCTTGTCGCGGGCATGTTGCCGTTGACCATCTCGACTGGTCCGGGTTCGGGAACGAATCGATCGATCGGCGTGCTGGTGGTTGGCGGGCAGACGCTCTGTTTGTTGCTGACGTTGTTGGCGGTGCCGGTTTTCTATTCGCTGTTTGACGATCTGGCACGCAGTCGTATTTGGGGTTGGAGTCGAGATAGCGTGAATGCAGTGTTTGGACGGATACGCCGGAGAGCGGCGACGGCTGCGGCGTCGTTGATTTCGAAGCATTGAGGTGCTTGAAGGAGAAAAGTAGTTAGGAAATGAGATGCTAAATAGGATTTTGCCATCAATCATTCTTGTATTGGGTCTTTATCCGGTTGCGAGCGCGCAGGAGAAACCGCTGCCGGAGATGAGTCGTGTTGGTGTCGATACGAATCAGGCGCACCCGCTGTCGCTGCGTGAAGCGTTGGCGATGGCGCTCGAGAATAATAAAGACATCGAAGTGTCGCGCCAGAATGTGCGCATCGCGGAGTTTGATTATCTTGGGGCGCAGGGGCTTTACGATCCGCGCTTCACCACGCAGGCTTTTTACGAGCGCATCGAGAGTCCGATCTCGAGCTTCCTCGCCGGTGGCCAGAACGGCTCGACGATTCAGACCGATTACACCGGCACCGCGCGTCTCGAAGGACAAACACCGGCTTTCGGTGGCAATTATCGTCTGGATTTTTCGTCGGTAAAGCTGAATACGAACAACCAGTTCGTTGCGTTGAACCCGCAATACCCGACGTCGCTGGCGTTTAGTTACACACAGCCGCTCTGGCGCGGGCTCAAGATCGATCAGACGCGCCGTCAGATTCAGATCGCGCGCAAGAACCTTGCGTTAACTGACACACAGTTTCGCCAACGCGCGATCGACACGATCACAAACGTGCAGCGTGCTTACTGGGATCTCGTGTTTGCGCTGCGCAATCTACAGGTGCAGCGCGATGCCGTCTCAACCGCGCGTCAGCAGCTCGAACACAACAAGCGTCTGGTGAATGAAGGACAACTGGCGCCGATCGACGTCGTCGCTGCTGAAGCGCAAATCTCGTCTTTCGAGCAGCGCGTTTTTGGTGCGCTCGAAGAAGTTTCGCGCACTGAGAACAGTCTCAAGAACCTGATTGCGCAGGACCAGAAAGCGAATCTCTGGTCCGAGTCGATCGTTCCGACTGATTCGGTCGATCTAGCGGCGCCCGTCGTTTCTCTTCCTGACGCTTTGAAGACGGCGATGGAGAACCGTCCGGAGTTGCAGCAGTCAGACGTGTTGAAGGAGATCAATCAGATCGATCAAAAGTTTTTCAAGGACCAGACGAAGCCCGCTATCGATCTTGTTGGGACTTACGGTGTCAGCGGTCTTGCAGGTTCGGTTAGCAGCAACATTGTGAATCCATTGACTCAGTCGAGCGTGTTATTGCGACAGCGCGTGGATGAACTGTCGGAGCTCGCTCATTTGGATCCGCTGCCGGTAATTCCGCCGCAGCAGTTCTCGCAGGATTTGCTCGGTGGCTACGGGCAGTCGCTACAAAACCTGCTCGCGAATCGCTACGGCACTGCCAGAATCGGAGTGCAGATCAGTTTGCCTTTGCGTAACCGCACTGCCGAAGCAAACCTGGGCCGTTCGCTGGTTGAAGGCGAGCGCATCGGTACGCAGCGCAAGCAACTCGAGCAAACAATTCAGGTTGATGTTCGTAATGCATTGCAGTCGGTGCGAAGTTCTGAAGCTCGTTTGCGTGCGGCAGTAGCGACGCGTGAAGCCAACGAACAGCAGTTTGCGAGTGAGCAGAGGAAATTGGACGCGGGTCAGTCGACAGTGTTTCTCGTGCTGCAACGACAAAACGATTTGACTGAATCGCGTGGGCAGGAGTTGAGGGCGCAAACAGATCTGAACAAGGCGATTGCGGACTTACAACGAGCCACGGGCAATGCGTTGAATGTGAACAGTATCGTCGTACGAGTGCGCTAACAGGTTTCCCCGTGCGGCAGCACCAACGACGTAAAGCGGTGGGTTTCAGGGGGCGAAACTCACCGCTTCCTTTTTTAAAGGATTGCTTCGACGACTTTGAACGCGACGATGATCGCGGCAATACCGCCGATTGAGGCAAACAAATACCACAGCGGTTGTTTGGCTCGGCAAGCTGGACAACGGGTTCGCGTCGGAGCTACGTCCCTCTCGCAATTACGACACGTCATTCGAAATTCGCCACAAAGAGATACAAAAGAACACAAAACAGATCATTCAGTTTTTCGTGTTTTGTGTGCTCTTTTGTGGCTGTACTTCCTTTGTGCTTTTTTGTGGCTCCATTCTAACATTGGTCCACAAGGGAAAGTGATCGGAAACTTCAACTTTTTTATCGATTCCGCAAGCAGCCGCCTCGAGTCCTCGTAGCCAAAACCAGTCAAGCCTTAGCTCGATGGGGACAAATAGAACTTTTCGTTTGAAGGTCGAGTCATCCTTAAACGGAGTTTTCCATCCGGCATTGGCAAAAAGTTTTTTGACTTTGCCGCCGACGTTCGGTTCCCAGGTGTTGAAGTCGCCCATCACCATCGCAGGCATGTCAGCCGGAAACTGTGCGAGGTCGTCGAGCACGGCTTTGTACTGCTCCAACTTTTTCCCGATCTTGATGCGCGTTTCCGCGTGCGCGGAATAAATGCGCCAGCGACCATTCGGCATTTCCACAGTAGCGCCGAGCGCGACGCGACGCCGCTGGCCTGGCCCAGGATGCGGTAGCACGATGCGATGCACGTCTGACAACGGATAGAAACTCAAAATCGCAACACCGGTTTCCTCCTCGTCAGTTTGCTTAGGCGCCGGCGGCGCGGCCCAGGCGTAATACATACCCAACGAATCGGCGATCGTCTTCACCGTATTGTTGTGTCCGGTGCGTTTCTTGTGTCGATCGACTTCCTGTAGTGCGAGTATCGAAGCGCAGCCGATCTCAGGATCTTCCTGTAGCAACTTGATCAGGGTCTGGAGATCGTCGCCGCTGCGCCAGCGAATGTTGTAAGAGATGACTTTGATTTCAGCCCGCGCGGAAGTTTGTTTCCGGATGGTGGTGGCTTGTCCCGATTCGAGGAGCGGAGTGTCGGTGTGGCCCACGAGGAGCGAGAGCAAGAGAAAGAGAACCATCATATCTCCAATCTTCCCTGGTTAGTTTCCGGTCGTCATTTTAAGCTAAACTTCGTTTATGAGTCTGTCCGAGACCAAACTCGATATTCTCGCAGTTTTTTCACATCCTGATGACGCGGAGTTGTCGGTTGCGGGAACACTGCTGAAATTGAAGTCGCAAGGGTATCGCACGGGTGTTTGCGACATGACGCGCGGTGAGATGGGAACGCGCGGCACTCCCGAAATTCGCGCGCGGGAAGCGCTCGACGCCGCGCGCGTCATGAAACTCGACGTGCGAATAAATCTCGAGCAGCCTGACGGGCACGTTTGGCCGACCGAAGTGGCGCGCACGGCGCTTGTTCGCGTGTTGCGCACACATCAGCCGAAAGTTCTTATCACGACGCACGAAGACGATCCGCATCCGGATCACGCAAACACTTCGATCATCGTGAGACAGGCAGCGCGACTCGCGACGATGAAGCGCTATGACGAGGAGTCAGGGCTCGCGCCGGTGCCGATGCCTGCCATCATGCACTCGCTTTTCTCGCGACGCATCGTGCCGTCGTTTGTAGTTGATGTCTCAGATTTCGTTGATGAAAAAATGAACGCAATCCGCGCGTACGGCTCGCAGTTTTACGATGCCGCGTCGAAAGAGCCGGCGACGCGCATCAGCGAGCGTGGGTTTTTGAGTGAGATTGAATTTCGGATGAGATACTTCGGATCGCTGATCGGCGTCGAAGCCGGCGAACCTTTTTACGTGCGTGAAGCGCTAAACGTCGACGACCCTCTGGCCCTTCTGACGCGCCCCATGAATATTTATTCTTAATAAGTCCTATAGGACGAATCGGACCTATTTGGGTTGTTTCTTAGGTTCTAAGATTGCTCTCGCGATCGCGATCGTCGCTACGGCCCGTGGGCCTTCACCCTGAAATCCGCGCGCGAGCTCGACAGCCCGGTCGTAATCCCGCTGCGCCAAATCTTTGAAGATTCCTTCGAGATCGAAATCGGGAACGTCGTTAGTGTGCACTGACGACGAGCCTTTGCTCTGAAACGTCAACACGATCTCGCCGTCTTCACCTGTAAATCCTTCCGCGGAGTTCGCTGCTTTTATAGCGTCAAACGTCGCATCCCAAACACGAACAGGATCGATTACCTTGACCGCGTTTGCCACGCCCACCAGCGCGCGTGGCAGATTAGGATCAGACACATCGATCCGACGCGCTTCAGTCGCCGCCTCGTCCAAAACTTGTTGCGCTTTTTCTTTGTCAGTCTTTGCGAGTAACTTGGCACTCTGCGTGAGCGCCCACGTCTTGATGATCTGAGTTAACTCACCTTTATGGACCAACTCCAACGCCTCGTCGGGTTTCTTCTTCTCCACAAAATAAACCGCGAGCTCTCCATCCACGAAGACCTGCGCCTGTTTGCGCAACTCTGAATTTTCCACCTTGCTGACATAATCACGAGCCCGCACGTCGCCCTGGCGAAAAGCGAGGTAGGCTAACTGCATATACAACGAATCACGTTCGTCAGAAGTCTTTGCGCGTTCGATTTTATCGAGCAAAGACTGCTCACGGTCGGCGGCTGGTTTTTTGGCCCGTAGCCCTTCGTCCAACGAATCCTGATCATAACGACGGGCGCCGTCAGAAATGAACGTATTCAGCGCGCTCATGTGACCACGAAGTGACTCGACCATCGCTGGTGGAGCTGATTGTTCGAAGAACGGTAACAGACGTTTAATGACGAGATATTTTCCGTCGAGACCCGCTGAGTTTTGGTCCGGTTGTCCCGGCGGCGGCAATGGTTTTAAAAGGATCGCTGCTGCTGTCTGGAAAAATGCGTTCTTCAATTCAGGCGAGACCGCAGCCGGCGTGACCGTTGACGACGATTGCGAGGTCGATGTGCTAGTGCCATTGAAGACCATGTAAAGGTGAGGAGTAAAGATGTACGACGAGAGCAACGACACTGTGTTGGCGTCAGCCTGCGGATTGTTATTCGAGCTGGCCAGCAGCGCGGCGTAACGTGTATCTGCGACAGTCGCGTTCTTCTCGCGCACAAAACTGAGGAAGTTCATGCTTTCCACCGTTACGAGCGCCAGCACTGGCTCAGCGAATTGAAGCGCGCGCTCCAATTCATCGTTCTGAAGTAATTCCCGCGCCACCGATAAGCGTTGGTTCATCGCCTCGCTGAGATTGTTCGGGCTTGGTTTTGCGGTGGCTGAGTTTGCGGCTTCGAGCTTTTGAACTCGCAGCTTTTCGAGAAACTCTTCACTGAGGGCGCGATCGTGTTTCGCTGCCAGCCGCAGCACATCACGACGTATGTTCGGCGGAGTATTGACTACGTAACCTTTATTACCGGTGCGAAGTTGTTGTTGGCGAATCTCTTCCTGGAGTTTTTTTTCGCTCTCAATGTCAGCGACTTCAGCGGCGTCCCACGCTTTGCGAAACAGCAAGCGACCTTGTTCGGCATCGACTTGCCACAGCGCGTCAGCGATGCGCGCGAGCGATCGTGCGCGCAATGTCTCGTCGCGGAAGGTGCGAGCATCACTCGAAAGCGCGACGAGTAGCGCGCGTGCCTTCACGCGACGCTCTCTTTGTGCAAGCTCTTCTTCCCTTAGCGCAGCAGATTTCGGCACCGCCGTCTTCGCAGGCTTTGTATCCGGTGTTTGTGCGTGGGCGTAAGTAACAACGACCAATAGACATAAGGTGAGATTGATTCTTTTCATGATCGTGGAAGGAGTTGTAGGGGTGGCCCTCCGTGGCCACCCGTCAGGTGAATTTAGCGAACGGGCGGCCACGGCGGGCCGCCCCTACAGTTGTTTCTTTTCTAACACTGTGCGTGCGATCGCGAGTGTTGCTACAGCTCGAGGCGCTTCTCCCGTGAATGTTTTGGCAAGCTGAATCGCTCGCAGTAGATCGGCACGCGCAAGATGCCTGAAAACCGCCAGCAAGTCAAAATCTTCGCCGGTGCTTTGTGACACGACGACCATCATCTTCGTTCGCAGGACCGAAGAGATGCGGCTGTCCTCGCCCGTGTAAGTCTCGGCGCCGTTCGCCGCTTTCACGACTTCACTGAGAATTTCCCACGCACGAACACGATCGATTTCTGCGAGTCCAACCGCAACCGCCGTCAACGCGCGCGCGCGATCCGGATCGCTGTTACTGATGCGACGACTCTCGGCGAGCGCCTCGTCGAGCAGATCGGTTGCGCGTGAGCGTTCGCTTGCCACGACGAATTTGGCCGCACTCGTCAACGCCCACACCTTCTGAATACTCGTGAGATCGCCACTCTTGACGAGCCGGGTGATCTCGGTGACGTCTTTCTTTCTAACCGCGAGTTGAACGAGTTGAAAATCCGTATAAGCCTTGACGCTCTTACGCAACTCCGTGTTCTCGATCTTATCGACGAGATCTCTTCCGCGCGGATCACCGTCGTCCGAGAACGCGACTGCATAGTCGGCATAAATCGCGTCACGCTCGTCCGACGTCTTCGCGCGATCGAGTCGTTCCTGCATGCGTTGCGCAGGATCGCCTTCTTCCGACTCTGGTTGAATGCCGACAGTGACGGCACGATTCTCACCTTGCTGAAATGTGGAAGGCACGTACGAAGCGAGCGCCGTCATTTGCGTGCGCAAGCCTGGTGCGAGATCTGCAGCATATTGTTCAAACAACGGCAGCAGTCGTTTGATCATCAGGTATTTTCCGGTTTGACCTGACGTGGTGCGATCCTGATCGGGAGCAGCGAGTGGTTGCATCAGGATCTGGTATGCGACCTTCAGAAAATTGTTTCGCAGCGTTTGATCGACTTCGGGTGCGGGCGTCGGACCTCTCTGCCGGCTTTGATTCGCGCCGCCGCTGGGCTCGAATGTTACGTAAAGAAATGGCGTGAATAGGTACGACGAAAGACCGGATACGGTGTTGGCGTCAGAGTTTGGATCGCGCGCCGCACGAGCCATTAGTGATGTGTAAGCGGAATCCGCGAGTGGTGCGTTCTTCTCGCGCAGTGCTGAAAGAAAAAAGATGGTGTCGGGGCTGACTGCGGTGAGCGCGGGTGTGGCGAATTCGATCGCACGTTCGACTTCACCGTCTTCGACGAGTCGTCGTGCGAGTTGCAAACGCTGCGAGACTCCGAGTTGTGTGCCGGGATTGTTGCGACGTTGATCTGCAGCAGCTTCGCTGCGTTGTTTCTCGTTTGCTTCGTCGAGTGCTTTGAGAAACTCTTCGCCGAGTTTGCGATCGTGTTTGGCGACGAGTCGCAGGACTTCGCTCCGTATGTCTGGACCGCCGCGGACTACGACTGGCTCGCCAGCAGTTTCGAGTCGTTTCATTTCCTCGGCGCGTTTCTTTGCGGATTCAGCGTCGACGATCTCGGCTGCTTCCCACGCGCGCCGGAAGAGTTCTCGCGCACGCTCTGGATCGGTATCCCACAGGACGTCTGCGGCTCGGGCCTGCACGCGCGCGCGACGCGTTTGATCTTTGAAGCCTTTGGCCTCGTCAGCGAGCGTGCTGACGAGCGAAATCGCGACTGTGCGTTGCTGCGCGGCCTCGGCGTCGGCGTCTTCGGCGGCGGCGGGTTTGGCTTTTTTCGGCTGGGCGAAAGTGACTGAGACGAACAGAGCAAGGCAGAGACACGCGATTGCGGCGAAGGGTAAGCGCATAGAACACTCCTGTAAGTCTGAAATGCGGATGGATACAGCCGGTCAGTTCACACGTACAGGCGAGGAATCGGTTCCAGAAAATCCGTGGCTAAACTGCAATCACTTCGAGCTCGGGATCGACTTCCTGCTTCAACATGCTCTCAATCGCCATCAGCGTGCCGGTGAGGGAACTGGGGCAGCTTCCACACGCACCCTGGTAACGAATGCTCAGCGTGTGTTCACTCAATCCGATGATTTCGAGATAACCGCCATCACCCATCAACGCCGGCCGTACTTTTTCATCCAATATTTCGTTGATTCTCAGCAGGCGAGGATCGTCACTCGCGACCGCCGCGATTGGTCCACCAACTGCCGCCGCGGCCGCTGCTGCCGCCGCACCATTCACTGCGTCAGCCGCACGAATCGGAACAGCGAGCGCCGGCAGTAGTTCATCCCAGTCGCCTTCGTCGTCTTTCTCGACCGTGATCATCCGGTCCATGTAAAAAACCGAAACTACGTGGCCCACGTCAAACAACGACTTCGCTAACGGATCGTTTTCAGCCAGTTCCGCTGAACCATATTGCCGTGCGACACCGTTACTGACGGCCTCGCGCAGAATGAATTTCACGGCATTCGGGTTCGGTGTTTCTTCAATATCACTAATCTTTGGCATGCCGACATTATAGCCTTGCCATTCAGGAACATCGAGTACAGAACAAGTCAGGAAGAGGGGCTT
>DATFDT010000221.1:0-11791 GCA_035251975.1 Pyrinomonadaceae bacterium | reverse complement strand
TGTGCAACCTCTGTGTTCTCTGTGTCTCCGTGGTGATTTCCGAACCAGGTTTAACCACGGAGACACAGAGAACACAGAGGTTGCACAGAGAAATCGCTTCTTTATAAAAATGACGCTTCCAGCACAGCCCGCTCAACTGTTCATCCGTAGCGCCGACCTTGCCGACGCGCCGCAAATCACCGCTGTCATCAACGCCGCGTTTCGTATCGCCGAGGAGTTTTTCATCGACGGCAAGCGCATCACACAAGCAGAGGTCGAGGAGTCGATGACGAAAGGCGCTTTCCTGCTCGCGGAGGTGAAGGGCAAGTTGAATGGCTGCGTGTACGTCGAGCTTCGCGGTGAGCGATCGTATCTGGGTCTGTTGTCGGTCGATCCAGCGTGCCAGCAAGGTGGGCTGGGCTCGGCGCTGATGTCCGAAGCTGAAAAATATTGTCGCGAGCGAGGATCGCGCGGCATGGACATCCTCATCGTTAGTCTTCGTGAGGATCTTCCATCGTTCTATCAAAAGCGCGGATATGTCGAGAGCGGTACGACGCCGTTCCCCGCGGATGTCCCAACAAAAATCCCCTGCCACTTCATCAACATGTCGAAGTCTTTGTGAGCCGTGGCCAAACGTAAGGAAGAAATACTGACCGTTGACGGGCGCGAGGTCCGCGTCTCGAATCCCGATAAGCCTTATTTTTCACTCCAGACCAAGCTCACGAAACTCGAGCTTGTCCAATATTACTTATCGATCGCACCGGGCGCGCTTGCCGGGATTCGCGATCGGCCTGTGGTGCTGAAACGTTTCGTCGACGGCGCTGAGGGTCAGGTGTTTTATCAGAAGCGAGCGCCGGAAAATCATCCCGAGTGGCTACGCACCGTTACGTTGTCGTTTCCGTCCGGGAGGACGGCGGATGAAGTTGTTGTCGATGACGCGGCGGGGTTGGTTTGGGTTGTTAATCTCGGGTGTATCGAGCTTCATCCGCATCCGGTGCGGTCGAAGGATCTCGATCATCCTGACGAGTTGCGTGTCGATCTCGATCCTGGTCCGGGCGTGGAGTGGGAGAGTGTGCGTCTCGTTGCGCTTGAAGTGAAGGCGTTGCTGGAAGAGATGGGTTTGCGTGGTTGGCCCAAGACGAGCGGCTCGCGCGGGATGCATGTGAATGTGCGCATCGAGCCACGCTGGACGTTCAGTGAAGTGAGACGTGCAGCGGTGGCGTTGTCGCGTGAGATCGAGCGGCGCGTGCCGAAGCTGGCGAGCTCGAAGTGGTGGAAAGAAGAGCGACACGGCGTGTTTCTCGACTACAACCAGAACGCGAAAGATCGCACGACGTGTTCGGCGTATTCGGTGCGGCCGCTTCCCGACGCGCGTGTTTCGACGCCGCTTGAGTGGAATGAGGTCTCGCATTGTGATCCCGCAGATTTCACAGTGCTGACAGTGCCGAAGCGTCTTGCCGAGATTGGCGATCCACATGCAGAAATGGACGCCGCGGCTGGATCGCTGGAGAAGCTACTCGAGCTTGCAGACAGAGATGAAGCGGCGGGTATAGGTGATGCGCCGTGGCCGCCGCACTTCGCCAAAATGGAAGGCGAGGCGCCACGTGTCGCGCCTTCGCGCGCGAAAAAGCCTGCAGCAAAGAAGCGCGTGCGCATGCCGCTGATCGTTGTCGCGAACTCGCCCGACAAGAAAGCCGCGCTCGAGGGACTTGAACGTTGGAAGAAGAAGTATTCGAAAGTGGCGAAGCTGCTGGCCGTTGATGATGTGCTGGTCGATACGATGCGTGGTCGTTCATCGACGTGGACGCGCATCAGAATTAACCTGCGCAACGTTCCTGAAAAAATCCGGCCCGCACAGGAAACGCCCGACCCCGACGACGACCCCACGCGCGAGTGGCGCGAAATGCACCGCAAACGTTCACAGGATTAACAAGATGTTTTCAAAGATTCACATGTTGATCCTGAAAAATTTTGTAAATCCTGTCTACAACTATCTCGTCTTGAATATCAACTCGATTTCATGCGGCGGCACGACCTCCAACTGTGCAAACGTGCAGTCGCCTGGCTTCTTATCACTCCGCCACCTGCGAAACTGCGCCGTGTGCCGAAAGCGATCACCCTGCATGTGATCGTACGCAACCTCGATCACGAGCTCCGGTCGCAGAGGCTCCCACGTCAAATCCTTGCCTGCACTCCAGCGACTCTGCGCGCCCGGAATTCGAAGATCGTCGCCCGCCCACTCTTTCCACGGATGATCCGCGAGCGCGTTTTTCCGGTAAGGCTTTAAAAACTCAACCAGCTCGATGCGCTTCTGATCGGTAAAACTCGCGCACACACCAACGTGCTGCAGGTTGCCCGAGTCATTAAATAGTCCTAACAATAACGATCCAATCCGATCGCGGTCACCCTTTTTGTGCCAGCGAAAACCAGCCACGACGCAATCACAGTCGCGCTCGTGTTTGACTTTCAGCATCACGCGCTTGTTCGATTCGTAAGTTCCCGCAACCGGCTTTGCCACAACGCCATCGAGTCCCGCGCCCTCGAAGCGTCGAAACCAGTCAGACGCTACCTCGAAATCGCTCGTCGCCGGTGTCAGGTGCAACGGCGGCTTCGCAGATGCGAGCACTGACTCCAAACGCTCCCGACGTGCTTCGAACGGCTGATTGCGCAGGTCTTTCTTCCCTTCACTCAACAGGTCGAAGAACACGATCGACGCGGGGATTTTTTCGGAGAGCATTTTGACGCGCGACGCGGCGGGGTGAAGACGCAACTGGAGCGAGTCGAAATCGAGTGCGCCTTTCTGTGCGATCACGATCTCGCCGTCGAGCACACAACGCGTTGGCAATTGCGTCAGTATCGGATCGATCAGTTCCGGGAAATAACGGTTCAGCGGCTTCTCATCGCGGCTCTGGATAAACACTTCTTTGCCGTCGCGAAAGATCAGGGCGCGAAAGCCGTCCCATTTGGGTTCGAAGATCCATGCGCCTGCTTTGGGCAGTTCGATAGCGCGTTTTGCGAGCATCGGGAGAATTGGCGGGTTAACCGGGAGTTCCATAATCTGTGTTTTTGTTCCACAGATTACACGGATTGATTGTGACGTTGCGAGTCCGCGGAAGCGTTCTGGGCGTTATCGCTTCCGCGAACTCTCGTGGCCCCCTCACCAAGGCCACTCTCTGAGACCGAGATCCCGAACCTCAGTCTCAGAACCCCCCGAGTCCGCAGAAGCCCTTGGCACCACATGCTTCCGCGGACTCACACCTGGCCCCCCACCAGGCCACTCAAGCCTCGTCCTCTGTCAACGATTTTGGCTGAACGCTCTACGATGCACTCGTCTCATAACGAGTGATGAGCATCACCGTCGTAGCGAACGCATCCTACTCTCATTTGAGTGTAAATACAAGTAGTAAAATTTCAGCCACAAAGAGGCGCAAAAGAACAAAAGCCTTTACGAAACCTTTTTGTGTTTTTGTGCCTTTTTGTGGCATCTTTTTCTTCATGTCAGATGGTTTCGAAGAGATTGCGGCGGGGCTGGCGCAGGTGGCGAAGGGGTTTCATGCGCGCGGGTGGTTGTTGGGGACGAGTGGGAATCTCAGTGCGGTGGTCCAAAGGGAGCCGCTTCAAATTGCGATGAGTCCGAGTGGGGTCGACAAGGGTGAGTTGCAAGCAGAGCAATTACTCTCGATCGATGAGAATGCTCGTATCGTGGGCCAACAGGGCGGTAAGCCGTCTGATGAGTCGCTGCTGCATATTCGTATCGTGAAGGAACGTGGCGCCGGCGCCGTGCTGCATACGCATTCGATCTGGAATACGATTCTCTCGGATGTTTACGCGGCCGATGGCGGCATCAAGATCGAAGGTTACGAGATGTTGAAAGGATTGCAGGGCGTGCGCACACACGAGCACGCGGAGTGGTTGCCCATCGTCGAGAACTCGCAGGACATGCCCGCGCTTGCTGAAACGATTGGTGCGACGCTGAACGAACACGAGGCCGCGCACGGTTTTCTGCTGAGACGTCACGGGCTCTACTCGTGGGGCGCGAATCTCGCGCAGGCAAAACGGCATATCGAGATTATCGAGTTCCTACTGGAAGCGATCGGACGCACTCGAAAGATTTAGGAGAACAAGATGGCTGTAGTAACGATTGTTAACGAAGACAAAAAACTCACAGACACGCAGGAGATAACAGCAAACCTCGCGAGCTACGGCATTGACTACGAACGCTGGACGCCTTCACATCCGATCTCCGATAACGCTCCACCGGAAGTAATTCTCGACGCATACTCCCGCGAGATTGACGTACTAAAAGAGCGCGGCGGTTACGTGACTGCCGATGTGATCGACGTCAGTCCTGACACACCGGGACTTGATGCGATGCTGGCGAAGTTTAATCGCGAGCATTGGCACGACGAGGACGAAGTCAGATTCATCATTGCCGGACACGGTCTGTTTCACATTCACACGACAACGGGCGCCGTGCTGGGAATTGAAGTCGAGGCGGGCGATCTGATTCGTGTGCCGCGCGGCACGCTGCACTGGTTCAATCTCTGCACTGATCGTCGCATCAGAGCGATACGTTTATTCCAGGACACAGCCGGTTGGACGCCTCACTATACTGAAAGCCTGTTGGACGAAAACTTTCTTCCATTGTGTTTCAGCGCATGAGTCTTCGCGCCATTCTTCTCGACATTGAAGGGACTACTACGCCGATCGCTTTTGTTCACGACGTGTTGTTCAGCTACGCGCGCGATCATGTCAGGGAGTTTCTGGCAACAGACTCTGCCGCCGAGGACATCGCGCACTTGCGTGAAGAACATGCGAGTGAGGTAAGTGATGCGCCACCGCTTACCGAAGAGATCGAGTCGGTTGCGGTGTATGTGGAGTGGCTCATAAAGCTCGATCGCAAATCGACAGCGTTGAAGTCATTACAAGGGAAGATCTGGCGGCAGGGTTACCAGGATGGATCGTTGAAGTCGCAGGTGTTTGCGGATGTGGCGCCGGCGTTTGAGCGTTGGCGTAATCAAGGGTTGAGGATCAGTATTTTTTCCTCGGGTAGTGTGTTGGCCCAGCAACTCCTCTTCGCGCACACGGAGGTCGGGGATCTCACGCCGTTTATCGATAGTTACTTCGATACGAAGGTTGGGAAGAAGGGTGAGGCAGAGAGTTATCGGAAGATTGCGGAGGCGATGGGTTTAGAGCCGCAGCAGATACTCTTCATCTCTGACGTCGTTTCAGAACTTGATGCAGCAAGTGAAGCTGGGATGAAGACGTTGCTGTCCATTCGGCCTGGTAACGCAACTGCGGAAGAATATCCTTCGATCCGTAGTTTTGACGAAATCGTTAACACGGATTAACGCGGATAAATACACGGATTTAGCGCCACTCTCCTTGCAACGTGAACGGAGCCCAGAAGTGGGGAGAGTGCCAGCGGCGGTCGCGCAGCATTGAGAGCTGGGCGGCGCGAAGGGCGGCGGAGGGGCGCAGGCCGTCTTTCAGCATCGCCTCGTAAAAGCGTCGCATCATGTCGGCAGTCGCGCGATCGTCGATGCGCCAGAGAGTAGCAACGACGCGCGGTGCGCCGGCGTACATGAAGCCGCGAGTTAGACCAACCAGGCCTTCGCCCTTGATTTCTTTTCCGAGCGCCGTTTGACACGCACTCAGTACTACGAGATCAGCATTGAGTTTGAGGTTGTAGATGTCATAGAGCCGCAGGAAACCATTCTGTGGCCTGCCCTGTTCGTCAACGAGTGAGAGCACAACGCCGGAAAGATCCGGATGCTGATTGTTGATTAATCCGTGTGTGGCGAAGTGAACGATCTGGTAGTCACCTAATCTCGGATCGGTGGCAGTCGATCGATTGGCGGCGAAGTCGACGGCTTTCAGGTTGCGCGTTTCACCAGCGAGGCGCGTGATCTCGTCTGCTTCCTGACGACTGAATCGCAGTCGCGCCAGATCATTCACACCCGACTCAGCCGCAGATCTCTGCGCATCGACGAATGGAGACTCTTTAACAGCGGTCTTGACGGCTGACGCGAGACGCGAGTCGTTGGCAGTAAAAACAGGATCTGCAATCACCGCCACAGACTTATTCGCCGGCTTGCGATTCCCAAACTCCTCTCGCAACATCGCCAGCACAGACGCAGATGGCAAGTTAACAATCTCATGATCAACGATCAACGGAGCGTCTCCATTCAAAGGCAACGCTGCAAACGGCACATACTGCAACACACCTTCAGCAACGATTAACAATCGCTTCTGCCCGAGCTCAGCCGCAACCGGCGCGAGCAACATCCGGCTCAAACTCGCAGCCGCCTGCGGATAATCTGCATCGACGTGATCCATTCGTTGCTTTCGCTGCGCCAGCGTCTCGTTCGGCACAGCAGCACCGCGCTCAGTCAACAACTGGTAGAAACGCTTCGCTCCCTGCTCGATCGCCGCACGTCCCGGCAATTCAAAAGACTTAACTGTGTCGTGCGCGACTACCCACACAAAACTCTTTTGCTCGCCCAACGCATACTCGAGCAACAACGTATTCTGGTCCAACACTCGCTTTTGAATCTCTGCAACACTCAGCGGCGCGGGCTCAACTAACGCTGCATAACGAGGACTCGACTGCCGTATGCGCGCCTGGACCTGATCGTATTCCGAAGTCAGCGAGTCGATCTCTTTCGACGTTGCCAGTGCCTTCTCTTCCGTATACTTCCCACTCAGAAGACGCGTCTGTCGTTCAGCCGCTTCAGCAATCAGTCTGCGTAAATGACCCTCCCGCTCGATTAGCGACGGATCAACACCCTCCTCGATTTGAGCGCGCGCCTCACGCAACAACTCCAATAACGATCGCGCCCGACTCTTTTCACTAACCTCAATCGCAGCCGCATTAAATCCTTCGTTCGGCCGTTGCTGGTGCAAACGCATCAACACCTCGATCTGAAACTCGTAATACTGTCGCACTGATGCAAGATATGACGCACGCAACTGCTGGCTTTTGAGATTGATACGGATCGACTCACTTTGCGCGATCGCCTGTTCGATCAGCGTGCGTGCAGAAACGAGATCGCCGCGAGCAAGCTCGATCTTCGCGATCTCCGACAAGACGCTGGCCTCAGTATCTCGATAGCCAACCTTCGCGCTGAGCGTTCGCGCCTCGTTGAGATATTCGAGTGCCTTTGGGATCTGGCCTTCGTCGCGATGAAAGACACCGAGGTTCTTCAGCGTAGTTGCAAGCTGCCGATCATTTTGTACGGAGCGATGCAGGGCCAGGGCCTGAGTGTAAAATTCGAGCGCCTTCTGCTTGTCTCCGAGATGGGCATAGCAATTTGCGATATTGTTGAGCGAGGCCGGGCGGCCGTCGCGGTCGTTTTTTTCCGGGCGCAGATCGAGCGCTTGCAGGTGAAACTCGAGCGCTTTCGAAAAATCGTTCAGTTTGGCGTAGTTAACACCGATGTTGTTATATAACTTCGCTCGGCCCCCGTTATTACCCCGCTTGCGAAACGACTCGATTACCTGCGTGTAATACTCGATGGCTTTTTCATACTCGCCAAGCTGGCCGTAAGCCCAGCCAATATTATTAATGACAATCGCGGCGCCGTGCTCTTCTTTCAAACTGTTGTGAATCGCGAGCGCCTGCCGGTAAAGGTCCAAGGCTTTCTGGTAGTCACCTAAATTTCCATAAATGTTTCCGGTGTTACTCAACGTCGTGGCCTGACCACCGATGTCTTTAATTTCGCGCTTCATTTCCAGCGCCTTGCTACACAGCTCCATCGCCTGCTTGTACTCACCAAGATCGTTGTGGAGTACGCACATGTTTCCAAGCGTCGTCGACTCTTTCAACACTTCGCCGGTCTCATGCAGCACGGATACAAACTGTTCCATGTAGTCGAGCGCTTTTCTGCGATCGCCGATCCCCCAATAGGCAATGCCGAGGTTCGACAATGTCATCGACCGGCCGATTGGATCGGCATCAGAGCGTAACTTAAGCGCCTCCAAAAAAATGTCGAGCGCCTGTTTACGTTCACCGCGGTTGTTGAAAGAGCTGCCGAGTTCGTCGAGTAAGTAGGCTTCGAGGTTGCGGTTGCCGGTTGACTGGGCCAGCGGACGACCTTTTTTGGCAGCCTCCGCAGCCTCCTCATATCGGTCCAGATGATTCAAGGTGTAGGCGACGTAATAAAATGCTTGTGCTTCGTGATCCGGATCTTTTGCTGCCTGCCAGACTGGAATTGATTTTTGAAATTTGTCGAGAGCCTCATTCTTCGAGGTAGCAGTTTGCTTGATTAAAAACTGCATGCCTTCTTCGGCCAACGTTTGACCCTGCACACGCGCTCGATCCTCGGCCGTGGCGGGATGAATCTTCGTAAGTTTAAGCGTGTAACTACCTGTTCGAGTTGGTTTGGCGACGGCCTTTACTTCAATGCGATACGTGGTCGCTTCCTGTGCGACGAGCGAAATCTCCTCTGAGAAGCCTACACTCGCGAGATCTGCAGTCCTGAGTTTCTGACCATCAGTCGCAAAGATCGTGAGCGTCAGATTTTGGTCCTTCTGAGTCAACTCGACGGAGCCGAACATTCCCGTGGCCAACATCATGCTGTAGGAATGCGACTCCTCGGCAGCGATCGTTTGTTCTATTACTTTTTCAGGTTCGAGAATTTTTGTTTGGGAGTAGACGGCTTGGGAGGTGGTGAGCACTATCAGGAGGGCGAGGAGAGATGTATTTGTGCGTCTCATTTTTTTCTCACATTGAAGTAATAGAAACCAACATCTTCAGAGCCGCCGCCTTCAGTGAGGCCGCGTAATCTGAGTTCGTATTCACCTGACTTGAGTACCGTTGCCGGCAACGTGAGCCCGACGGCGCGTGATCCGCGTCGCGTTCGCGCGGCCAGATTTTCGCGATTCCAAACTTGTCGCCCGGCTAAGGTACGCAGCTCGACCGCAAAACTCTTGTACTGCTCTTCGGGATCGATACCGATTTGAAGCCTGACCAAACGTGCGTCATTTGAAAGATCGAGGGCTGGCTTCTGATCACCACCGCGTGATAGACCAGGCAGAAGCGTTAACGATGCGATCACGGGCGGTGGCGCCGGATTCTTCGCTTCTGGTGTTTCGGTTAACTGGCGCAACGACTCATCAGTTTGTTCTCGCTGTTGCTTTTCCTGATCGAGCCGCGCGTTCAGCTCTTCGTTACGTTTGCGCTCGGCTTCGAGCGCTTGTTGTACGTCTTGTCCTGCCTGCTTCTCCGCTTGTAGCTGCGTGACCTGACGGCGCAATCGCAGCGTTTCCACGAACAGCAATGCAGCACCGGCGACTACAAGGATCGCAGCGGCAGCAAATGCGAGGCGTGCCGCTGGATTCAATCCATTAAGGAACGCGTAAAGCGACTCGCGCCAGGACCACGGCGTCGCTGTTTGGACCACATTTTTTTCCGGAGCCGCTGAAACCACAGTTCGCAGGGCCTTCGCGAACTCGATGCGTTTGCGGCGTTCGGCTGAGGCGAGGAAGCGAGTCTCGAAACGCTTCTGATCGGCAACGGACAGTTCGCCGCGGACGTACTCGTCGATCAAATCGTTTTCCACCGTGGTGATCGTGGCGAGGTAGTCTTTGTCGGAAAAGGCGCGGTCTTCGATTTCGACCTGCTGGTCTTCCGGCAGCTCGCCGAGCAAGTACCGGGAAATTAGTTTTTCGTTATCAACTGACATGGTTTAGTTGATTGGCTCTCTCTGCGATCTCTGAGTATCTCCGTGCTCTCTGCGTTAAGTATTTCTCATGACCACAGTTAACGCAGAGATCACAGAGATACGCTGAGATCGCAGATAAGATTTTGTTTCTAATCAAGACTCACAGTGCAGGGGCCTTCCACTTATGTAGTGGCCAAACATTCGATTCCATCACAAAAAAATTTTTTAGATCCTGCCCTGGCACTCTTCGACACACGATTGCAGCCTCTCGCGCAGTCGTAAAGCCCTCATTCTCAACGTATTTACAGGGATTCCGAGGCGATCGAGCAACTTCTTCCGGTTGTCGATTTTTTCCCCCTTCTCGCCCTGGTAATACTGAAGAATCAGCTCACGATTGTCCGGCGAGAGCGTCTGGAGGCAGCTTCGAAGGCAGGTGAGACGGCTTTCGTCGTCATTTTCCGGCACGTAAACGTCGGGCGCGGCGCCGATTTCCGCGAGCGCCGACTGCTCCCGCTGCCGGCCTTTATTAATCTCGAGTAACAACAGCCGCGCGACTCCCATCGCGTATCCCGAATGGTTGAGGATCTCTTCGCCTTCGAAGACTCTTTTCGCCATCCGGTTGATCGTCTCGTCAGCGTGGTCTTCTGGAAACGAGCACCCACGCCACTCGAAAAAGCGTGTCAGATTGTTTCGGATTTCGAGGTATTTCCGGCCGGCCGTGTCGCGGTCAACGTCAAACGCGACGAGCAGCTTGTCGAACGCTTCCTGATTCAGCGCCCATTTTTGGCGAGGTACGGCTTGAACATGGTCCTGCCCGTCGAGCATCGATTATCGGGGTTTGGATGTGAGTGCCGCCTATGCGCAACCTCGGCGTCCTCTGCGTCTCTGCGGTAAATCAGCTCGATCTATAACTTCACCGCAGAGACGCAGAGGACGCGGAGGTTGCGCAGAGAAAGTCTACTGCTTGATCGCGTCGTAGAGCTGTTTTGCCATTTCAGAATCGAGGCCCTTGAGAGTCTCATACTGGGCCATCGCCTGAGTCTTGTCGTTGATCGCACGGTAAGTCAAGCCCAGATTGAAATAAGCCTGGGCCAGGTTTGGTCTCAACTTGATGACCTGTTTATACGATTCGATTGCTTCCGAGTAACGGCCCGCGTTGTAAAGAGTTAACCCGAGATTGAAGTGAGCGGACGCGTTCGTCGGCTCGATCTCCGACGACTTCTTCAACACCGTTGCGGCTTCCTCATAACGCTTCAAACCGTTGTAAGCGTTGCCGAGATTCTTGTAAGCGTAGGAACGGATCTCGTTTCGCTCCTGAAATCCGAGTTTGTACGCATCGCCCGTCTCGCCCAGCAACTTGATTGCCTGCTGGCTCGCCTCCACCGCTTCGTCGTACCTCCCGCTGTGGTTGTAAGCAAAGCTGAGATTGTTATAGACCTCGGGACTCGGATCGCGTTTCAACGTTTCGTTGTAGACGTCGATCGCTTCCGGAAAGCGATTCAGTCGGGCCAACGAAAACGCGAGCGGCAGATAAGCGCCGTTGTAATCCGGTTTGACTTTGATCGCCTTCTGGTATGCATCCACTGCTTGCGCAAACTTGCCCTGGTCCACGTAAACATTTCCGAGACCGGCGAATGCGCGTGCATCGTCGGGGGCGATCTGCGCTGCGAGTTGATACTGCTGCTCGGCTTCGTCGTAGCGTGGCTTCGGCGCGCTTCGCGCTGCATTGGCTTTGGCGATAATTGAATCCTGTTTGCGGATTGGCGGTTTTTTTCCGGGCTTAACGCGCCCGCCACCAGTGGCGCTACTGGAGACTGTCGGGTTTTGTGGCGCGCGGAAGATCAGGGCCGCGCCGCCGGTAATGTCGCGTACCAGGCTGCCGCCGCCGGTGATGTCCTGGGCGGTGGCGAAGGGCCCAGCCTGCGAGACGGCAACGGCCAAACCCAAGCAGAGCGCCCAAAAGAGACGATTTCTCATGCAAACTCCTTCTCCTTCGGCGCAGATTACAACTCATTCCGGCCAGAGACACAAGCTGAGACCGTGGGCGGGTTAAAAAGAATTCTGACGCGCCATGGGCAAAGAACAAGTCAGGAAGAGGGGCTTGCCCCCGCCCATTCAATCCAAGCAGCGGCGGGGGCAAACCCCTC
>DATFDT010000220.1:0-15242 GCA_035251975.1 Pyrinomonadaceae bacterium | reverse complement strand
ATTACAGCGGGGGCAAGCCCCTCTTCCTGACTTGTTCTTTTTCCTGACTGCTTCATTTCTATGAATTTTGTGCCTTTTTGTGGCGAAAAACCGCTGCATTTGTGCGTTTCGGCAGGCACATGTTACAGTGACTTGCTTTTTAAGTTTAGCGGTTGCCGCCTTTAGGCGGAGTGTACTGCGGTCGAGGAGGACCATTTAAGCAAGTGGCGTTAGCAAAACAAACCAAGGAGCAGATAGTTTCTGATTTCCGTACCCATGAGTCAGACACCGGGTCACCACAAGTCCAGGTGGCGCTTTTGAGCAAGAGAATCAACGACCTCACAGAGCATTTTAAGACCCACAAGAAAGACAACCACTCGCGGCGCGGCCTGCTGAAAATGGTCTCGCAGCGTCGCAGTCTCTTGGATTACTTAAAGCGCACTGATATCGAACGCTACCATGAGGTAGTTAATCGTCTGGGTCTGCGCCGTTAGATTCAAACGTTGAGAGAGAGCTTCGAATCTCTGTTCACTTAAAGCCCGCGTCTATCGAAGAGCTTGTGGCAGTGCCGAACGTGACGGCGATTGACTGCGAACAAGCGGACGTGTACGGCCCAAAGCTTCGAGCAATAGGCGGCATGAGCTTCACGGTTCAAGAGGCTCGTGCCGCCTTTTTTAGTTGCTGCTTTTCGCCTTCACCGCTTCACGTGGCGGCCCAGAGAACTTTAAGAGCAAGTTAGCTTGCCAAAACAGCGCGGCGCCCATTTGTGTTAGGCGCCGGCGACCTGAACACTGTTCAGGTGTATCGTGCTAAGGAGAATAGAAATGTCACAAAGGAAATACCTCAAAGAATCAATCAAGCTTGGCGATAAGGAGTTGACCGTTGAATCCGGCCGCGTTGCAAAGCAGGCGGACGGCTCTGTCGTTATACGTTATGGCGACACGATGTTGCTGGTCGCCGCAGTTGGCGCTTTAACCGCCCGCGAAGGAATTGATTTCTTTCCCCTCACGGTCGAGTATCGTGAATCAAATTACGCGGCCGGGCGCATCCCCGGTAATTACTTCCGGCGCGAAGGCCGTCCTAATGAAAAGGAAGTCCTGACCAGCCGTCTGATCGATCGTCCCTGCCGCCCACTTTTTGCCGAAGGTTATCGAAACGAAACTCAGGTTATTGCCAGCGTTATTTCAGCGGATCCCGACAACAATCCCGACGTTATTGCGATCACGGGCGCGTCGTGCGCGCTTTATCTATCAGATATACCGTTTATGAATCCCATTGCGGGCGTGCGTATCGGGCTGATCGAAGGACGTTACATTGTTAACCCGACTTACGACGAAGTACGTGAGTCGCGTTTGAACTTGATTGTCGCCGGAACTGAAGAAGCGATCGTGATGGTCGAGGCCGGTGCGAGTGAAGTTTCAGAAGAGATCATGGTGGAAGCCCTGATGCTCGCGCACAAGGAGATCAATCGTCTCTGTCGCTGGCAGAGAGAGCTCTACAAAGCGCTCGAGATTCAGAAGCGCGAAGTGGCAGCGGTCGAGCTCGATCCGGACATGACACGCGATATCACCGAGCGTTACGCGGAAAACCTGCGCACCGCGCTCGATACGAGCACGCAGGAAAAGCGTGCCAGCTACGCGGCCGTCGATGCGCTGAAGAAGGAAGTTATTGAGTCGTATCCGGAAGATCAGCCTGAAAGACGCGCGATGGCGAAACTGATCTTCGATCAGCTTAAGGAGATGGTCTTCCGCGACGACATTCTCAACAAGCGGCGACGTCCCGATGGCCGGCGGTTTTCAGAGATTCGTCCGATCACATCGGAAGTCGGCTGGCTGCCACGCGTGCACGGCTCAGCGCTGTTCACACGCGGCGAGACGCAGGCGCTCGTTTCGACAACTCTCGGCACCAAGGAAGACGAACAGTTCATCGACGACCTCGAGAAGGGCGAAGTCAAACGCCGTTTCCTGTTGCACTACAATTTCCCGCAGTACTCGGTCGGTGAAGTTGGACGTTATGGTTCGTCGAGCCGGCGCGAGATCGGACACGGCGCACTCGCGCGACGCGCGCTCGAGACAGTCCTGCCTGAAGATTCAGATTTTCCGTACACCATCCGCATAGTTTCAGATATCACCGAATCGAATGGGTCGTCGTCGATGGCGACTGTTTGCGGCGGCACGCTTTCGTTGATGGATGCGGGTGTACCTCTGAAAGCTCCGGTGGCGGGCGTTGCGATGGGTCTCGTGATGGAAGGAAACAAGTACGCGATCCTGACCGACATCGCGGGCGCCGAAGATCACTACGGTGACATGGATTTCAAGGTGGCCGGCACGCGCAACGGCATCACGGCGTTGCAGATGGACATCAAGATCGCGGGTATCAACGCGCAGATCATGGCGGAGGCGCTCGAGCAGGCAAAGAAAGGCCGGCTCTACATTCTGGGCGCGATGGAGAAGACGCTGGCTGAGCCGCGCGAGCAGATCTCGGCACACGCGCCGCGTATCATCCAGATCAAGATCAATCCGGACAAGATTCGCGACGTCATTGGACCAGGCGGCAAAGTAATCCGATCGCTCGTTGAAGAGACGGGTGCGAAGATCGACGTCTCCGACGACGGCACGATCTCGATTGCCACGGCGAGTGGTGATGCTGCGGATGCGGCGGTGAATCGTATTCGTGGTCTAACTGCAGAGGCTGAGGTGGGCCAGACTTATCTCGGCACGGTTAACCGGATCGTTGATTTCGGCGCGTTCGTTGAGATCTTTCCGGGAACGGACGGGCTGCTGCACATCTCGGAGATCGCGGATCGTCGGGTTAAGGACGTTCGTGACGAGCTGAAGGAAGGGCAACAGATCCTCGTGAAGTGCATCGGCCGCGAAGGCAACAAGATCAAGCTTTCGCGAAAAGCCGTGTTGCGGGAAGAGAATCGCAAAGCCGAAGCCGCCAGCCCGAGCGACGGCGGCGGCGAGTAAACCACCTTTAAGCCAGAATAGAACAAGCCAGGAAGAAGGGCTTGCCCCCGCTCGTCGGATCCAAGTAGCGTCGGGGGCAAGCCCCTCTTCCTGACTTGTTCTATTCTGGCTTGTATAAGGATCTGTGTGGCCCAGCGATGGTCCAGGTTCTAGACAGCGCGTCCAAGTCTCAGACAGATCCGTGGTCCTGATCGTCAAATCTCTTGATTTTCCTCAATATTTCCCGCGGCCCTGGAATTGCTCGTAGTTTTTCCACACTTCTATGTGTGATTGACTATTGTCCCTGGGCGCTCCCTCACCCAGCAAACTGCAGGCAATAACGAAAGCTTTAGGTGCGGCTGGAGTTTTTGGGTTATTAGCACTGTCCCTGTATTGGATATAGACAATTCGATGAGATCAAGCGGTAGTTATCAAAATCGCTCTAAACGTATGAATTCAATTTCTGCCCAGTACTCTCGTAAAAAACTCCCGAAGCGCGGGCGAACCCGTCGCGTGCTCCCCGCGATGCTGGTCGTTCTTTTGACCGCGATGCCCGCCCTGGCTGAACCGGTAAAGTTCAATCAGGTGGTCCAAACTCTTACCAGCACTCAAGGTGTTCTCGATCTGCGGCTCAACACTCTCGCCCAGGATCCAAAAAGCGATGGACAAAAGGGCGAGACCGTTGCAAAGACCCAAGGTCCAAAGCAAACTGACGGCAAAACTGAATCAGTTATCTCCAGTGTTGTAGTTACGGGTGACGGGAAAACAATCGGCGTCGAGGAAATCGAAGACGGCGAAGTTGAAGGTACGATCTGCGACTGTGGCGAGATCTTTATCGCCGGCGCTTCTTTCCCGAAGTGGCCATTCCTGTTCCTCGCGGCCGTGCCCCTCGTTTTCATCGACCGTGATGAAAATCCGCAACCAACGCCGACCCCGCCGCCGGACAGTAGCCCGACACCGACACCGACGCCAACTCCAACCGCAACGCCAACGCCTACTCCCGAGCCTGCGTCTCTGCTTTTGTTCGGAACTGGCTTGCTCGCTGCCGGTGCGGGTCTGAGAAAACGTTATGCGAAGTCGAAGATTAAGGAGGACCAATAATGTCGCAACGTAGCCATATCCTCCGTAATCTCAAGTTTGCTTTCATAGCTTTGTTTGCGCTTGCCTTCTTTGCGGTTCCGGCGACTACAGCGTCTGCCAAATCGAAGAAAGCGAAATATGCAACTATCAAGATTCAAACCAATCCGGCTGGTCTGCTGCTGCTGATCGATGGCAAGCCGCGTGGCGAAACCACCGTGGATTATCGCGCCTTCGATCTCGACGCTGGATTGCATACCGTCCAGGTAAGATTACCCAACGGACAGTTTTGGATACGTGAAGTAGAACTGCCCGCGGGACGCGTGAAGTGCGTGGTGGTGAATTATCGTCCGTTGCCACCTCTTCCGAAGTCACCCTGCCCGTTCCCGGTCAACATCTCTGCGCCGAGCCAGGTCACCGAAGGCGAGATCATCACTTACACCGCTGACGTCGCTTACAGTGGCAACGCAGCGTTGAAATACAACTGGGTAGTCACGCCGTCCAGTGCTCACGTTATCAGCGGCCTCGGAACGTCGACGTTGAATGTGGACTCCAGCGGACTCGGCGGACAACGCATCATCGCCACCTTGACGGCTGATGATGGATCGTCAGATCCGGCGTGTGCTCAAAGTGCGCAGGCAGTTTCGATCATCGCGCCGCTCAAGAAGGTCGTGATTGTTGCACGTGAGTTTGACGAGTGTAATAACTGCACTTTCGACGATCAGAAGGCGCGTCTCGATAACCTTGCTGTTGAATTGCAGAACGACCCGACTACCCGCGCTTACATCATCGCCTATGGTGGACGGATGAGCCCGGTGGGCCAGGTCGAGAAGCTGATGAATCGTGCGCACGAGTATATCGTTACGCAGCGCGGCATCGATGCTTCGCGGCTCTCGGTTGTCAACGGTGGTTACCGCGAGGAAGATAGTGTTGAGCTGTGGATCGTTCCGAGTGGCGCCACTGCTCCGCAAGCCACGCCGACCGTTCAAGCAGGGGAAATTAAGCGCCGCAAGCGGTAGGATTATTAGCCACAGATTTCACGGATCAGATCCAGATCAAATCCGTGTAAATCTGTGGCTAAAATTTTGTTTCTGGTTTACAGTTACGCCATTCCCTCCATTTAGCCCCCCTGGTTAACTTCGTTCAAAAACAAGGAGGAGCCTTCATGGCCGAAGAAGAAGGTGGTGGTGCCGGCAGTGTCGGCGTTGTCGCTATTGTGGTGATTTTTGTGCTCATCATATTGGTTGGAGTGTTCATGTTTAGAGGGCGAATATTTGGAGGTGGAGGATCGCAGAAGATCGACGTCAACATTCAAACACCAGGTAAGTAACAGTTAGCCACAAAAAGGCACAAAAAGCACGAATTGATCAGGGGATCGTTTGTGCTTTTCGTGCTTCTTTGGTAATCCTGTATTCGTGCCTGCACCAAACATCGACACCATCGTTTCTCTCGCCAAGCGGCGAGGTTTTGTTTTTCCCTCTTCCGAGGTTTATGGCGGTCTCGGCAGCGCCTGGGACTATGGCCCACTCGGCGTCGAGCTCTGCAATAACGTCAAACAAGCGTGGTGGCGCTGGCTCGTCTACGAACGTGACGATATCGAGGGCATCGACTCGTCGATCATTCTGAATCGTCTCGTTTGGAAGTACTCGGGTCACGAGGCGACGTTTAATGATTGGCTGATCGATTGCCGCAAATGCAAAGGCCGTTTTCGCGCCGACAAGATTGTCGACAACAAGTGTCCTTCCTGTGGGGCCAGCGATTGGACTGAAGCCCGGCCGTTCAACACCATGCTGCAAACCAAACTGGGCGCTGTGGCCGATGATGATCCGTCGGCGTTGGCTTACCTAAGACCAGAAACGGCTCAGGGCATATTCATCAACTTCCTGAATGTGCAGACGACGATGCGGCGCAAATTGCCTTTCGGTATCGCGCAGGTCGGTAAGTCTTTTCGCAACGAAGTGACTCCGGGAAACTTCATTTTGCGAACTCGCGAATTCGAGCAGATGGAGATGGAGTATTTCGTCTCGCCAACTGCCGAACACACTAAGCTCGTTGACTATTGGGTCGAGCAATACCTGGAATGGTTTAGCTCGCTCGGACTCGATCGCGAGAATCTCTTTTTGTATGAAGTTCCGGGTGAGGAGTTGGCCCATTACTCAAAACGCACCGTCGATATCATGTACAGGTATTTTCCCGAGCGTGAGAAGCCGTGGGAAGAATTGATGGGAATTGCCTGGCGGACTGATTTTGATTTAGGCACTCACTCGAAGAATAAACTTGATGCCGAAGGGAAGCGCCTCAACGCTGACTCGACTGAGGATCTGTCGTACTTCGATGAAGCGGCGAAGCAGCGTTTTTATCCGCACGTCATCGAGCCGGCTGCGGGTGTCAATAGAACCGTGCTAGCGGTGTTGATGGATGCCTACTCTGAAAAGACGAATGATAAGGGCGAGACGAGGGTTATTCTGAAACTGAGCCCGCAGCTCGCGCCGATCAAAGCTGCGATCCTGCCGCTCGCGAAGAACAAACCGGAGATCGTCGGCATGGCGAAAGCGATCAAGCGATCGTTGCAACCAGTGCTGCGTGCGGTTTACGACGACACCGGCGGCATCGGAAAGCTTTACGCGCGCCAGGATGAGATCGGAACTCCGTTTTGCATCACCGTCGATCACCAGTCGCTCGAGGACGAAGCAGTCACGGTGCGCGACCGCGACACGTGGGAGCAGGAACGGATCAAGGTTGCGGATCTGGCGGAGCATTTGCAGAAGCGTTTGAAACCGTATCCGGTTCCGGAGTCGATTTAATTCATGCCTATCGTTAAGAAGCGGAATGAGCAAACTGAGACGCGGCTTTTGCTCGAGTCAGAAGATCCGGTTGAGCTGCCGCCCGCGGAGATCGATGACAACGCTGTGTTGGTCCAGTTTGAGAAGTTCAAACCGTACATTCCGGAGTTGCTGGAAACGTTGCGAGCAGGAACGGTTGCAGAGCCCGTGCCGGTGATGATCGATGGATCGACCTTCGCGGTTCATGGGCCGACGCGAACTTTCTGGGTGAAGCTGTGGCACGCAGCCGGCAGCGAGATGACAAAGATCGATCGCGCGCAAGTGATCAGTTGTTTGCCGTCCACGCGCGGCGTGCAGGTCGTCGTCGAATCTCCTGAAGAAGATCCGTAAAAAATCCGTGTCATCCGTGGTTAATGTCTCGTCCCTTGCCCGCGCCATACACGACGCCGGCGGTCGTGCCTTGCTCGTCGGTGGCTGTGTTCGCGACGAGTTGATGGGTGTGCAGCCGAAGGACTGGGACCTCGAAGTTTACAATCTGGACGCCGCGCGCCTGCGAGAGATCCTCGACCAGTTTGGACCAGTCAACGTCGTCGGCGAATCATTCACCGTATACAAACTTGGTCACCATCTCGACGTCTCGATCCCACGCCGTGAACGTAAATCAGGACGCGGTCACAAGGGTTTCGTGATCGAAGGCGATCCCTCGATGAGTGTTGCAGAAGCGACGCGCCGTCGTGACTTCACCATTAACGCCATCCTGCAGGATCCACTCACTGGCGAGCTAATAGATCCATTTGAGGGCCGTCGCGACATCGAGCAGCGCGTCTTACGTACAGTTTCAAAAGACACGTTTGCCGATGATAGTCTGCGTGTGTTGCGTGCGGCCCAGTTTGCTGCTCGTTTTGAGTTCGAAATCGAGCCGGAGACGATCGAGCTTTGCCGCACTATCGATCTCAGCGATCTGCCGGCTGAGCGGATTTGGGGTGAGATCGAGAAGCTTCTGCTGCGCGCGGCTCATCCGTCGATCGGCCTCGAGTGGCTGCGGCGCTTGGGCGTGATCGAAAAACTTTTTCCGGAAATTCAGAGCTTGATCGAAGTGCCGCAGGATCCCGAGTGGCATCCCGAAGGCGACGTGTTTGTACATACAAAGCTCGTAATCGATGGCGCGCGCAGGTTGATTGACGATCTTCCGTATCCGCGACAAGTCACGGTGATGCTGGCGGCGCTCGCTCACGATTTTGGAAAACCGGCTACGACTGAGTTCGTCGAGGGCAGGTGGCGTTCGCGTGGACACGAGGAAGCGGGCGTGGCGCCGGCTGAGAGTTTTCTTAACCGCGTTAATGTGCACACCGTCGACGGTTACAACGTGCGCGCGCAGGTGATTGCGCTCGTGCGCGAGCATTTGAAGCCGGGTGAGTTTTACAAGAAGCGTGACGAGATCAGTGAGGGGGCGTTTCGTCGCCTGGCGCGCCGCTGCGAGCCCGATCTGTTGTATCGCGTGGCCAAGGCGGATTCGCTCGGACGAAATGCGGAATGGGTGCCGCGCGAGAAGTGGTACGGCTCGGAAGCGCAGGAATGGTTTATCCAGCGCTCGCGCGAGTTGCAGGTGGAGCAGCGCCCGCCTGATCCTTTGCTGCTGGGGCGACACTTGTTTGATCTGGGCGTCGAGCCCGGACCGCGGATGGGCGAGATCACACGCGCGGTTTACGAGCTGCAGTTGGATGGGCGCGTGCGAAATTTAGACGAGGCTATCGCGGAGGCAAGGAAAATTATTGAAAGCGGATGAACGCGGATTTACGCAAATCTGCGTCAATCCGTGGAGATCCGCGGCTGCTGTTGCGTGACGCAGTGGATCGTGCCCATGCCCCAGACCAGTGGCTCACAGTTGATCGGCACTATCCGACGAGTAGGAAAGAGTCGCTGAAGCGTATCGACGGCACGCTGATCATTAGCGTGACCAAACACCGGCGCGAGCACGACGTTGTTGGCGATGTAAAAGTTTGCATAGCTCGCCGGCAGACGTTCGAGGTCGCGGGTCGTGGTGCTGCTCCCGCCGACAGGTCCGGGCATTGGTAAATTGACGATCTCGAAAGGCTTTCCATTCACGTCAGTCATCGATCTGCAGCGCTTCAGATTGTCTTGCAGGAGCTCGTAATTCGCATCAGCAGAATCGTCTTCAACAGCACAAACGATCACGTCGGAACCAGCGAAACGAGCGATATCGTCGATGTGACCGTCGGTGTCGTCGCCGGCAATGCCCTCACCGAGCCACAGAACTTTCGTCACGCCCAGGTAGTCTTTTAAATATTGCTCTATCTCTTCACGCGACAGATCGGGATTGCGGTTTGGATTCAACAGGCATTGCTCAGTCGTCAGCACACACCCGGCGCCGTTCACTTCAATCGATCCGCCTTCCATCACGATACCCGGTGAGAACCTTTTCATCTTCGGAAACGGTTCCAGCCGTTGCGGCACGGTGTCGTCTTGCTTGAACGTCGCGTACTTGTTTCCCCATGCGTTGAAGATCCAATCGTTGAACGCGCCCTCATCGTTTGGGCCAATCAGGAAGTTTGGACCATAGTCACGAATCCACGAGTCGACTGTCTGAATGTGATGGAAACGGATACGTGAAGCTGTCGCCTCACTACAACGGCGACGTACCACTTGTTCTGTTTCGTCATCGTCAACGAGGAGATTGACGATCTCGTGTGGCGTGAGCGCGGAAATCATCTCGAGGTAGATCTGCTCGACCTGTGTCAATCGATCGGGCCAGGTTTCGGGATTCTTGGGCCACGTGAGCCAAGTCGAATGATGTGGATACCATTCGGCGGGCATGCGGAAGCCGAGCTCTGACGGCGTTTGTGATCCGTGTTCAGCCATCGAGAGTTTGCGACCGCGGCGATTTCAATCGAAAGTACCGGTAGATCCCGACGCAGCTAATTAAGACCCAAAAGACTTCCATTAGCATGGCAGACAGATTGAAGTTGACGAGCAGTGAGAGCACGATCAGGGTGGCGCCCACTGCATTCAATAGCGAGTAAGCAAGCCCATCGCTGCGAATCTTGTTCAACTGCAACATCAGGTAGGTAATCATCAGCACCACGACGCCGGCGTTGCCAATCAGATCCAGTAGGCCGTATTTCATACCGAACCACCGAACCGGACGCGCAACCCCTCATATGCATCGATGCGACGGTCGCGGAGGAAGGGCCAGTTTTGTCTGGTCTCTTCAATCTTTGAGAGATCACATTCGACGACCAGCACTTCTTCGTTCTCCGCAGAGGCTTTCGCGATGATGTGACCAAACGGATCAGCTACAAATGATTGACCCCAGAAAGTCAGTTTGCCTTCGCGTCCCACGCGATTGACGACCACGACGTAAACTCCGTTCGCGATCGCATGGCCACGTTGAATCGTTTCCCACGCCGAGTGCTGCGCCTCGTTCATCTCCTGCTTTTCGTCAGGGAGCCAGCCGATGGCCGTCGGGTAGAACAGAAAATTTGCGCCGCCGAGCGCCGTCAGTCGTGCCGCTTCCGGAAACCACTGGTCCCAACAGACAAGTGTGCCGACCTTGCCGTAGGTGGTGTCGTGACTTTGAAAGCCAAGATCTCCCGGCGTGAAATAAAACTTCTCGTAGTAAAGCGGATCGTTAGGGATGTGCATCTTGCGATACTTGCCTGCGATCTGGCCGGAGGCGTCGATCATCACGGCGGTGTTGTGATACACACCGGCGGCGCGTTTTTCGAAGAGGGAGGCAATGATGACGACCTTCTTTTGGCGCGCCACTCTACTGAGCGCTTCCGTCGAGGGACCGGGTATTGTTTCGGCCAGTTTGAAGAGCTGGATGTCTTCCGTCTGGCAGAAGTACTGCGAACGAAAAAGCTCCTGCAAACAAACGATTTGCGCACCGCGCTTGGCTGCGTCGTTGATTCCGGCAATCGCCTTCTCAAGGTTTGCTTCCGGCTCGGGGACGCAATTCATCTGTACTAAACCGACAGTAAATACGTCGGCGGCTCGATTTTTCCTCGGCATGTCGCGAAGTATAGCAAAGCCTTTTCCACAGATTACACAGAGATCTGCGTAATCTGTGGATAGTGCGGTTTGGACATTGGAGTTTCTACTTCGGTAAGATGTCCGGTCATTTTTAGCACGCTACTGGAAAGAGTAATGAAATGATCGATTTTGAACTGACCGAGGATCACAAGGCCCTCGTGCAAACGGTGCGCGAGTTTGCCCAGAAGGAAGTCGCGCCCCACATCAAAGAGTGGGATGAAAAGCAGCAATTTGACCCTTCGGTACTGAAAAAGATGGCAGAGCTTAATCTGCTTGGAGTTTGCATACCTGAGGAGTACGGCGGCGCCGGTTTCGATTACATATCGCTCGGACTCGTATGCGAAGAGCTCGAAGCGGTTGACACCTTTTTGCGGGTGGTGATGTCGGTCCACACCGGATTGAACTCGTTGACGCTTTACACGTGGGGCACCGAAGAGCAGAAGCAGAAGTACCTCGTGCCGCAGGCAAAGGGTGAAAAGATCGCCACCTATGGTTTGACTGAGCCAGGCGCCGGTTCCGACGTCGTTGGAGCGCGATCGACGGCGCGTCGCGAAGGAAACGAATGGGTATTGAACGGCGAGAAGATGTGGATCAGTTTGGCCGACGTGGCTGACAACTTTCTTTTCTTCTGCTGGACTGACGAAGAGAAGAGACGCAAGCGCGATCACACGGGCATGTCATGTTTTATCGTTGAGCGGACCATGAAAGGTTTTTCGTCGGGCACGATCCACGGCAAACTCGGTATTCGCGCCGGCAACACGGGTTACTTTTCTTTGCAGGACGTGCGAGTGCCGCAGGCGAACATGGTTGGCGAAGAAGGGGAAGGCTTCAAGATCGCAATGTTTGCGCTCGAGCAGGGACGTTACACTGTTGCATCCGGCGCCACCGGAGTAATTCGCGCCTCACGTGATGCGTCGGTTGCATATGCGAACACGCGCGAGACTTTCGGCACGAAGATCGGGAACCACCAGCTCGTGAAGCAGAAGATCGCAGAGATGGAAGCCGATTACCAGATGAGCCACTTGCTTTGGCTGCGCGCCGGTTGGTTAAAGAACGAGGGCAAGCCAAATGCGAAGGCGACGAGCCTTGCGAAGTGGCAAGCCACCACGCGCAGTGAGAAAGCGGCATCGATGGCCATCGAGGTTCACGGCGCCAATGGCTATTCAAACGATTATCCGGTGGAGCGCTACCTTCGAAACTGCAAAGCCGCAATCATCTACGAGGGCACTCGCGACATTCATACCCTCATGCAGGCCGACTGGGCGTTAGGATTAAAGAAAGAAAAAGCGGCTCGCAAGACACTCCCATCCTTTAAAAAATCCGTGTAATCCGTGGCGAACTTAAACACGGATTACACGGATTGAAAACGGATTTTCAATGAGAGAGGAAGACGTCCCATGCCCAGCGTCCGACGCTGGTATTGGCGGCGTCTTTTACTTTCGCGCGGTATTTAAACTCGTTCCCGAATTCATCAACGCGCTTTGATTCTTTGAAGTCCAGCTCGAACGCCTTGACGTTCAACTCCACGAGCGTGTGCAACTCATCTGACTCAGAAATGCCGTTGTGATTTTTGTCCTGCCAAAGACGAAGGCTCGCGAAGATCGAATCGCTACTATCGATCACGCCGTCAGCATTGCCGCCATTTGCCGGTTTATCAAATTCCGCGAGTGCCAGAAATCCGTTTTTGTTACTCGAGGGAGGTTGCGCGGTGAAATCTCCAAACAGCTCAGCGCCTCGATCGATGGTTCCATTGCCATCGCGATCGAGGGCGAGCCACGCATCGTCGGAATCGGGCCGAGTCCAACCCAGACGATCTCTGGTCCCATTGCCGTTCAGATCGAAATCGACTCCATCCGCCGGGTTCGTCAGCGCGATACCATTACCTGCTAGATCGATAACGATCGGCGAGCCACCGCACGTATCACACCCCAAACAGGTGCAAGTCAGAAAATCATATTCGCCTCCAAACCTCATGCAACGGCTCGCGAAAGTTGTATTGCATTCGTTTGTGCCGGCACTGCTGAAACAACACAAACCCGATCCGTTTGGACTGGTCCCGATCGGGCAAGTGCCATTGAATGCAGGTGTCGTGCACATGTTGCCAGCCGTGGCGAGAGCGCAACTGTAGTGTTCGGCATTAACGTCGTGCCAGAGGTTGCCGCCGGAGATCGTTGCTGAGGCGGAGGCGACAAAGATACTCAGAGACACAGACGCAGCTCCGCCGCAGTTACTGCCTAAAAAGCACGATGAAATCGCCACTCCCGTCGCCGCCGCGCACGAAATGGTAGTGCCGAGCGCTCCGGTCCGGCTCTCAGTTTTCTGATCTTTCGACGTGACATGCCAGAAAAACGGAGTGGAGTTACTGAGCGTACCTGTTTCGAGGGCGATGAAGTTTCTGACCCCGACTGAGCAACGTTGCTGTTTGTTCTGCAGTGTGGAACATTGGCCGATGTATTCCGCCGTGCCACCGTGCCGGCCGGATGCATGTTCCGCGTCATCTTCACTGTCCCAAATGCCCAGAGAGGTGGATGAGAAGAGCGTCTCTGTAGAACCGTCGTCGGGGATTATGTTGTCCCCGACATCACCAGTGTCCCCGCCATCGCCACCATCCCCGACGTCAATCACATCGATCGAAGCACTCGTCTCAACGAGGATTCCATTTTTCGACTTATACGGTGGACGCTTTTCCTCCCAAACGCTCGCCACTCCGTTGACGATCGAATCCCAAAACTCCGGAGGCCCGCCGGGTGACTCACGGAAGAGCGCGAGCGCGCGATAGGTCCGCGTCCTCCCTTCAAGCCTGGCAGTCACGCGATAAGAAACAAACGAAACAATGTCGTAATAGCGAGCAGCTTCGAAATGGAACACGTCGCTCACGGTCCAACCAGGGTCGAAAACAGAAGCATATTGCCCGTGCTCCCACGTGGCGGCAAACGTGGCTTCCTGTGGTCCACCATCCTGGGAGTGACCACCACGCGTTAACGAAAGGACATCACCGGTGGGTATTGTGACCAGTTCCGCGTACGGCTTGTTCAGGATCTCCTGAACATTCCCGGAGCGAAAATCCGTAAGCTCGAATTTTACGCTCGCGGGGGAGCGAAAAGGGCGGCGCGTGAGTTCATTGTCGAAGACCTGAGCGGCGGCGTTGTAAAGTTCGAGTTTGCGATAAGTTTCGCGAACGATCTTTTCCTGTGCAGCGTTGGAGCGCTCCTGTGCCAGCACTGGACCAGCAAAAGAAAGAAGTAGTGTAAAGACCAGACAAACAGCATGTTTCATTGTGAGGATCTCCTAATTTGTTGAGGTAGTGCGCTGGTTCAGCTCCTGCTCGATGATTCTTTGAAACTCGGCCAAGCTGAGCGCGCCTTTGATTACTTTCCCATTTACTACAAAACTCGGTGTGCTCTCGATTCGCAACAGTCTTGCAGCTTCAATGTCTTTAATGACTGCCGCTCGCGACCGCTCCGAAGCAACACACTCCTGAAACTTCGGCAAACCGAGTCCCAGATCCGAGGCAATCTGTTCAAACACCGGTGGAGACAAGTTGCCGGCGGCGAACACTGCATCGTGAAACTGCCAGAACCGATCCTGCTCTGCGGCACAGTAAGCCGCTCGCGCCGCCGGCAACGAATTGCGATGGCCTTCCAACGGCAAGTGCTTGAACACGAGCCGTACCGTCCGGCCATAACTCTCAACGATCTGCTTGAGTACACTCTGCACCTGTTTGCAGAACGGGCACTCGAAATCTGAAAATTCGACGATCGTCACCACCGCATTCGTCGCGCCTTTAACAGGCGAGACTCCGTCATCGAGCTCTGATACAAACACCGGCGGCGGTATGTTCATTGTTACGGTCCACTTCTTGCGCAACGCGTCCAGGCCGGTGCGGTAGTGTTTCATACGTGCCTGGTTCTCCAGATCGAGACGCAAACGTTCGCGCGCCTCGTCAGGACTCATCGTTGCGAAGAACGACGCGTTCTGTTTGTAAACATCTTCGACCTGCGCGCGCGTGACGTTCACCTCCCCGAGTGTCAGTTGCTTTCGCAGATCATCGATCGAGATGCGCCGTGTGGCGGCCTCGCTCTCGAGAATCTTTGTCGTGATGAGGTTCTCGAGCGCAGCCTTGCGAATCGCGTAGAGCTGTTGCTGTAGCGGGTAAATCTGCGCCGCCACCGAATCATCCACCTGTTTCTGCGTGATCTCGACGTTGTTGACAGTTGCAACGACTGTATCCGGCGTTTGCGCGTAAGCAGCTACCGCTAATGCAAAGATCAAGCAGTTGGACCAGATAATCGAGCGTGAGGAATAGACAAACATCTCTAATGACTCCATTTCGTGAGTTATTCAAAATCAACTGTAGGGGCGGCCCTCTGTGGGCGCCCGTGCCACACCAATAACGAGTTTC
>DATFDT010000219.1:0-19997 GCA_035251975.1 Pyrinomonadaceae bacterium | reverse complement strand
CTCGTTCCTCGAACCCTGGGCTGAAATTAGCGAACGCCTCCGGCGTACTGGGAAAACCTTCTCAGAAAAACAAGATTCTGCGAACTTGCTACACAGCGCACACAGAGGTTGCACAGAGAAACCGTGCGCCTATTTCTTTTTTCCAACTGATACGATCCGATCGATCAGCTTCGGATCGTCGGGCAACAGGCCGGATTTCGGAAGCCGCGGCGTCAATGTGATCCAATTCGGATCCATCGCGAACACTTTTCGAAACAGCGGTAACGATTCTTCGACACGGCCCATGTTAACGAGCGCCACGGCGTGCCAGTAAATCATCTCAGCATTATCCGGCACTAACTTTTCTGCCGCTCCATATTCACGCAGCGCGCCTTCGTTGTCTTTCTTTTCGACCGCAAGGTCTCCTGCATTCATGTGGTTGTAGGCGCGTTGCAATTTCACGAGACGGCGAAGCTCAACTAACGGCTCAGGACTGTCGTCAACTCGCAGATCGAAAGTTCGATCTTTCCACGCGAGTCCGGTCGGCTTTCCCGTAACAACGACGAGCGCGGCTGACTGTCTCCCGCGAATATCACCGCCTGCTGCCTGTGCCGCATCGAGCGCCGCGAGCATGCGATCCGCAAGATCGCCTTTGGTGTTTTCAAATGCTTTCGCCATCGCGGGCCAGACTTTATCGTTGAGCATCAAGTTCGCTTGCACCGAAAAATCCTTGCCGACGATGTGGCCCGCTGCCTGGATGTCGTTCTTTCCGGTCCACGCATCGACGCGGCCCTGCGCGTCGATCATCGCCACTTGCCTGACTTCTCGTCCTTCATCCTTCTCGAGCAATTCCTTCAACGCGTCAGGCGCGCTCTTGCCCGCGCGCATCAATTCGAGACCGTTCTTTCCATAACTCGGATCGACAAACGACTGTGTCGCCACTGCGCCAACGCCCGCTTCTGCCCACGGCACGATTGGACCAACGGAAAACCAGTGTGACTGCACGGCAACACCAAGCTCACCCGTCGCCGGATCGCGCGCCACGATCGAAAACGTATGCACCGGTCGTAAAGGCGGCTTATCTGTCGCAACGCCGGAAACAGCAGGCTTTGAAACCACGAGCGTGAGCAGTACCAGAGCGAAAACGAGTGCGCGCATCATTCAACACCTCATTAAGAAACAAACGGATAGAACGACGTGTTACGGAAAATCCAAAACGAAAGCACGACAAAGAACAGCGCGTAAATATAAGGCGCCGGCAGCCTATTGTGATTTGGCACGCCACCGCGCATCACGATCACGCTGTAACGAATAAGCGCATACAACAGAAAGGGAATCGCGACGAGGAAAAATGGATTGAGCTCGAATGCTGCGACGAAGTGGCCGTGAAGTAGCTGGTGCATCGCGCGGGTTGAACCACAGCCTGGACACTGGTAACCAGTCAGGAATCGAAACAGGCAAACGGGAAAGAGACCAGTCTTACCCGGCTCAAACACAAACAGGTATGCAGATCCTGCGAGTAACACTGACCAGATCGCAATAACGGTCGAACGCCGGTACATCTCGTAATCCTAAAACCACCCACGCCGGTTCTGAAAATACGTCCTCACAAAGTCTTCATCTGACTTGGTCAAATAAATAATCCCCTCGACCAACCCGAGGATCCAACCGATGCCGCAAAGCCCCAGCACCAGTTGAATAATTCCTTCAGTGGTGTAACCCATGATGAACTTGTGAACGCCAAACCCGCCGACGAGGATCGCGCAGATGCCGGCAGGAATCTTTTTGTCAGCGCCCATTGATTCCCAGTTCACCATCTGACCCGGGTTCACAGTCTGTATGGGCGGCGGCTGGTAGTTGGCGATGGGCGCCATGACAGCCTGACAGTTTGTGCAAAATTGTGCGTAGTCGTCGTTAGGCGCGCCGCATTTTGTGCAATATCTCATTCCGAATACCTAAAAACGTGAGCCCTGTGTAGGGCTCACGTCAGAGTCCGAGTAGGAGTACTCCAGAGAAAACTGCGGAACGTTCAGAACGTTGCGGCTACATATTACCCAAAGCGCCGATGCCGACACCGAGCACTGTCATTATTATCCAGATGGCGATCCAAATCAGTCCGAGTATTAGTCCGATGTAGCTGAACATTTTTGCCTTGCGAGAGGAATCCAGCGCTCCGGCGGTGTCGCCAGCCTGTACCTGGCCGTTCACGCGAGCCGCAAAAATGACGGCGACGATTCCGAGCGGTAAGCAGCAAAACAACGAGATGATTGACGGAACCAGATAATTAGGAACGCTTGCAGGTGCGCCCGGGCTGGGCGGGGGAGTCCACTCTTGAGACATTTAGTTTCTCCTGAATCCAGTCTTCGAAGATCGTTCGTAAGCCAAATTAGACCGCGTAATTCTGCGACGGCGGTGGCGGCGGTGGTGCATCTTTGCGTTTCTCGAAAATCGGGACTGAGATGAGTCCACCGATGATCGACAGCACGAGTAGACACAGCCCGCCAAGCAGGCCAGCCAGTACGAACAGCAGCAGTCCTGATACGCCTGGGGGAAGCTGAACGCCGGCTCTCACCAGTGTCTCTTCGAGTTGGGCGCTGCTAAGGAAATAGCCGATTGGGACACTTATGAGGAAGTAGAGAATCGCGCCGACAATTCCTGTCAGCACGCCCACAACGGCGCCTTCTCCGACTTTGACTGGAACGGGGGCCGACTTGATATACAACATGCCGGCGAGGAGGCCACCTCCGATACCCCAGATACAGCAACAATAGTTAAGGAAAGGAATCGCGGAGAGAATTCCGACGATTAAGCCCCCCAAAAGTGCCGGCTTTAGTTTGTTCATTTAATTTGCACTCGTCAGACAGAAAGCAATCTACGGCCTGAACTTATGTTGGATTATTGGATTGGCAACGAAGCGCCCTGAATAACTAACAAAGCGGGCGTGGAATGTCAATAATTTCTCTGCGGCCCTCTGCGTATCTTTGCGTTCTCTGCGTTAAGGGCTATTTCAACGCAGAGGCCGCCGAGATACGCAGAGGGCCGCAGAGATAACTTCCAGTTTTAGGCTCACTTAGAGACTTCGATGCGGTCGCCGGGCTGCAGTTTCGGATCCTGCACGGCTCCCGACTTGATCTGCCTGATCGTGAAGCTGATCGTCACGAGACGGCCATCCGCACCTTCGCGTGAGATTTCCACTTTGTTGTCGTGCTTGCCCGTGCCACCCGCCGCCAGCAACGCCTGCAGGAGCGTAATGCCGGGTTGAAACACTTTCTGTCCCGGATAATTAATGCGACCACCGATGTAGTAGAACTCCTGCGGGCGAGTTGTTACTGTAATCACGTCGCCCGACTGTACCTTCAGGTTAAGAGTCGCGGGATCACTGAGATCGTGCGGTTGACCGGGCGTTCCGCCGCGCAGGACAACCACGCGTCCGCCGTCGTTTCGCAGTTGTGACTCAGCCAGCACGACATAGAGCGGCACCATTTCGCGCCTCAAAAACCGCGTTCCGGGATTCACGACGAGTCCCGTCACCGTCACTGAATGACTCACATACTGCCGCACGCCAACGGAAACCTGAGCCTTGTCATCGACTGCTCTTCTTTTAAGTTCCACTGAAATGATGTTCTGAATCTCTTCGGGCGTGAGTCCCGCAACGGAGATCGTGCCGCCCGCGATGGGTAGGTCGATCACGCCGCCAGCCACAACCGTGAACAACGTGGACGACTTGCTGCTGGCAGAGTTGAGAAGCCGAATATCGAGCACGTCACCAACGCCAACACGATAGATTTCCGTTAGCGATGGCTCGGGAGTGGACGATCCCGAAGAAACCGAGGCCTTGACGATACCGGCCGTTTCCTGTGCTGATACTGAAATAAAGGACGCGCAGACGAGAGACGCAAGAAGCGGGAGCAAAATTAAGTTTTTCATAAGCAGGGGCAGATGCTTGAAATCGCACACTCGGTACAGGAAAAGCGCAATCGCCGCCATATTCCTGATTTCCTCCGCGAAGATCTGTGGCATAGGGGCTTTTCACAAAAAGTCTCGATAACACTCTTCTCTGTGCAACCTCTGTGTCCTCTGTGTCTCTGTGGTTGGACGAATTCCGAGTAAAACTACACCACAGAGACACAGAGGACACAGAGGTTGCACAGAGAAAATCCCAGAAAGGCATTTAGACTTTTTGTGCAAAGCCGTGGCACAGTATGTTTGCATGTACGAGTTTGCAGTCACACCGGCAGTTACAAACATCCGTCGCCGCGGTGTCGAGATCTTCGACGTTGCGCCCGACAGTCTCGGCGCGGAGATGGATCTCGAACGCGGCGACCGAATAATAAAGGTCAACGGCCGCGTCGTTCGCGACTACCTTGACTTCCGTTTTCAAACATCGGGCGAGACCGATCTGGTCCTCGAAGTACGCAAGAAGAGTGGCGAGGATTGGGAAGTCGAGCTCGAGCGTGCTGAAGGTGAAGACTTCGGGCTGTCATTTGAAGCGATCGTTCCGCGGCAGTGTGCGAACGAATGTATCTTCTGTTTCTGTAACGGCAATCCTGCTGATGCACGTCCTTCGCTGTTTATAAAGGACGAAGACATTCGACTCTCTTTCCTCTACGGCAACTACACCACGATGACCTCCATTACTGAAGACGAGATGCGTCGTATCGTGGAACAGCGACTGTCGCCTCAGTACGTTTCAGTGCACGCAACGGATCTCGACGTGCGCGCTTACATGCTCGGCGTCGACAAGCAACGCGCAGACATTTCGACGAAGCTCGCGCGGTTGCTCGAGGCAGGGATCGAAGTGCACGCGCAAGTGGTGTTGTGTCCGGGAATCAACGACAAAGAAATATTGAAGAAGACGATCTTCGATCTCGCTGCTGAGTATCCGCGCATCACGAGCGTCGCGATCGTGCCGCTTGGTCTAACTCGTTACAACACAGATGCGCGTCTCACGCGAGTGACGCCTGAGTTTTGTCGCGAAGTGATAGATCAGGTGAATGAGATTCAGAAAGAACTACACGCGAAGCTCGGAACCAACTTCGCCCTCCTCGGCGATGAGATCTACTTGCGCGCCGGACGACGCATCCCGGCGCGATCACATTACGGCGACTACCCACAAATCGAAGACGGCGTCGGCATGGTCCGATCGTTTGCAAACGAATTTACGAAACTGATGCGGCGACTCGAACGCGAGAATTGGACCAGCAGCAAGCAAACATCGGGAACGATCTTCACCGGCACACTCTTCGCCCCTGTGTTGAGGAAAATGATCGACAAGTTCAACGCACGATTCGGAACGAAGCTGATCGTCGAATCGCTTGAGAATAGTTACTTCGGCGGCGATGTTTCTGTTGCCGGTTTACTAACGGGCCAGGATCTTTTGCGCGCGCGTGAAAAAGTTGCAGGCGAGTTCGTTTGTATACCGAAGCAGATGTTGAAGAGTGATGATGCGATCATGTTGGATGGAATGAACATCGGCGAAGTATCGCGCGCGTTGGGCCAACCTGTTCACGCGATCAACCTGCAAGAGCTGCCAACACTGCTAGCATGACCAAGAAGATCCTCGACGTTGGTTGTGGTCAGAACAAGTTTCCCGGAGCGATCGGCATCGATGCGAATCGCATGAGTCATGCTGATGTCGTTCACGATCTCGGAACGTTTCCATACCCATTCGATGATGATGAATTTGAAGAGATCATTTGTCGTCACGTGATCGAACATGTTCCTGATGTGCTTGGCTTCGTCAATGAGTTGCATCGCATCACAAAGCCTGGAGGCAAAATAAAGATCGTTACTCCTCACTATTCGAATCCCGACTGGGCCACAGATCCAACGCATCGCAATCACTTCAACAGTTATTCATTCACGTGCTTCATTCCATCACGCACACCGTTTCCGTTTTACACAACAGCAGAGTTGAAACCGCTCGCAACACATGTGAGTCTGGCGAATCTCTGGCGCGCTTTGGGACTCGAGTTCGTGGTCAATCTCGATCAACGCTGGCCTTCAATGCGCTTCACTCGGAAGTTCTGGGAGTTTTACCTTTCAACGATTTTTCGTGCGAAGGAGCTTCACTTCGAATTCGAAGTGGTGAAGTCACCTTTATCGACCGAATTCGAAAGTGGCGGAAAACCTCAGGATATGCACGCCTAGAGACGAAGCACCGGACTTGAAGTTCGAGTTATCGTATTCAGAACCTCCAAGATTCTCCGAAATTTTGGTTGGCTCACAGTCAATAAATCGTACAATTACCTGCAAAATTGAATGCGGCGAAAAGGGCATAGTTCTTGCCGTCTGGATTGTGCTCGCATGCATCCCTCCGATTCGGAGGATATTAGAGCCTCCTCGCTCTAAGTAGGTTTAAGACAAAATTAGACAGACCAATACTTGATCGAGTCCTCGATCGCTCTGAGCGAAAATCGAATTTCCCTTTAGCGGCAGGTGCGGCGTCTTCAAGGGAAAGGCTCTTAAGCAGGCGGTAAAAGCATACTCGACGATATTTCATCCTGAGGAGGGAAAATGAGAAAGTTCACAACGCTCTTGATGACGATGCTGGCCCTGGTGACTTGCCAGATCGTTATTCAAGCCCAGGGTACGACCGGCTCCATCTCCGGTACTGTGACTGATCAAACAGGGGCGGTTGTACCTGGCGCGAATGTCACCGTTAAGGGTGAAGCCGGACAGCAGTATACGGCTGTCACCAAGGGTGATGGCGTATTCACAATCCCCGGTGTTCCTGCAGGTACCCCGACATACACTGTGACGATCACTGCGCCGAGTTTTAAAACAGCAGTGATTCAGAACGTCAAGGTTGACGTCGCTACCCCGGCCACCGTTAACGCACAACTCGAGCCCGGCAACATTAACGAGACAGTTGTTGTTGCTTCAGGCGCCGAAGTGCTGCAGACAGAAACGGCAACAGTAGGAACAACGATTACCGGTCGACAGATCCTCGAGACGCCTATTCAGTCTCGTGACGCTCTCGACCTCGTGACTACCTTGCCTGGTACAACGACCACGGGCGTGGTCCGAACGTCATCCATTAATGGTTTGCCGAAGAGCGCACTCACCATTCAGATCGATGGCGTGGACGTACAGGACAACTTCCTAAAGTCGTCCGACGGATTTTTCACCTTCATTCGTCCTCGCATCGATGCGATTGACGAGGTGACGGTTTCAACGGCTACTCCAGGCTCGGAGAGTTCGGGTGACGGCGCGGTCGGTATCCGATTCGCAACGCGTCGTGGAACCGATGACTATCATGGCAGTGCTTTCTGGCAGCACCGCGATGAAGGTCTAAACACGGCGAACTTCCAGAACAACTACCAGAACCAGCCGAAGAGCAAGCTTCGCTTGAACCAATTCGGAGGCAGCGTTGGTGGTCCAATTCCGCTTCCGCATTTTGGTGAGGGTGGCCCAGCAATTGAGTCGGGTAGAGGAAAGGCGTATTTCTTCTTTAACTACGAACGCTTCCACCTCAATGAAACCTCGCCAGTACGTACTCGTCAGGTGCTGACGGCTGAAGCCCAGAATGGCGTCTTCCGTTATGGCACTGGCGGCAGTAGAACAATCAACCTGTTCAACCTGGCAGCCGCAAATGGCCTTCCCAATACGATCGATCCGACGGTGCTGAGCATGCTCAGCAGCATCAGATCGGCAACGGGAGTCAAGGGCACGTTCCAGCCGCTCGGAACCGGCAACCTGTGGTTCCGCCAGCCGTACACGTTTTCCAACGACGGCCAGCAACGTCGCCGGTTCGTGGTGCTCCGCATGGACGGCAATATCACCAAGAACCATCAGATCGAAGGCATCTACAACGATCAGCCGTTCCGATCCAACGTTGACTTTCTGAATAACGTCGATCCGAATTTCCCCGGCATTGCTAATGCAGGTACGCAGAATTCAGATCGCCGCTCCCTGTCAATCGGACTCAGGTCCAGCTTCGGCAGTTCGGTGGTCAATCAGTTCCGCTATGCGCAGCTCGCAGGCTGGCTCGGCGGCGACTCGAGATTTGAACTGGTGGGTGGAACTGGTTTTTGGGACGCCACTCAGGCCGGCTTCAATGTCGCTCTTGGTTCCGGATTGACTGGCCTCACGATTCGTAATGCTTTCAGCGCCAGAAGTTCGCCGACTCAGGACTTCACCGATAACATCACGTGGGTCAAGGGTACCCACACGATGACTTTCGGCGGCCAGTTGAAGAAGGTCGAAACGATTTCGGATTCCGTGAACCCGATTAAATCGACAGTAACCTTTGGCGTGCTCGCAACCCAGGATACGGCGCTCGTTAACGCTTTTTCAGCGGCGAACATCCCAGGGGCTAATGCTACTGAGGTCGCTAATGCTCAAGCAGTATACGCCACACTTACTGGACGTATCAGCGCTTTTAACGCCGGCACGGTCCGTCTTGAGGCTGATGGAGTCTATCGACTCAATGGTAATCGCCACTTCGAGATCGAAGAAAATACCAATGGTCTCTTTGCCCAGGATTCGTGGCGTGCGCGTAGCAATCTAACGCTCACCTACGGTGTCCGGTGGCAGCCGCAGCTTGGTGCGAAGCTGAACTCCACCAACTATGCCCTTCTGACAGATCCCAACATGGTCTACGATGTTTCTGGCGTCGGCAATCTTTTCAGTCCCGGTACGCTTACTGGACAGGTGCCGAAATTCCGCCTCAACGAGTTGGGTGAAAGAGCTTTCCGGAACGATCTAAATAACTTTGCCCCCAGTTTTGGTGCGGTTTGGAGTCCGAGCTATGGTGGCTTCTTCGGACGACTCTTCGGACGTGAGGGTAATGGCGTTCTCCGTGGCGGCTTCTCGCGTGCTTACATTCGTGAGGGTACGCTGACTGTTGAGAATAGCGTCGGATTGAATCCCGGCGGTTCGTTTGGTCTCGCTCGCAACGTAGCGACAACCGATCCGAACTTTCAGCTGACCGTTGGTAGTCTCTTCAGAACACCGGGCAATCCGAATCTGGTCGCACCGGCATTCGATTCAACCCCTGTTTTCCCGCGTGACGTTGATCCATTCAACGACAACGTATTTGCGTTCTCGCCGGATTTCCGCTCGGGTTACGTTGATTCCTGGAGTTTCGGATATCAGCGTCAGATCGGCCGAGACACCGTCGTTGAATTCCGCTACGTCGCTAACCGCGGTAAGGATATGCAGACTCAGGCCCGGATCAATGAAATTAACGCTATTGAGAACGGCTTTGGGGCTGAGTTCGCGCGTGCGCAGCAGAACCTGTTGAACAACATTGCTGCCGGTCGCTTTTTCTGCACCGTAGCTGTCAACCCCTGCCCTACCGCAAATCTACGCGCGACGTTCGCCTACTTTGGTCCCGGCACTAACACGACCCCGTTGCCGATCATTACCTCGTACTTTTTCGGAAACAACGTGAATCCGAATACACCATCGAACACGTCGCTTTTCGCAAACGCGACGTTTTTGACCCAACTGAATCCGGCGAACCCGCAGGTTCAGGCAATGGCCAATACGCTGGATCTCAACTTCAGACCGAATACGCTTGTCGCGGGCAGTGCTCAAGGAGCAAAGCCAGCTAATTTCGTTCATAATTGTCCGAACACGTTTGGATTCTGCTACTTGTTCGACAATAGCGAGAAGAGCTGGTTTGACGCCGGCGTAATCGAAGTCCGACGCAGGCTATCGAACGGGCTTCGCTTCCAGGCGAGCTACCAATTTGGCAAGTCGTATACGAACGCGTATGCGTCCGCCGGCGATAACTTCTTCGGCTTGGGAGCGGGTGACCAAAGCAACGTAACCGCCGCGACGCTTCGCAACCGTTCACTGGATAAGAGTTTCTCCCAGATCGACGTTCGTCACGCCTTCAAGTTTGACGCGACGTGGGATCTGCCCTTCGGGAAAGGACGAAAGTTCTTGTCTTCGTCGCATCCGGTTACCGATGCTATTTTGGGTGGATGGACGCTTACCCCGATCGTACGTTGGCAGAGCGGTTCTCCGATCCTTATGGAGAACATTCAACTCGTTGGCATGACCGCCAAGGAGCTCCAGGATGCGGTTGGTGTTTACTTTAATCAGACTATCAATGGCACTGTGGTGCCGGTCAGCTACCTGCCGGCCGACATCATTGAAAACACCATTCGGGCCAATACGTTCGAAGCGCCAAGGCCCCCCACTGCAACCTTGCCAGCCAATAGCACCGGCTATCCACTAGGACAGGCTCCGACCGGACGATATATCGCTCCGGCCGGTTTCGGTAACTGTCAACAGCGCACGTTGGGTGAGTGCGGTTTTCGCAAGTTCGTTCTCTTTGGACCGAACTTCTTCAAGGTCGACTCGTCGATCGGCAAGCGATTTGATATCGGCGAGAAGCGCAACGTGGAGTTGCGCATGACGGCGTTTGACGTGCTCAATCACACTAACTGGCGCCTGGGCGGCTGGACCGGAAACGTGAATAACATCACGGCCTTTACCGGTCAGTTTGGCCAGATGCTTTCGGGTTGGGCTTATCAGGATCCGAACGGATCGAACGATCCGGGCGGCCGCATCCTCGACTTCATGATCCGTATCAACTTCTAACCGCGAGGTTAGTTTTCAAAGGGCGTTGCCAAGCAATTGGCAACGCCTTTTTTGCAGATTCTTTATCCAGAGATTACACAAGATTCAGCAAACTCTTTTGTGTAATCTGTGAATAGAGAATCGAATAATTCAAACCAAAGGAGCGTGTGTCATGGTCTCACAAACCTGTACTTTGACGCGGCGTCTATTTTTCGTGGGAGCGATCCTTGTCTGGTCCGCAGCCCTCGCGATGGGCCAGCTCGCCGGCGGTCTGACGGAAACGACCAGCACGCGACTCGGTGGAAACAATTACATTGTCGGCACTGTCTATACGCCTGAAGGTGTTCCCATCAAAACGCGCATGAGGATCAAGCTGGCTTCGCTGGAGTGGGGCGACATCCTGGCTACTACCGACGAAAATGGCAAATTTATTTTTAGCGAGGTTGGAGCGGGTTTGTTCACGATTATTATCGATCGGGAGAAGGAGTACGAACCGGTTTCGCACGAAGTTAGTATCACCAGGGCTCGTAACACGGTACCGGAAACCTATTTCGTGTCGATTCGTTTGCGAGCGGTCGAAGAGAAAAGGCCGAAAGCTGGAGTTGTCAGCGCTGCGAATGCGGGAGTCCCAAAGGTCGCACTGGACCACTATGAAGCCGCATCGAAACTGGCACAGGAGAAAGACTATAAAGGAGCCATCAAAGAGCTAAAGCTCGCCGTCTCCGAGTATCCACAGTTCGTCAACGCTCACAATCAGATTGGCCTTCTTTATCTCCGGCTCAATGAACTTGATAACGCCGAGTCAGCATTTAAGGCAGCACTCAAAATCAACCCCGAAGCGCATGAGCCGTTGCTGAACCGTGGGGTTGCGCTTTACCGGCTCGGAAAGTTCAAGGATGCCGAAAGCAGTCTGCGCGCCTCGTTGAAGGTCAAGGCCGATACGGCAGTCGCCTATTACTATCTCGGTCGTACGCTTAATAAACTAAATCGCAATGAAGAAGCCGAGGCTGCTCTGCTGACGTGCCTGAAATCTGGTCCGGACGACTTTAGGGAAGCGCATCGCGTACTCGCCGCTATTTACCTCGACCGTGGTGCACTGCCGCGCGTGGTTGAAGAACTGGAAACGTATCTGAAAGTTGTTCCAACTGCTCCTGACGCCGACAATCTGAAAAAAGTGCTCGAACAGACCAAACGCGCCCTCGGCCGCCAGTAAGTCAAACAGTTTTTGCCGTTTAAAACTGCCTACCCGCAAACTCCCGCTCGTCGTGGTAATCTACGAGGATGTCGTCATCGGTCACGACTCAACTTCCTCTCGCGCCTCTCGGTGCAGGCGATCTAATCGATCGCGCAGTCAGACTTTATCGCCGACATCTATTCGTTTTGATCAGGACTGCCGCGCCGCCGATCATCATCGTTGCCGCCGGTTGGGTGCTCTTTTCGATCAGTATCCGGCAGATTTTCCGCACGTATGAAACCAGCGACCTCCTGCTGAACGTCTTTCTGTTAGGGGTGGCGGCCATCGTCATGGTGACTGGTTATCTTTTCATGCTGGTCGTAATGGGCGGCGCCACCCGCACTCTCGTCGCGCATCTGCTTCGCAACGATCCGGTCACGGCGCGCGCCACTTACAACGCGGTCCGCGCTCGATTCTGGGGACTCTTCGGCGCTTCTCTGATCACGCTGTTTTGGATCTTTGCCGCTGTCTTTGTTTCTTCTTCTGGCGGTCAAATGATCGGATTCCTCACGTTCATCATTGTGGGTGGTATATCACTGGTCGCTCCTGGTTGGTTTGCGGCAGTTATAATGATCGTGGGCATGCTATTGATGACCGCAGTGTCGCTCTGGCTCTTTTTCGTGATCGTCGCACGAATCGTCTATGTCCCGCAGGTGATGCTGGTGGAAGGCAAGGGCGTATTTGACGCGGTAAGCCGCAGTTTCACGCTCGCGAGCGGGAATGTTCGCCGGCTGATGGCGATGACACTGTTTACGACCTTCGGCATCATGTCAGCGTTGTTACTTTTACTCGTCATTATCGGATTCGTCGGCGCGGCGAGCGGCATCAACATGCGAGATTCAACGGACTGGCCCGTATGGTACGCTATCCTCTACAGCACTCTTGGACCATTGAGCTCGGTCCTGCTGACGCCGGTTTGGATGCTGGGACTGTCGCTGTTGTATGTTGACGAGCGCGTCAGACATGAAGGTTACGACATCGAGCTGATGGCGTCGCAACAGCTTGGTGAGCTGCCCGATGTGAACGTCATCTCACCTTTAGGAACAGCACTCCACTCGATGGAACGTAAACAGCCACCGCCGCCACCGAGTTCGCCGAGACCGTCGGGCCACGTGTTGAATATCAACGGTTAATGTCTCAGCTTTCAACAACACAGTATCGCTACAGTCTCGCTGCTGCATTGGGTGTGCTGTTTCTTTTCCTGTTTCCCACCACCGTCTCTGCTATTCCGATCACTGATTATGACTCCAACCTCAAATATGCGATCTCGACTCTTGGGCATTTGAGTCAGAGTGGAGACAACTTCGACAGTGAATTACCCGAGGCAGTGGAGAGTGTTCGCACAAAATTGCCTAAACACGAGACTGTCGAGTTTGAAGGAGAGGTTTACAACGTCAACAACTCCTGGCTACACGAAGACCTCGACGAGCTTGTTAAAGCCGACAATCGCATCGAACGATTGGCGCACATAGTTTGGACTCTTCAAGCGATCGAAACGCGTGTTGCTGAACGTGCAAATCCCAGCGGCAGTCCAGCAGAGAACAAGGAATGGGCCAGAACACGGTTGGAGAGTATTCTCGCGCGACCGGAATACGTTACGGATACAGAAGGTTCAAACGCATTCATCCGAGCGATGCGAAATTTTTTCGAATGGCTGGCGAAGTTTTTCCCGAAGCCTCGTGCTGCCAACGCCGGCGGGATCAACTGGATTACGCGGATTGCGCAGATACTCGTCATCGGGCTTGCCGTAGTAGTCTTGCTTTTCGTCCTCAAAACTTTGTATGTGAGATTTTCGGGACGCTCGCGCAAGCCCAAAACGGGCAAGACCCGTGAGGCGCGCATCGTCTTAGGTGAACGACTCGAGCCCGAAGCCACAGCGACTGATCTACTTTCCGAAGCGGAGGCGCTTGCCCGGCAGGGCGACCTGCGCGCCGCTATTCGCAAAGCTTACATCGCATTGCTGGTCGAGTTAGGCGATCGCAAACTGATCAGTCTCGCCCATCACAAAACTAATCGCGACTATTTGAACTCGCTCCGGAGCGTTCCCCAGCTTCATTCGCGCATGCGCGGGCTCACCGATAGCTTCGAACGCCACTGGTACGGTTTCGCAAGTGCGACCGCAAACGACTGGCAGGACTTTCGTGCCGGTTATCTCGCAGCCCTGCAAAGTGAAACAAAGTAAACGATGCGCCAGCGACTCACCATCATTCTCACCTTTGCCGTCATCATCGGCTTGCTGGCCCTTGTTAGCAGCATCAGGTTTGTGAAAAAGGAAAAACAACAAGACTTTGAGTTTGCGCCAAACCGTTCTACCTATCACTCCGGACCAACAGGCCTGCGCGCGTTTTTCGACTTCCTGCACGAGTCAGGCTACAAGGTGATTCGCTGGCGAGACCAGCCGCAAAAACTCCTTACTGACTCCAGCAATTCCATCAAAACGTTCGTGGTTGTGGGCCAAACACGAACACAGTTCACTGACGCGGAGTCGGAGGCACTGGAAAAATGGATCGAGGCAGGAGGTTGTTACGTCCTTATCGATCGGCATCCGCTTACTGAAACGAAAGCGCAGACCAAAACCGGTTGGGACATCACCTCGCGACAGCTTGATTACCCGGCACTGGACATCAACCCGGCCAATGTCAAACAGATGACTGAAGAAGTAGTTGCGCTTCAACCCGTGCAGCCGACTGTTTTCACACAGAACATTCAATCAGTGTTGCCTTCTCGTTTTGCTTCACGAATGTCCGTTGAGCCTCCGGAAAAAGTTCAGCAAGACGATGTCCCTCCAGTCGCAGAAACAGAAGGGAAGTCTACCGCGCCTGTCGTACACATAGCCGATGACAAAGGAGCGTTGCTGATCGACTACGCTTACGGGTCAGGCCGTGTGGTCCTTCTCAGCGATCCTTACCTGGTTTCAAACAGCGGCATCAAGCTAAACGACAACCTTCAGCTTGCGCTCAACATTCTCACCGAGCGCGAAGGGCTGATTGCTTTCGACGAGTATCACCAGGGCAAAGAACCGATTCAAAACAGTTTCGCCGGATACTTTGCCGGCACGCCGGTGCTTTTAATCGCCGCTCAAGTGGGCCTGATCGTGCTGTTGGTGCTATGGACAAAAGGAAAACGTTTTGGACGGCCACTGCCTTTGCGACAAGTCGATCGTCGTTCGAGTCTGGAGTTTGTTGCGTCGATGGCCGAGCTGCAACAACGCGCGCGTGCATTCGATCTCGCGATAGAAAACATCTACACGCGCACGCGCCGCGTTCTGGCTCGCCATGCGGGTGTGGATTACAACAGCCCGCGATCTGAGATTGCCACACGCATCGCGTTGCGTGGAACGATCGATGCCACCAGATTGGAAACGCTGATGCGCGAGTGTGAAGAAGTCATCAATGGCCGGCCGTGTACGTGGCGGGAGACGATCGATCTGGTGCGTCGTCTGCGCGAAGTCGAAAGAGATCTCGGTCTGCGTATGCGTCAAAGAGAAGAAAGACAAGCAGCAGAAAACATTTAATCTTGTGTTATAACTGACAACCGATGCCTGAGACTGTCGCCTCCACTGTCGAACACATTCGCACTGAACTGCAGAAAGTAATTGTCGGACAAGACGACGCGATCGAACAGATCCTGATCGCGTTGCTGGCGGAAGGACACGCGCTCATCGAGGGCGTGCCCGGAACGGCGAAAACACTGACAGTCAAAACCATTTCGCGAATCATCAACGCTGATTTCAGTCGTATTCAGTTCACACCGGACCTGATGCCTTCAGACATCACCGGCACGAACGTCTTCAACATCGCCAACTCGACGTTCACTTTGCGGACTGGACCAATATTCACCGACATCCTGCTGGCCGACGAGATCAACCGCACGCCGCCAAAAACGCAGGCGGCACTGCTGGAAGCGATGGAAGAACGCCAGGTGACGATTGACGGCGAGGCGCACAAGTTGTCGCCGATTTTTACGGTCCTCGCGACGGAAAACCCGATCGAGTATGAAGGAACGTATCCACTGCCTGAGGCGCAACTCGATCGTTTCCAACTCAAAATCCTGTTGAGTTATCCAAGTCAGGAGCACGAGCTCGAAGTGGTGTCGCGTTGGAACGACGGATTCAATTCGAGACGCCTCGATCAAGTAGACATTCGACCGCTTCCGGATCCGGATGCGATCCTTCACTGCCGCGCGGAGATTGCGCGCGCGCGAATGGAGCCGGGCGTTCAGCGTTACGCAGTGGATCTCGTGCGGCGCACGCGCACACATCCGTTCATTCATTACGGCGCGAGCCCGCGCGCATCGGTCGCGTTGTTACTCTGTTCGAAAGCGCTGGCGGCAATTCGTGGTCGTGAATTCGTAACGCCTGACGACGTGCGCGACGTCGCACTTCCCGTCCTTCGTCATCGCTTAACACTGCGTGCCGAAGCCGAGCTCGACGGCGTCACCACTGACTCCGTAATCAGCGACATCTTGAAGTCCACCGAAGTCCCAAGATGAGCCAAAGAAAATTTGTGATTTTTGTGCCTTTTTGTGGCTAAAATTTTTTGAGGCGATTGTGCGTTTTGTATTCACGAAACTCTTCTACGTCCTGCTCGCCCTGGCTCTGATCCCTCTCGTGTTGTCGTGGGACCGCCCGTGGCTGCGCTGGATCGCACTTCTCTACAACCTTTTGCTTGTCATTGGTGTGCTGATTGAGTCGAGGTTCTGCCGGCTTCCGAAAGGCTTAATGATCTCGCGCGAGTTTGGCAGCCGCTTCGCAATGGGCGCGGAAACCGAAGTCCACATTCACATCCAAAACGCATCCAGTAAACCAGTATCGTTGATGCTGAAAGACGAATACCCGCCGCAGATGAGTTTGAACGGCGTGCGAGAAGGCCAGGTTGACGTCGATGCGCAAAGCACGGCGACGCTGGTCTACGCAGTCAAACCTCCGAAGCGCGGTCGTTTTGAATTTGGACAAACTGCGCTGCGCTTCAAATCGAGATCGAAACTGATCTGGTGTCAAACAAAAGTCGTCGAGCCGGTGACGGTGAAGGTTTATCCAAACATGCGTCGCGCGCGTGAAGCTGAGTTGAAAGCGCTCGGCGCGCGCTCACTTGTTTCCGCGCATCGCAAAACTTCGTGGCGCGGCGAGGGACGCGAGTTTGAATCGATGCGCGATTACGTTCGCGGCGACGAGTTGCGTCACATCTCATGGACCGCGACCGCGCGACGCGGAAAACTCACGACGCGCCAGTATCAGATCGAACGCGATCAAACGATTCTGATCGCACTCGATGCCGGTCGTTTGATGACCGCGCGGATCGAGCAGGAAACAAAACTCGACTCCGCAGTGCATGCAACGCTCTCGTTGTTTTCAGCGGCGGCACGCGCGGGCGACAACGCCGGGCTCGTCGTGTTTGGACGCGGGATCAAAAGCTACCTGCCGCCGGGTCGCGGGCGCGATCACATCGAATCCGCACTCGAAGCACTGTATGCGGTCGAGCCCGAGATGATCGAGCCGTCCTACCCGCACGCATTTGAGTTTATCTCGGGGAATAGCAAGCGGCGCTCTTTGGTGGTTCTGTTGACTGATTTAGTTGACGAAGAGGGATCGAAGGAGTTGCTCAATTCGCTGCACATTTTGCGCCCGCGTCATTTGCCGCTTGTGGTGACGATAGCCGATCGAGATTTGAAGGCGGTTGTGCGGCAGGTACCTTCGTCGGTCAAGGATGTGTTTACGCAGTCCGTCGCGGAGGAGATTATTCATCATCGCGAAGCGGCGCTGCGGATGGTTGAATCGATCGGCGGGCTCGCGCTTGACGTTACTGCGGCTGCACTTGCGCCCGCGCTGCTCGAAACCTATTTGCGCGTCAAGGAACGAGGTCTGTTGTAGACAGGATTGACAAGATGCTTACAGGATTTACATGTTAATCCTGAAAAATCTTGTAAATCCTGTCTACTTGTCCCTCCCAACAAGCAGCAGATAGGAAAACATCGCCACCCCCGTGATCGCCCCGATCCCATATTTAATCCTGGGATCGATCGGCGCGGGCGAGATGAAACCTTCAATCGTCCCCGCAACCACAAGAAAAATCGCCACTCCGATCATCAATCGCACAGCTTCCATGCCGCGCGTCTTTAGCGCATCGGCGCGCGTCAAATCGCCGGGCATGATCATCGCACTACCGATCAGCAACCCCGCACCGCCCGCGATGAAGATACACGACAGCTCAACTACGCCGTGGCCCACCATGAACGTCACGAGCTCATTCCCGTAGCCGGCGCGGTAGGTGAGCGCTACGATTGAGGCGATCTTGAGTCCATTCATCGCGAGATAGAAAAGCGTGCCGATGCCGAAGGTCGCGCCATACGCGAATGTGTAAATCGTGACCATGATGTTATTGGTCATGATCATGCTCGCGCCTGCCTGGTTCGCGTCGTTGAGTTCTTCCCACCAGCGCGTGTGCGTTTCGATGTTCATCTCGCGCCATTGCGGCGAGATGCCGAGCACTTCTGAAAAGTCCTGATCGCGATACGTGCCCACGAAACCGACGATCGAACAGACCAGAAAGACAGCAAACGCCAGGAACGTGTAGCGCCACGTGCGACGAAACGTTCGCGGCAGCTCGCGCGTGAAGAACAGGCGAATGCGTTTGCCGCCCTGCGCGTCAGCGCGATAGATGCGACCGTGCGCGCGGATGACGAGACTGTTCAGGTAATTGACCAAACGCGGGTCGCGCGACTCGGCGCGTGCGATGGCGAGATCGGAGGCCGTGCGGCGATAGATGCGGCCCAACTCACGGACCTCTTCACGTCCCAGCCGCTTCAGCGATGAGGCATCGAGCAGCTTGAGCAGGTCTTCGAGCCGTTGCCATGCGTTTTTGCGTTGTCTGACGAATCGGTCCTGAGGCACAACAAACAAGATACAAGCATCATGTGAATCCTGTAAATCCTGTTATCCTGTCTGCGTCTATGTCTCTGGTGGAATGCGTCCCCAACTTCAGCGAAGGCCGGCGCCCCGAGGTGGTCCAGCAGATCGCTGCCTCGATCACCGCTGTGGAATCAGCCTGCGTGCTCGACACGCATATCGATCCCGATCACAATCGCTCAGTCATCACTTTCGTTGCGCCACCAGAGACGGTTGTCAAAGCGGCAGTCAGTGCCGTCAGGCGAGCTTCAGAACTCATCGACATGCGCACACATCAAGGCGAGCACCCGCGACTCGGCGCGACCGACGTGTTGCCGTTTGTTCCCGTGGGCGGTGTGACGATGGACGACTGCGTTCGAATCGCGCACGAAGCCGGCGCGATCATCGCGCGCGATCTCTCCATTCCAGTTTACTTTTACGAGCGTGCCGCGCTGCGCGAGGAACGCGTGAATCTCGAGGACGTGCGTCGCGGCGCCACCAATCCCGAATATGCGCCAGATGTTGGAGCAACTCACATACACGACTCCGCCGGTGCAATCGTGGTTGGCGCTCGGCCTTTTCTGATTGCGTTCAACGTGGTCCTGCACAGCGACGACATTGCCGTCGCACGCAAGATTGCCCGCACGATCAGAGCGAGCAACGGCGGCTTGCCATTCGTCAAAGCCCTCGGCTTTCGCCTGCATACGCGCGGCCTCGTCCAGATCTCAATGAATTTGGTTAACTATGAGGTAACAGGAATGTCCGCCGCCTACGACGCAGTGCGACGCGAAGCAAATAATCTAGGCGTGGAGATTCAAGATACTGAAATCGTCGGCCTGGTCCCACGCGCCGCCATGGACCGCACCGCTCCATTCTTCTCCGAAGCCAAAATCCTCGAAGACCAGATCGCGCAATGTAAATCCGTGTAATCTGTGGCTAAGATCCAAGCTTAATAATCGCGCTCCGCGACTTCTTCTCAAGCCTCAACCCACGCTGTGCTTTGAAACCGATCTTCCGGATCTGAAAGTTATCCCAGTCACCAACGTGCTCTTCATCGAGCTCGAAGATCATCGGGCTGCGCGCCAGCTTGCGTAGCGTCGCCGCCGAAGTACGGTATCCCTTACGCGTCCGAATCTTCTCTTCTTCCTTCAGCGCGAGTTGCAAGATCTCTGGGTCGGTTGGTCGAAAGCCAAGCTTGCGATAAAACCAGAACGCGCCTGACTGAATGCCTTCCTCATTTTCAAAACCGATTTGATACGGATCGAGCCAGAACGCCGTGACGTTGGCGAAGTGATGCATCACGTTGAGCACGCGCGCATACAGCCACGCCGTTTCGCCGTCGCGAAAGGTGTAATACAAATTGAA
>DATFDT010000218.1:0-5241 GCA_035251975.1 Pyrinomonadaceae bacterium | reverse complement strand
CGCGCGAAAAGTTGAGTTACATTGAATTACACCGTTTGAGGAGAATCATAGTTTATTGCCCCGCGAAATGACGTGGGAGGCACTACGCGCGTCCTGCATCTCTCGCTCTACCACACAATCGTTCACATACCCGTTTTAGTTAATTGATGATCACTGGAAAGTGCGTAAAGAAATCTTAGAGAACAACTGACATGTCACAACGAACACGTTCACGCGCATCGAGCGCGAATAACGAAGCCAACGGAGATGACGGCGGCGCCACAGTAGCAACCGCTGAAGCTCCCGAACGAGAAACCAGAGAAAGCCGCGACAGCAAGAACGAGGGCTTTCACAATCTGGCTGATCTTAAGGAGATGTCGATCTCCAAACTTACGCAGATTGCCAAAAGCATGGACGTACCCGGCGCGACCGGGATGCGTAAGCAGGAGCTCATCTTCAAAGTACTTGCAGCACAGACCGAAAAGAGCGGTCTCATCTTTTCTGAAGGTGTGCTGGAAACCTTGCCCGATGGATTCGGCTTTCTCCGTGCACCGGAGTACAACTATCTGCCGGGTCCGGACGACATCTACGTTTCACCGTCGCAGATTCGTAAGTTCGACCTGCGCACCGGCGACACCGTCAGCGGCCAGATCCGGCCGCCCAAAGAAGGTGAACGCTATTTTGCTTTGATCAAAGTCGAAGCCATCAACTTCGAATCTCCGGATCAGGCGCGCGAAAAAGTCTTCTTCGACAATCTCACGCCCTTGTATCCGGAAGAACAGTTGAGGATGGAGACGACGTCTGACAATCTGTCGGCGCGAGTCATCGATCTGGTGACGCCGCTCGGCAAGGGACAGCGTGGATTGATCGTCGCGCCGCCGCGCACCGGTAAAACGATGCTGCTGCAAACGATCGCGAACTCAGTCACGCAGAACCATCCCGAAACAACCTTGATCGTGCTGCTCATCGACGAGCGACCTGAAGAAGTCACTGACATGCAGCGCTCGGTCAACGGCGAAGTGATCTCGTCAACGTTTGACGAACCACCAACTCGCCACGTCCAGGTGGCTGACATGGTGATCGAAAAAGCGAAGCGACTCGTCGAGCACAAACGCGACGTCGTGATCCTGCTCGACTCGATCACGCGTCTCGCACGTGCGCACAACGCAGTCGTGCCACCGAGCGGCAAGATCCTCTCGGGCGGTATCGATTCAAACGCGCTGCAACGTCCGAAGCGATTCTTCGGAGCCGCGCGTAACATCGAGGAAGGCGGCTCGCTGACCATCATCGCCACGGCGCTGATCGACACCGGCTCGCGCATGGACGACGTGATCTTCGAAGAGTTCAAAGGAACCGGTAACTCGGAAATCCACCTCGATCGTCGCCTGAGTGATAAGCGACTGTTCCCGGCAATCGACTTGCAACGCTCCGGTACGCGCAAGGAAGAATTGCTGATCAGCAAGGAAGACCTCAATCGCATCTGGGTGATGCGGCGGGTGCTGAATCCGCTCTCGCCTGTCGAGCAGATGGAAGTCGTGCTCGAGCGACTGGAGAAGACGAAGTCCAACGCCGAATTTCTCGCCTCGATGCAGAGCTAGAGTTCGATCAAAGCCGTCCACAGATTACACAGATATTTTTAATGTCTGCGTAATCTGTGGATGGTTTTTTGTGGCAAATACCCTTTTCGAATGCGCGTTGCCATCCTTACTTCTGAAGCTGTGCCTTTTGCCAAAACCGGCGGGCTGGCTGATGTCTCAGGCGCTTTGCCGAAAGCGCTGCAGAATCTCGATGTCGATGCGAAGCTTATCCTTCCGCTTTACGAGCAAGTTGATCGCACCCTCCTGAATGGCGGCTCCGTTGAGAACGTGCGCGTCGAGTGGCGCGGCAAAGTTCACCAGGTGCGCTTCCTGTTCAGCGATGCCGCGGGCGCACCGGCTTACCTGCTCGACGCACCGGAGTTCTTCGCGCGTTCGACAATCTACGGCTTCAACGACGACTACATTCGTTTCGCTTTCTTCTCGCGCGCCGCGCTCGCACTGCTCAAGCACTTGAGCTTTGAGCCCGACGTCGTACACGGAAACGATTGGCCCTGCGGTTTCGCGATGGCTGAGCTGCGCGCGCGTCGTCGCCATGAAGGTTTCTTTCAAAACACGAGAAGCCTATTTTCACTTCACAACGTCGGTTACCAGGGCTTGTTTGACGCAAGCGATCTCTGGTGGCTCGGCTTCGGCGATTCGCCCGAGCGCGAGGACTTTATGCTCGACCGCACCGCCTCCGCACTGAAAGCGGGAATGATCGCCGCCGACGCGCTCTCGACTGTGAGCCCGCGTTACGCGCAGGAGATTCAAACTCCCGAGCAGGGCTACGGGCTTGATTGGTTACTGCGTGCGCGTCGCGATCGTTTGGCGGGCATCACGAATGGAGTTGATTACGGCCTGTGGAATCCGGAAACTGATCCACACATCGCCGCAAACTATTCTGTCGACGATCTATCCGGCAAGCGCGAGTGCAAACTAGATCTGCTGCGTCGCTTTGGTCTACCCGAGGATCCGGACCGTCCGATCATTGCGATCATTTCGCGACTTGTAGGCCAGAAGGGTTACGATCTGATCCGCCAGCTCTCGTATCCGATTCTCGCGACCGGAGCTTTTTTCATCGCGCTCGGCAAGGGCGCAAAAGAGTACGAAGACTTTTTGCAATGGTGGCACGACACCGCGCCGCGCCAGGTCGGAATTTACAAAGGTTACGCAGGCGAGCCGCTCGCGCATCAGATTGAAGCCGGCGCTGACATGTTTCTGATGCCGTCGTTGTATGAGCCTTGCGGGTTGAATCAGATGTACAGCATGCGTTACGGCACCGTCCCGATCGTGCGTGCAACGGGTGGTTTGGACGATACGGTCCAACACTTCAATCCGGCAGATGGAACGGGCACTGGTTTCAAGTTTGGACCGTACGAAGCTGGCGCGTTGCTTGAAAAAATACGCGAAGCCCTTTACTTTTATGCGCGGCCCGAGCTGTGGCAACAGATTCAGCACAACGGAATGGTAGTAGATAATTCATGGGAAGCTGCCGCAAAAAAATATATCGAGTTGTACGAGGAGCTCATCAAGCTCTAATCCCGACTTATGTCTAAAGTTATTGCAGTGATTGGCGCCCAGTGGGGCGACGAAGGTAAAGGCAAGATCGTCGATCTGCTCGCCGAGCGTTTCGAGATCGTCGCTCGCTATCAGGGCGGTCATAACGCCGGCCACTCGGTCCAGGTCGGCGATCAGTCGTTTGTGCTGCACCTGTTGCCGTCGGGAATCGTGCACCGCGGTAAGACGTGCGTACTCGGCAACGGCATGGTCATCGATCCGAAAGCGTTCTTCGTCGAAGCGGATCGTCTGATGCAACAAGGCATCGAAGTCTCACCGGAGCGCGTCAAGATCAGCTCGCGCGCGCATTTGATCCTTCCCTACCATCGCGCCCTGGACCACACCAGTGAAGAGCGGCTCGGCAACGAGAAAGTCGGTACCACTTTGCGCGGCATCGGCCCGGCATACGAAGACAAGGCCGGCCGCCGCGGCATTCGCACTGCCGACGCGCTCGTGCCTGACGTGCTGCGTTCGCGTATCGAACGCAATCTCGAAGACGCCAATCGCATTATCGAAGCGTACGGCGGCGAGCGTCTCGATGCAGATGAGATTTTTAAAGAGATGTCGGTGCTGACCGAGCGGCTTGGACCATTCATCGCTGACACCACACACTATCTGAATGTCGCCGCAACCGAAGGACGCTCGATTCTGCTCGAAGGCGCACAGGCCACGCTTTTGGACGTGGACCACGGCACTTATCCGTTCGTGACTTCGTCAACGACCGTCGCCGGCGGCGCCATCATCGGCACCGGCCTCGCACCACATCGTCTGAATGGCGTGCTCGGCATCGTTCGCACTTACACGACGCGTGTGGGTGAGGGTCCGTTCCCGACCGAGATGCTCGAGGGTGAAGCGGAGTTGGGCCAGATGATTCGTGAGCGTGGTCGTGAGTATGGGGCTTCAACCGGACGCCCGCGTCGTTGTGGTTGGTTTGACGCGTTTGCCACGCGCTATGCAGCCGAGATCAACGGGTTCTCTTCAGTGGCGCTGACAAAACTCGACGTGCTCGACACGCTCGACGAGATCAAAGTCTGTACTGGTTACAAGCTCAACGGAATAGTCTGCGAATCGTTGCCGGCAGTTTCGCAGGATTTGCGGCGCATCGAGCCTGTCTATGCAACGTTGCCGGGCTGGCGCAGCTCGACGCTCGGCATGACGGAGATGAGTTCCCTTCCCACGAATGCACGTCGTTACGTCGATTTTCTTTCGGAACAGATCGGTGTCGAGATTGGTCTGGTGTCGACAGGTCCCGAGCGCATGCAAACCATCATCGTGCAGGATTCCGCACTCGGTGGCTGGCTCCGCGATAGTAAATGAAGATGTAAGCGGCGACGACCCAGTCGAACGTGATGCAGGAAATCGAATAAGCCAGCGGGGCAAAAACACGTCCTGGGCCAAGATAGTGAAGCACAAAATCCCAGATCGGATGAAACGCCCAGCCAAGTGCGAGCCACTTCGCCGAGCCCTTCCAACCCGCTAACCCCATCGCGCTGAAAGCAATTACCTGGAGTAGCTCAATCAACACCCAGATTCGCGGAACGGGTCCAACGATTGCGAACCCAAAATACGCGCCCGCCGCAGCGAACAGTCCTGTTGCCAACGCCGTTCTTCCAACAATATCTTTCACAAACTTCGACAGCAGGAACGCGATCAGCGACAACACCGCGCCTCCGATCGCGCCTTCGATCAGCACCGCGCGAATCAACTCAGCTTCTGTCATGGAAGGTTCTAAATAACACAAAGAAGCACAAAAAGCACAAGACTCTGCATAGCCCTGCGTCCTCTACGGTTTACATGGTTTTCGTTTTCTTTTTACCGCAGGCGCAGAGAACGCAGAGGATTACGCAGAGAATTTCAAATTAGGTTACCACTTGCTGTTCTTTGTGCCTTTTGTGGCCAAGCTCTCTTTGGACAATCGCGCGCGTGTTCGGTAGAATGCCTTCCGTTCCCTCGCAACCAGAGCACGCCCTCGCGTGCTCTCTGCATGTAGATGGGCCGATAGCTCAGTTGGTAGAGCAACTGGCTTTTAACCAGTGGGTCGCAGGTTCGAGTCCTGCTCGGCTCATAACCACTCCTCTTCGCCTCTCAACTAATGTGACGGGCTCGGTCCGTCGACGTTGATCAGGTG
>DATFDT010000217.1:0-29012 GCA_035251975.1 Pyrinomonadaceae bacterium | reverse complement strand
GAACACAAAAGGCACAGCGCTATTAGGTGAAGTGACCTCGCTCAACACATCGGGTGACCCATCATCAACTATGTGCTCTGTGCCTTTTGTGTTCTTCTATGTGATTTTGTGTACTCGTGCCAATACCTTCCAGTAGGTCACCGGGAAGAGGCGTGCGATCAGGGAGATGACTTTTGCGTCGGAGCCGATGAGTATGCGCGAGTCGCGGCGTTCGATGCCGCGCACGATTGTTTCGCCTGCGATCTCGGAAGGTAGGCGTAGAAGTTTCCGGTATTTCTCGTGACGCCGGGCGATCTCGTCCTCAGTGACACCCGCAGGCACGCGAGCCTTCTCCGCGATCGAGGTTGCGACTCCGCCGGGATGGACCACACTCACGCCGATGCCCGAGCCTTCGAGTTCGTGACGCAGTGCCTCAGAAAATCCGCGCACCGCAAACTTACTCGCTGAATACGCTGTTTGCTCGGGTGGCGCGACGAGGCCATACACGCTAGAGAGATTAACTACGCGCGCGTCTTCGCTCGCTCGCAACAGTGGCAGGAAAGCGCGCGTCATGCGCACCACGCCCCAAAAGTTGATCTCGAAGAGCCACTCGAAATCTTCGTCTGAGACTTGCTCGAACGTGCCGCCAACCGCGACGCCCGCATTGTTGACGAGCACGTCTACGCCACCGTGTTCGGCCGCAACAACATCGGGAAACTGAGCCACTGCAACTCGATCGGCAACATCGAGGCGATGTCGAGACACGCGAACACCACTCGTCATCGCCGCCGTGTCTGCCATTCCAACTTCGTCGATGTCTGCGAGTGCAAGATTACAGCCGCGACGCGCCAACGACACGGTGATCGCGCGCCCAATGCCGCTCGCGGCGCCGGTGACGACAGCCGTTCGTCCTTCGAGGCGCATAGGCTCAGCCACTGGCTCGAAACTCCATCGTGCCGTCGTCGAGGCGGCCGTGCCGCATCATTCGCAGATCCTTCATGTAATTCTGGTGCAGGCGCCAGGGCGTCTTCGATCCCTGACGCGGCAGCGTGTGCAGCGAGCGCAGGACGTAACCGGAGTTGAAGTCGATCACAGGCTCCTCACCGATGTCCGGATCGTTCACGCGCGGTGTGCAGATGTTGTAACCGTGATGGTCCATGTGGTTCAGCAGTCTGCAAACATACTCGGCGGTGAGATCGCATTTCAGGGTCCACGACGCATTCGTGTAGCCGACAGCGAAGGCAAGGTTCGGAATATCGCTGAACATCATTCCTTTGTAGACGAACGTCTTCGGCAGCTCCACAGTCGCCACATCGACCACGAGTTGCATACCACTGAAGAGTTTCAACACGAGTCCGGTTGCAGTGACGATGATGTCAGCATCGAGGCGCTCGCCTGACTTGAGCAGGAGACCGTCTTCAGTAAACGTGTCGATGTGATCGGTCACGACTGAGACGCGTCCCTTGCGTATCTCGTCGAAGAGGTCTGCGTCAGGAGCGAAACACAGACGCTGATCCCAGGGATTGTACGGCGGCGTGAAATGTTTCGAGTCGTATTTCTCGCCAAGGTTTTTGCGAACCCCCTTCGCCACCATCCACTTGAATAGCTCGGGTCTCTTTCGCGCGAGGCTGTAAAAGAACGTGCCAGTGAGAACATTCTTCCAGCGCGCGACGACATATGCGGCGCGGTCCGGCAGACGTCGCCGCAGCCAGTTTGCAATCTTGTCTTCTGCGGGACGCGAGACAACGTAACTCGGCGAGCGTTGAAGCATCGTGACGTGCGCTGCGTGTTGGGCCATCGCAGGGACAAGCGTGATCGCAGTAGCGCCGCTGCCGATAACCACCACGCGCTTGCCTGTATAGTCGAGATCTTCAGGCCACTTCTGCGGGTGTACGATCGTTCCGCCGAAGCGCGTGATGCCGGGCCAGTCAGGCGTGTAACCGCTGGCATAGTCGTAGTAGCCGGTGCAGAGATAAAGGAAGTTGCAACTGAGTTGGACAAGTGTTTTGTCTGGTCCGGTTTCGACGTCGACAGTCCAACGCGCGCCGACCGATGACCACGAAGCACGTCGCACACGATGGTTGTAACGGATCGTTTTATCTACGTCGAACTCAACGGCTGTCTCATGGATGTAGCTCAGGATCGCCGGACCATCAGCGATCGCTTTCGCGTCACGCCACGGGCGAAAGCGATAGCCCAGCGTGTACATGTCGGAATCGGAACGGATGCCTGGGTAGCGAAAGAGATCCCACGTGCCACCCATCGCCTCGCGGCCTTCGAGTATGACGAAGCTCTTGTTCGGACACTGCATCTTGAGATGGCAGGCGCCGCCAATCCCCGAGAGTCCTGCACCGACAATGATTATGTCCACGTGTTCCATCGCTCGCGAAAACTATCATATCAGCCACAAAGAAGCACAAAAGGATGCAAAATTTCGCTAAACAACCTATGCATCTGATGCGTTTTTGTGGCTTACTAGCCGCGTTACCGAGGAGGGCGACATGACCTTATTTGATCTTTTGATTTTGCTATTAGTGGCCGGGCTGTGTGGCGCGCTTGGCCAGGCGATTACGGGTTTCTCGCGCGGTGGCTGTCTCGTGTCGATTGCGCTTGGGTTTGTCGGCGCAGTGGTGGGCATGTGGCTGGCGCGAACGATGGGCCTGCCCGAATTGTTTGCCGTGCGGATCGGCACGACCAACTTCCCAATCGTCTGGTCGATCATCGGCTCCGCGCTGTTTGTGGCGATTATTGCGTTGCTAACGAGACGCAACTACTAAAGCGGCGATTCAAATAGATATTGAACTGTGAGTAGCAACTGTAGGGGTGGCCCTCCGTGGCCACCCGTTCTTCGTAACACGTAATCCGATACAGTTGATTTCAAGCCTGCCTTACCGGTTGTACTTTCGGAAGAGTTTGAAGAGGAATTTGAGGATCCGGAGTCTCAGGGAGAGTTCCCAAATGATGAGGCCTCCGAAAAGGATGATCGCAACTACCGTCCAGAAAGTTTGCATGGTTAACCAAGTTCCGCTAACGAGTGCAAGGCGGCGAAGCGCTCCTTGCGATCGGGAGCGAGCAGGAGTGCTTGTACAGGATCCTGAAGCGCGGATTTCAGAAAGTCGGTGGTTCGCTCCAGACGAGTCGGACTCCCGATGTTCTTGATGATCGCATACTCGACCGCCGGCTTGGCAAGATCCACAATCAGTGTTGAGCCACCGCGGAACTTCTGCGGCTGCGACGATCCGTCAACTTCGATCTCGCGCGACTGCGTGAGGGCAACAACAACCTGGGGCCTGTGATTTCCGTCTGGACCAACTCGATTCGAACGACGCAACGCGTGCACTTCAAAAGACGCCGTCGGATCGAAATTGAAATTTAGACCAAGCGTGGCGGCAAACTCAGGCGACTCCTTGAAGATCTCCTTCAGTCGATCATGTAAGAGCTGGCGCTGTTTCCTCGTCACATGAAACAGGCGCTCGCGGTCAGTGATGTAAAAACAAGCGTCAGCGTAAGTTTTAAGCTGTTTCAGGACCAGCTTGTACTGCGGCGGCGGCTTCTCAATGCTCACACCTTTCCAACGTAGCGTATCGACTGACAACGTATCGAGATCTCGCGGATAGATCCCGCGCTTTCTAAATGCCTCAACAAACGCGACGCGATAGTTGTAACGATCGTCCTGGACCAGATCCGCGTCAGCGGTGATGATGCCGCGCAAGTATTCGCCAAATGTGACGTCAACCGGCGGCAGGTAATCGAGCGCACGAATGCACATGTTGAGAATATGACCAGCCGTCTTCGAAGCTTCGTTTGCGAGTCGACGGACGAGATCGGGATGAATCGCGCCGTCCGGCAAAATTCCGGTTCCGCCCGTGTAGATCCGCAGCAGGTCAGCGGTGCGCGTTTCATAGATCGCGGTAAACGCGTCGAACACAGCAGCGACGAGAATCGACCCGCGTTGATGAGGCTCCTTCACAGTCTGGTAATCCATCGGGTCGGGTTTCAACGGGATCCATTCGCCCGCATCATTAAAACGTCCGATCGAATCACGCAACGCGCCACGCTTGCCGGTTGCCCGTCCGAATTGCAGTGCGAGGCTGCCGAGAATCGACTGCGTTCGCAGGTTGCCGCGGGTGCGACCGATCTCAGTCTCGAGGATCTCGGGTATCTCGAAGTGCTGCATCAACGCGATGATGTCCGCGAACGCTTCATGCAACGCGAGCACATCATCATTTGTGGGCTCGTTGAAACGACGATGCATGCCATCGAGAATCGCGTGCGTGGTTTCATGGGCCACAATGTCGTGCGACAAGCAAGCGTAGACCTTGCTGCCCGGCACATGATCGCCGGGATCAGTCGCCGAAGCCTCGAAATATCCAAACAGCAAACTCATCAACAGAGGGCTGTAATAAGCATTCGCCTGGCGAAGCGCGTGCGGCGAGATCGTGAGTTGGCGCACAAACTGGCTGTCGTCAAATTCGTTCTCCGGATTGATTCGCGGCCGCCAGAGAACCGGGCGCCCGAGCGCGCGCTCGAAGTGCTCGATAGTTTTCATCGCGACGGCGTAGACCATCTGCTGATGAAAAGCGGCGTTGCCTTCGGAAGGCTGCCAACCGTCTGTGGCGAGTAAACGAGGATCATGGAGATCGACTGGCTCGTACTTCTCGCCGGAAGCATCTTCGTCGACGACATGCAGGTACTCACCCTTTGGTCCTTTCTCCAGTTTTTCCCAACGCACCTTCAGTGAGATCTCGTTCAAACCGACAGTAGCGAGGCGCGTCGACAAACTCGGATCGACTGCGTACGTGCGGATGCGACGGAACGGCGGATCGAAAGGCTCAATCGATGGTTGACACGCCGCGGGAGGTTTCGCGACCACGTTCACAGGAATGTTTATTGCGGAACTTCCAAACATCAACATGTAACGAGAAGCGATGTGTCGTCTCAGCGCGACGGAGGCTTTGTCGTCCTGGATCAACGCGTCCATAAACTGGCGCAAAGTTCCGGTGGGAATTTCCTGTCCTGAATCGGGATCAGGGACGAGTTGATTCAACGCCTGGTTGTAAAGCCAGCGCTGCGCGAGCTCGATCTCGAACATGTTTTGGCGCGGCGGCGGATCGGCGAGACCGAAACCGGTGAGCACGCGCAACACTGCAAACGAATCGCTGTCGGCTGGAGTCTTGGGAAGGTTGAGCACAGGCGAAATACCGAGAGCGGCATCAGCCTGTAAGATCCCATGGCCCATGCGTTCCGGATCCGCAGCCGGCATCGCGGATAAGAAGAGGGCGCGACGCACCGCTTCTACCCGGCGCCAGTCACGCGGTAGTTCCTTTTTGTACTTTTCGAACCAGAGTGCAACAGCGGCAGCGATTTGTGGGGTTGCCGCCGACGTGCCCTCACCGTTGAGCCTGATTGTCGAGCCGCAACCAAAAACGGCCCACGGGATGTTAGGGGTGTAAGTGGAAAGAGCCCCAGTCATAGAACTGTCTGGTCCATAGTTGCCGCGCAGTACGCCGAAACCGAGACCATCATAAGGACTGCCGTCAGCCATTACGCCGCACGCCGCGAGCACACGATGATAGCGCGCGGGATACACAACGTGGCGAGTGGGCGCTCCGTTTACGTTGTTACCGGCCGCGGCGACGATGCATATGCCTGCTTCATAAGCAGCATTCACCGCTTCGTTCCACGCACGTGACGGTGCTCCGCCCATGCTGATCGAAATCACGTCAACCTTCTGATCGACTGCGTAACGCAGTGCTTGTGCAAACGCGCTGGTACGAAAGAGCACGACGGAATTTGAGATACGCAGCGGGAGAATGTCAGCGCCTGCCGCGCCACCTAGTGTTTCGTTGAATTGCGCAAGATGACCGCCGGCGAGAATGCTGATCGTGCCGGTGCCGTGTCCTGAATTATCAGGAAACGCATTGCCACGGTTGGGATCGTCGGCGCTGTTCGGATCGTTGTCGCCGTCTACAAAGCTTCGTTCAAGGTTCCGTAAGATGTTTTGCGGTCGCGCGTCGTGTCCACGATCGTAGCCGGTGTCGATGTGTGCGATGCGCGTGCGTGGTGCTGTGAAGGGCACTGCCTCGCGTGCTTTGCGTAGTTGTGTGAACTCGTCGTCGAGGTGCCAGGCGAATTTGTTGGGGCCTAAGATCTTACCGCCACTGTCTTCTTGTGCAACCGGACCGCAGCCGTGGTCCAACGCCATCATTGCGCCACCGCCTGGGTTCTTTTCGTTTGTGTCCGGAAAGCTTTGTTCGAGATCGGGTTCGGCGAATACGACGGCGGACTCATCCACGCCTAGCTGACTTGCAACCTGGCTGTGTGCAAGGTCCCAGGGTGTCGCCGCACCGTCGGGCAAGTCTGCGAGAAACCATGCGGGCGCGGCGCCGAGACCGAATGTAGTAGTTTGCGGTGCGGAATCGAAGAGTGGACGCAGGTTTGCACGCGACTCAGCCGCCGCGAGGGACGCTGTCGGAAGAAGTTTTACAAGAAGCCGATTCTTAGCCATGACTTGCCTCAAAAATGGAGATCACAAAAAGCGCAAAGCAGACACAAAAGAACACAAAGTAGGACCTTTCTTTAGGAAATCAAACTAGAGCGAGAATAAGGAAATCGAACGAGAGCGAGCCGTGACCTTCAATCATTATGTGTTTTTGTGCCTTTTTGTGGCTAACGTTTGATCTTATTTGCGTCGCACCAGGCGCGCGCTGTGGCGACGCCGTGCTCGACTTCGTCTCGGAAGCGGCGCTGTGTGAAATTGAACAGGTAGTGCAGTCCGACTTCGGATTTGATCTCGCGAACGGTGATCGTTCGTCCGAATTCACCCGGTGCACCGCGCGCGATGGCGGCGTTGTTGGCGTTGATGCGAGCCAGTACCTGCTTGTAGGCGTTGTTAGTAGTCGCTTCGAAGATGCCGAAGAAGTTTCCGATGAAGCCGTTGCGCCACTGCCCGCGTTGACTCGTGGTCCAGATCACCCAGAGCTCGTCTGCGCCACGCCTGATCGCTTCCTCGAGATTGGTGGCGGTGTTCAGGACCGCATCAATGTAAGTGTCGTCGTCGATCCGCACTGGCGGAAACCAGAGCGGCAACGATCCGGCAGCGATCAGAAGATCTTCCGTCAACTCGGCAGTCTCAACCGGGCGCAGAATGTGTTTCGAGAAGTTGTAGACGTTGAATGTTCCGAGGCGCGGGCTGGCGCGAATCTTTTCGAAGTCAAGGCCCCACTCGCGAAAGAACTTTTTGCGAAAAGGATTTAGTTCAAAGAACGACTCGGCGTAGAAGACCCTGAGCAACTGCAACCAGTTGACGTCGACCGCGGCCATTGGTTTGAACTGACGCCAGTTGTCCGCGATTTGAGTACCGGAAAATCCCTGCACCCACATCGCGAGATTGAAAGAAGCGGCGCTCACGCCGTCGCCATGATCAAACTCGATACCCGCTTCATCGAGCCAGACCTGAAGCACACCCGCTTGAAACGCGATCTTGAGCCCGCCCCCCGCCAGCATCAATGACCGCTTTGTCATTTTGCGCCTTTTTGTGGCCCTCCAGCGTCTTCGATGATCACGTCGGCGGCTTTTTCACTGATCATGTAGATCGCGGAGACGATGAAGTAGCCCGGGATTTTCGGAAATACCGAGGCGTCGACCACGCGCAGGCCCTGAACGCCGCGCACGCGGAAGCGACTGTCCAACACCGCCATCGGATCGTTGTCAGCGCCGATCTTGCAGGTACAAGACGCATGATGGCCCCACGCTTCGTCCTGGATAAACTGTTTCAGTTTGTTCGTGTCGAGATAGTCAGCGCCGGGCACAATCTCAGTGTGTTTGCCGACGTACCTGTTCATCTCTCGCACAAACCCGACACCAGCCACGACCGCATCGAGATCCTCGCCCTTCGCATCGTTGCCTTCAGTAAAGTAATGAAAGTCGATCATGGGCCACTTCCGTGGATCGTTCGATTGCAGCGTGACGCGGCCCGCGTGGTTCTTCGTGTAGGCTTTGAGCACGGCCCACGTAAACCGCGTGCGGAGTCGCTCAAACTGTTCCGAGTAACCTGGCACGTAGCCTTTGAAGTATCCGGGAAGAGCGAAGACGTAGAGATCGGGCTCCGTCAGATTTGGGTTCGAGCGCATCAGGACGCCCAGCAGCGCGCCATTCGTCGTGTAAATCCCGGTGCCCGATTCCCACATCGTGAAGTAAGGATCCGCCGGCCCACCATCCTGTGGCGGGGCAAAAGTCGCGCCTTCCAACAACGCGAAGGGTTTCTCAAACTCGGCAACCACGCCGACTTCGTAACGATCCTGCAAGTTCTCGCCGACGCCGGGCAGATCGACAACGGCGTCGATATTAAAGTTCTTCAGTTCTTTTTCTGGTCCAACACCGGAAAGTTTGAGTAACTGCGGAGTGTTGAAAGCGCCCGCACAGACGATCACTTCGCGTGACGCAAACACTTCACGCTTCACCGGCTCGCTTACGTTACCTTTGCGTGCTTCCGGATCGGCTTCGTACAGATGTTTGCCTTCCAGAACCTCAACGCCGATCGCGCGCTTATCTTTGAATAAAATCCTGGACGCAAGCGAGTTGAGTTGGATTGTGAGATTGTCAGGGAATTCCTGTTTGGTCTTCAGCAGAAAGTCGCGTGGTCCATTGCGCTTGCCGTTCGAGACTGCGAGTGGCGTGAATGCGAGCCCTTCGCGCGCATCGATATTGCTACGAAAATCGTTTGGATCGAGCCTGGTAATGATGCTCAAAAGCGGTTTACCCTGCCGGCCCTTCAGAGTTTGCTTGATGGCTTTGATCAGAATGCGAACGATCGCCCAATCCTTCAAAGCGAGACGTGGATCAGCCTCGCTGGTGTTGAGCCATCCTTCAAATCCATGACCGTGACGCCAATCGTTCCAATCTTTGCGGCCGTGCCACAATCCGATAGCCGACCAGGCCAGACCTCTCAAGTAGTATTTGAAGCTGCCAGGCTGCGGCACATAATGGCAGTTTTCGAGTCGCGTGAAGTACTGGTTCATGTTGTCAGCACGCCACGACGAATCTCCGGTGAGCTCCGCAATGTAATCCCAATCGCTATTCTGCGGCGTGACCGTGATCATCGCGTTGTGCGCCGTGCAGCCCCCGAGCGTGCCCGCGCGCGGATACCAAGCACGCGGCTGACCATCGACCTCGACCACCTTCGAATCATTCTTTTGGAGATCGGGATTTTCATAGTGACGCACGAAGTAATCCCACTGACAGTGCGGATACTCGGTCGAGAGCCCGTGGAAGATCGGCACTTCATACATCAGCTTGCCGAGTTTGTCGTCAGCACACGGATCGCCGCCCGCTTCCAAAAGCAATACCTTGAATCCGGCGCGAGCAAGACGTGCGGCGAGTGGTCCACCGCCTGCGCCCGATCCGACCACGATGTAGTCAAACTGTGCGGTGCTCATGTTTTTGCCTCTCAGAAGGTTTTCAAAAACTCGATCAGGTCGCGTTTCTGTTGCTCGTTTAATGGTGAGTCGTCGCCGTAACGACCGGTGCCGAAGTAGTGACCGCGATTCACGACGTAATCGGGACACTTGCTCAAAGCGATCAGGCTATCAGCGAGGGGCGCAAACGCCTGTTTGACTTGATCGTCAGTCGCGTTCGCCGGCAGTGCTCTGAGTTTCTGCTTGATCTCCTTCACGAGGTCGAGCAGTTTCCAGTCGTATTGCACTCGTCCCCAGAAACCCAAACCTTCCGGACGAAGGTTCAAGCTGGCCAGCAGACCGACGGGCGTGTCCGGTGGTATTGGTCCAAGATCCACACCGCCGTCGTCGCTGAAGACGCTGGGGAAGAACAGATCGCCGAAGCCTTCGACGAGGTTTGGTACGTAACCAGGTGCGACGCGAATCGAGCTGCGCGTTGTGGTCCGATCGATCACGCCGACGTCCAAACCCTTCGCCGAGAGAATCGGATCCTTGTCACGTTCCCTCAGCAGAAGCATCTGCTCGATCGACGCCTGGAATGACTCCATGCGTTTATCGACCGACGGTTCCCACATGAACGGCCCCACTGAGTTATTCAAAAGAAACGGAGCTGTGGACCAGAGACTGATCAGCGAAGCGGGTCGAGTGTAGCCACGCCCGCCGCCCGGCATCTCGTACGTTCGTTCTTCACCTGTTACCGGGTGAACGACCTTGATACTGCCGACTGAAGGCAGATCCTTGTAAGTGTCGGATGAGAAGTTATCCCAAATGTTGTCTCGAATCGCGTTTGTTGCGAGTGGACTGCAGGCGTTCGTCTGGAGCAAAGTCACCGGCACGCGATGTTCGGCGGAAAGATAATTGCCGTCGAGAAAGTCCGGCGCATTTACGATCGCGCGCATCTTCGACTTGAACTCTTCGGTCTTGGTCCAATTCCAGTATTCGTCCCAGCACTTCAAGTAGTCTGGTCCGGCACATCCATTGGTCGTCATGATCTGCTTGGGAGTGTCGGGCGCCGGCAGCTTGCTCGAGTGACAACGCGCGCACGTTTCAGCAAAGACGTTCTTGCCGTTGTTGATGCGTGCGACGTAAGCGGTATCTGTCGCATTGCCGTTATTGAGGTACTTGGAACCGCCCGGCGCATCATTCAACTTGTGTGGCGTGGCGGCTTTCAAAAAGAAGAGCGCCATGTCGACGGTCTGCGCTTCGGTTGCTTCCCAGTAGCTCGAGTTTTTGCGTGCGACTGAAATCTCGATTGGCGAAACCGTCTTGCCACCGACGAGCGGATTAAAGTGAAGCAGCCACTCTTCGCTGAACAATCCGATGTTCAAATAGACGCGATTCAACGCGCCGAGCGCACCGACCGAGTCAGCACCGTCTTTGAGCACGCGCGGCGAGTAGACCGTGTTCGGTGGCACGAAGAACTGCGCGAGTGGATTGCCGGCGGGCACGTAGTCGTTCAGTTGTTTGTTGTCGTTGCTGCCTGGTCCAAGCGTCTCTTTTCCGAAACGCTTAGCTTCTTCGAGCCGTGGGCCAAGACTATAGATCGCATTCATCGTGCGCGGATTGTTGATGTTGTCTGACGAGACGAGGGAAGTATCGAGTGAGCCCGGTCGCGACGTGTGGAACATCTGATACGTGTAAGTCTTCTCGTCGGAGCGCCAGTCGAAGATGCGATCGATCCAGAAATACTGTGCGCCGACGCTGTTGTTCAGATTCTTCCATTCAGGTTTCTCAGGATTATCCGGCGGCCTCACCGGATCTGGACCAACGTGACAGAATGCGCACGACATACCGACGCGATACGGACGTACGAGATCCTTCGAATAGTAGTAAGTCGGGTCGCTGTAGTAGCGCTCTGGATCCCACTTGCGTGCGGCCTCGGCATCGAACGCCGGGTTAGGGAAGAGACGCAAACCGACGATGCCCGTCGCGTAACCGTAGAAAGAACCGACCGGCATCGTCTGTGGCAGATGTTGGTTGGGTTGGCCCGCAGGCAGCGCCTGGCCACGCGAACCGAGGCGCACGCCGGGATACTTCTGTTCGTTTTCAAAGGGATCGGGCGGGCAATCGGCTCTGCGTTTGTCGAGCCAGAGCCCGAAGCGATTCGGATCTGGACCAGTAGGTTTTTCGAAGCAGGGTTCGTTAACGAGGCCGAGATACTGCCAGCGATTGTCGCGGCTGTACTTCAACTTCTCGCCCGTGTTCGGATCGATCGCGTTTGGATATGACGAAATGGATTTCAGCAGATCGAGCGCGCCGAAACTGGTCGTGCCGATGTGGTCCCAAAAACGGTCATTGCCGCCAGTCCAGATGACCCACGTGTTGCGGCCTTTCACTTCTTCAGGGGTGAGAGCGACGGCGCCGTCCATGTCGTGAAAGTAATCTTCATCGGCAGCGGGGAAGCTGGTCGCAGGACGATTTGCCTGTCGTGCTTCATCGAGCACGGTGCCGGGCTTTGGTCCTTTGTGAGCGAAGAGGCGATAGGCGATGAAGGCAACGACGGCAACAATCAAGAGAAGAACGATGATGCCGAGAATTTTTGCTTTGCTTCGTGGCACGGGGGTCTGCTCCTTTTATCTATATGTGCGTTTAGTGCCTTTTGTTTCGTTCAAGGCATCCTCTGTGGTCACCCGTCGTTGCATTCCAGGAACGGGTGGCCACAGAGGGCCACCCCGACAGTTGTATGTAACAGGATCTGATTCATTTGCGATCAGCGATGTACATGAAAGTTTTGGTAGTGTGGATTGATTGCGGCCGCCATTTGCAGGTAACTATCGGCTTTGCCGTTGGGACTGATCGCTTTGTGAATGATTCCAGCCTGGTGAAAGAGTCGGGCGTCCTTAACGCCTGATGCAAGCGACTCATTCAACAGCTCGAGCGCCCTTGAGAACTCACCGGTGCGATAAAGCGCCCACGACATGGCAGCTAGTGTGGCGAAGTTTCGTCTGAGCTCGAGATCCTTGTGCGCCCACTTCACAGCTTCGGCGCCGTTTTCAAATACGTCCGCGTAGAGATCTGCGAGATGATGGTAATAGTGAACTTCGCCGCGCTGCGCTGATTCGAGAAATGCGCTTTCCGCACGACGAAGGTATTCGTCTGCTTCTGCGGTTTTGCCGATCGACAGGTAAAGCTCGCCGAGCGCCTGCTGAAAATCTGGACGTGGCACACGTTCGATCACACGCTGGTAGAGCGCTTCTGCTTCATCTGTTTTTCCTTCAGCAGCAAGCAATTCTGCGACGTGTTCCTGCACCATCCAATGACCGGAGTAAGCACGTTCGGCGCGTTGATAATGCTCGCGCGCTTTCTCGTAGTTGCCTTGCGAGAGATCGACGACGCCTCGCTGCAGCTCGACCCACCCGTAATGACGCATCTCTTTCGCAGTCAGCTCGTCGACAGCTTCGTCATACAAACGATCGGCGCTTTCAAAGTCGCCCATTTTGAAATTGAGATAGGCGAGGCGCGCGAGTGTGTCCCACGTTCGTTCTTCGTCGATGAGCGCTTGATACCCACTTCTCGCGGCTTCATAACGACCCTGCTGAAAATCTAAATCAGCCCTGAGCGCTCGTCCCTGAGGGCTCTCGAGTAGATCTGTCGAGGCGTTTAGATCCTGCTCGACGTCGTCGAGCCGATGCACCTTGAAGTGAATATTGGCTTTGAGAAAGTAGAGATCGCCGTCACGGCCGAGGTGTTGAATCGCATGGTCCAACGTCTTGTCCGCAACGGAGAGCTCGTCGAGATTACCCGTGAGCGACGCGTGTTGATACTGAAGATAAGCAAGCTTCGTAATCTTCACACGATCTATGGGAAGCTGCAGCGCATTATCTTCGAGCTCAGCAATGCCGTTATCTATTCGCTCGACGTCAAGATCGAAATCGGTTTTTTGCATAGCTTTGACTGCGGATTTCGCGGATGAACGCTGATCTGCGTTGATTCGCGTTCATCCGCGGCAAAATCTAATCAGGAGCACTCACCAGGGTTCAGCCAGATAAGGAAAGTCGGTAAGAAATTCTTTGTCGTTTTTCTGCGGGTTCGGCACCGTCTTCGGTTCGATCGGCACTCCGGCCCACAGACCAGGATCGTTGAGTAATTCGACGTGGTACTTCTTCCCATTCAACGTCGCCGTATGATCGAGAAACATCGACAGGAATCGCGTTGCAACTTGATCTTCCAGCCGGCGTCCGTACGGCCAGGTTCCGGTCGTGTCCATATCGATCGCGCAAACGTTCGGCACGAAGATCTCAACCGGACGCCGCAGTGGAATGTTCAATCCTTTCGGGTTCCACGAATCGTCAGGCATGTTGAGGTGCTGGAAGAGAGTCTTCTTCACGCGCGGAAATGCCAGGCTGACTAAGTGGTAAGTTTTATGAACCGATACGGGCGAGTTGTCGTGATCGAAAGACGTCTGTAAGCCGATGGCACTGATTGACGGACCGAAGCCCCACCCGAGATGCGCGAGTCGTTTGATGAAGTGCGGCGCAAGCCAGAAGTTGTTGGCGCCGAGTTGGCGATTGTCTTCGCGTTCACTTAACGCCGCATCGGCAAAAGGCTGACCATCTGTGTCGACGAGTTTGTATTTCTTCAACTCATCGTCGAGCTTGTGCGACTGGATCAGTGCGATTGGATTTTCCAGCCAGAACGGATCATCAGGAATTGTCTCGATCTTGTCCGCGGCTTTCAGCACCCAGCTTTCGCCCCAGCAGTTGACGATACGATCGTGAGCCGGGTTAGTGGTGAGAAAAGCAAGCGGAATCTCGAGGATGATTGCGTTGATGTTTATTCCCGCCTGGCAATCTCGGCCGTCGTAGACAAAAACATAGTTGCCATTTGCATCTTTGAGAAACTTGTCGCCGTTCCAGGTGAGGTCTCCCGGAGGCAGTTCGCGTTTGTTACCGTGATATCCCCACTCGGGATCGTTTGGATCGCGATTGAACAGGTGATTGCCTTCGAGCTGGATCAGCGTCTTGGGTATCTTCAACTCGCGACAGTTCGTCATCGTGTGCGGCACGTGATAGAACTGCGGCGCGTAATTGATCGAGCGGAAGAAGCCGGTCAGGTCGTTGAAGAAGGCGTCGTCGCGGCCGCCGATGTAAGCTTTGATCGAGTGACCGTCGGGCGTGTTAATTGACGTCACCTGATTGGTGTCGACCACAGTTGAAAAGCTCCCGCCGGGGAAGTCGATGAACTTCACGGTGGCGCGCTGGCTCTGATCGAAGGTGACGCGAATCTCGGCAGCCGACTTTGGTCCGAGAAATTTATCCTTGAGCGCGTCGAAATATTTCAGCAGCCCCGGGAGCGAGTGATCGTCTTCGCCCACGCCTCCGATTCTCGGACCGGGTGCGATCAGCATGCGATAAAGCATGTCAGTATCAAAAACGCCGGCCTCCGGAATTGAAGCAAAGGTGAGCGCCATGACGACTTTCTCACCGCCGCCGGTGTCGGCACTCGGGAAGCCGAAGAAGTCGTACAAGTCGGCGGCACTAACGTCGATATCGGAGAAGATTGAATTGACTGCGTTTGGATCGTTATGGTCAGCCATGACTGCCCCGTTTCTGACACGCTCTTGTGTCGGGCTAGCTGTTAAAAGAAGTTTTCAGTAAATCGTGAGAACGAGGAAACTCGTTGCGCCCTTAGGTGTTAGCTTACTTAAAACGCGGCGCATTTTATCAGGAGGGTTGTGGGGCGTCAATAAAATGCACTGACAGGTAGTGTCTTTGGATTTCTCTGTGCAACCTCTGGGTTCTCTGTGCCTCTGTGGTTTAGTAATTCCTGGTAAATACCACCACAGAGGCACAGAGGACACAGAGGTGCACAGAGAAGAATCTCGAATAGAGACCACCCACTGACAGGGTAGTGCGCTATTTGAATTCCATTACGGTTTTCTTTGCGCTGCCGCTTTCACTTCTTCATCCGTTGCAGCGAACCAGAGCTTCACCGTTCTGTCCCAACTCCCTGTCGCGAGTGTCCGTCCGTCTGGTGAGAAGGCGACTGCTGCTACGCGCGAGTCGTGCTGTGTGAAGGTGGCCCGTTCCTGGCCGGTGTTTGGATCCCAGAGTTTTATAGTTTTGTCTTCGCCACCTGTCGCGACGGTCTTGCCGTCTGGAGAAAAGGCAACAGCCGAGACTTCAAACTTGTGCCCAACAAGCGACACTAACTCGCGCGCCGTGCTCACGTCCCAAAGCTTTACCGTTTTGTCTTTACTTGCGCTGGCGAGCTTCTTTGCGTCGCTTGAGAAAGCCACCGCTAGAATCCCATCTTTGTGAGCATCGCTCATCCACAGTTGCTGACCCGTAGTTCCATCCCAGACTCTCACCGTCTTATCTTCGCTGGCGCTCGCAAGCTTATCGTCTGATGAGAAGACAAGGGAACGCACTGGACCAGAATGTCCGTTGAGTGTAATTGCCGGCTTTTGAGTTTGCGTGTTCCACAGTTGAATTTTTCCATCCGAGCAGCCAGCCGCCAATGTTTGCTCGTCGGGTGAAAACGATAAAGCGAGGACCTCCTTATCGCATAGCTTGAAGACAGACGATGGCTCGCGCGTTTCCATGTTCCAAAGCTTCACGTTCCCGTCGTCATAACCAGTCGCGACCCTGCCGCCGCGCGAAAGCGCAATCGACATGGCGCCATATTGCGTTTCGTTTAGCCGCGGTAATTCCTTGCGTGTTTCAGCGTCCCAAAGACTAACGGTTTTATCTCCCAACACTGCGAACATCTTTCCTGAGCTTGAGAAAGCCATTTGGTCCACACCTTTCGGTACGTGGATCGTCGCCTGTTCCTGCACGCCGCGAACATCCCACAACATGACGTCGGAGCTTCTTCTGACAGCGATTCGTTTGCCATCAGGAGTTAGGTTCACCGCCGAGAGCAAGCCGTCCACATTGAAGCTGCCAAGCGGAGCCCACGGTAGAACGTTCCATAAATAAATTTTGCCGCTGTCCAGAGTGGTCATGGTCGACGCATCTCCAGAGAGAGCGATCGGACAGGCACTTCCGGTCACATCGACTAAGCGGACGTTTCTATAATCAGGCCAGTCCATGATTCTGACTTTGCCAGAGACGCCTGCGATCAGTTGTTTGCCATCGGCAGAGAACGAGACACAGAAGATCTGTTCGTTCGTCGGAAACTGATCGATTATATGAAACGGTGGGTTCGCACTTTGTAGTTTTAGAGTCTTGTCTTCATACGTAACCAATGTGTTGCCGTCCGGTGAGATCGCGGGATGAGAGACGGCATTTGCATAAGGTTTGGAAGTCATCAAGAGCTTTTCTGTTTCGAGATCCCAAAGCCTCACGGTGTTATTGTAGGCTTCGCTCACCAGCTTCTTGCCGTCGCGTGAAAACACAACCGAACCGACACCAACGCGATCGTTTCGCAACATCTTGATCAGCTTCGGATTCTGAGCGCGAATGTCCCAGATCTTAATCGTCGCATCTGCACTCGCGGTTGCCACTGTGGCGCCGTCCCAGGAGATGGCCAGACCTGTGATGCGATCGCGATGTGCTTTTATTTCCACTGGCTCTCGTGGACCACTGAGTTGCCATATCTTCAGTTGTCCGTTCGAGCTGTTGCTCACCGCTGCCAATACTTTTCCATCCTGAGAAATCTCGATCCGGCCGACGTCGTCTACTGGTCCAAGGTTTTCGGGTTTGTAGTCAGCGAGGCGCCAGTAGTAGAACCATTCAAAGCCACGCAGATCGCTTTGGTCTTTAGGTACGTGGTTACTGAGGAACTCTTTGAGCTGCGACATGTCTCCGCGCTCTTGCGCGCGCTGTGCGAGATTGATGTCTGAGTCGTAAAGCAGGTTCCGGCTGCGTTGGAGTTGTTGTTCAGCGATTGCTTGTTGCCGTTGCGCTTCGAGTGTTGCTTTTCCGGCGAGGAGTTGTTGCTTCGTAGCTTCCGCGGTAGCTTCTTTCGCGAGCTGTTGTTGGCGTGTAGCCTCGTCGCGCGCTTCGTCAGCAAGCCGTCTTTGCTCTGCGGCTGTCTTCCTGGCCTCGTCCGCTAATACCAACTGCTGATCCGCGTTCTTTTTAGCTTCGGCTGCGATTGCTTGTTGTTCCTGTGTCTTTTGCCTTGCGATTTCCGCCAGCGAGGCCTGCTTCACGACCTCCGCTGCCTGACCTTTGATCACAAACCCGGCGCCGAAAGCTGCGAGCAACACGAGTACAGCAGTGCCGATGATCTCCGTTCGCACACGAACGTTTCGGCGTGTGTACTTGAAGAGCTTGTCGATACCATCTGCGATTGGTGGCGATGGTTGTTGTTTGGCGAAAGCGTCTGCGGCTTCGTCGATCCAGATAAGTTTTTGTTCTTTGATGATTTTCCAGGGCGCAGTCGTCAATGCCGCTTCGTTGTTCTTCGTGAGGGCATCCGAAATGTTGATGGGAATTATCTTTCGTCCAGCCGCGACGAATGTCTCGAATTCCTGATGGATATAAGGACGCGTGAGTGCGCGCTCGGTGGCCAGTAGCACAAGCACCGCACTCCGCTTCAGCGCCTTCTCGAGAGCGGGACCAAGAGACAGCCCCGGCGGCGCCTCCTCCTTGTCGATAAAACACGAAAAATCGAGGTTGCTGAGTTGCTGCTTTAGATTGAAAGCGTACTCTTTGGCGTCGCTGTGTGAATAAGAGATAAAGACGTCATACCGGAACCGGGCTCTAAATAGACCACGGAAGACAGTTTCTCTGACACGATTCACAGCGGCGCGCAAATTTTGTATGAAATTAGGCATGCGTTTCTACCTCTTCGGTTCCTTGCCATCTGCTCTACTGGCCCACGCAAGAGACAGAATTTTGGGAACCCGGTGAATGGAGACAAATATAGTCACACTCCGGGAATTGATCTACTCGAATGCAAGTTGCTGTAACTGTCAGGCTATTTGGAGGTGATTTTCTGGGTTAAAACGGCAACTCAAACGCAGAGGGCGCAGAGATACGCAGAGAGCCGCTGAGCTATTTAAGCAAGTGTGAGAAAGCGAAAACGGCGCTCAGCAATATGCTCATATTCCACACAATAACCAGTACCCGTAACCAGTTCAGTAGCTGCTTCGCCTTTTCATCTCTTCGCACCCAGTCGGGAGTTGAAAACAACCAAACATACGAACATCGCTTGGAAGCAAAGTCACTGCGAAAGCTTACCGCCCAGCCTCCCAATCTCTTAACCTCCGGTGGAACCCAGAAGAAACCGTGAGGCTGGCCATCTGCCTCCCAGTTTCTTCTGTAGGACTGATACTCTAACCGAACGAGTCGGTCGAACATTAAGAACGCTGCAAGTAGTACGGCGGCAAAAAAACCAATCGCCAAAATAGTAATCATTTTTAGCCAACACCAAACCCAAATTTATTCAATTACGATTGCACGCGCAATTTGACCTTCCGGGTGTCTCCGTCGGCCTCCTGTTCGAATTTGAATTTGAGTTCCGGGAATCGTTGTTCATCGGCTTGTGTGGACCGGGACGCGGATGGGGCGCGCCGAAGACATAGTAGGCTGTAGCAGAAACTCCATAACCCGCCCCATGTGTGAGAAAAGTATTTCCTTCCTGATCCGTGCCCACTGAACCATATAACGGTCCATAGCCACCCTGTAGCTCCGCGTTAAAGCCTCCCGATACACTATCATTGCTACCCGTTACCGAACCGCTCAAACCAGGGTTCATAAAGCCTCCGCCGATATAAGGATACCAGCCATTCCGATCAAACATCACGCCTCCGGTAGGGCCGATGAAGTAAGGCGTGCCAAAGGAGATATTGATGTCAATGTAACCTGAAGACGAAGGTTGATCGTCAGGAGCTGCCCCGGCAGAACTTAGACTTCCGTCTGCATTGAGCGAAACGTAGCTCCCCATGAGCCCCTTGTACTTGTCCGCGTAACCGCCCCAGCCTTCACCAAAGTAAGCTATCGTACCAGCTTCAACCTCGGTATATCCTTCCCAATCTTCTTTCCGATACCGATCGTCATCAACCCATTGGTAATTCTCATTGTCCTTCGTCAACCAAATCAAACCCGTCGGATCAATAAGATTTACCGGATCATTGATGCAGTAGCTGTAGCGATTCCAATTCTGCGGTTCTGAAGCGTAAGAATTTAGTATCTTCGCTCGTTCCCGTGCGCCTCGCCCTCTTTCCATCTCGAAAAAGATTGAATATGAATCAGCACTCGTAAATCTTCCTTGTACGTTCGCATAGTACCGCGCCTGGGCATAGTCCAGGTCGGTTTCATTGTCCCGCTCGTATTGGGTGAACTGTTGGCGGACGCCATCATCCATCAGATAACCCTTGGCCGCGCTCCTGCCGGTAAACAACTCCTCGCCAAACGGCAGATAATCGTGACGCTTTATATTTGCCAGACTACCGGTCTGATCAACAACCATCCGTGGGGTGCCAAGATGATCTGTAACCAGCCACTGGATTTTTTCGCCGCCTGCTGAAGTTCCGAAGGCCTGGATTTCCACCACACGACTCCACGAATCAGGCACAGCATTGATCCACACACGAATCTTGCTCGTTGTGAGCGGCGCGAAAGTAAACTTACGCCACACTTTGTTATTTCCAGTCACGCTACCGCCCGGCACAGTTACCCAACTGCTCCCATTCCAATACTGCACGTCAAATGACAGCAAGCCATAGAGCGTGAAGGTCTGTGTTTCAGTCGGCGTGTTTTGCTGAGTGTAATTGTCGTGCAGACTGAAGACATTGATCTCGTCGATTGTTTTGCTGCCGGCGAAATCTACCTGAATCCAATCGGGTACTGAGTCTGGTGTCGCATCATTCCAGCCTTCACCATTGCCCCATGGACCACGATTGTTTCCGTTGATCGCGCCAGTTGTTGAAAAACCGCAACAGGTATGCGCGGTGGATGCGGTTGCGACTGCGCCTGCCGCTGCTGCCGCTACGTTGAAACGGCCACTCGCAGTAACCAGCAACTCTCCGCCACGATAGCCATATTCTTTTTCCGGTGCTGAGGTTGACGCCCCGGCTGCGTATTCTGCCAGTAATTCTCCATCCATGCCGTAGATCTGCCACTCTTCCTGACTTGAGGCCACTTGCCTCCTGACACGTTGGCCGTCTGCGTTGTACGAGTACAGACTGACCTGACCGGTATTATCAGCCGCAGTAATCATCCGGTTCTCCGCATCGTAGGTGCGGGCGCCGACTCCGGTGTAGGTGTCATTGGTAAGGTTTCCCACATTGTCATAGGCCATCGCTCCTGTTTGACCGACAGGTACTCCAAGCCTGTTGTTGGCAGTAGAAACTGTGAACTGCTTGTTGTTAATTCCCGTACCCCAGGTTTGCGCCGCATCGATGGTGCGATTGCCATACCGGTCGAGAGCGTATTGCTGGCGAAATTGCTGTTGCCAGTTGCCCCATCCACCGGCGACGCTCGTTTGCTGTTCCTGGACGCTGGTTAAGCGATTCAAACTGTCGTAGCTGTAAACGTCTTCGATAAGAGTGTCTGCCTGGTCCAGAGTCGCGTTCTCAGGTGGGATCCATGTTTCCGCAAAGCGCACGTTGCCATTGTTGTCAGTGCCGCTCTGCCCCCAAATGTGATTACTGCTGTAATAAAGAATCAAGCGGCCACGGTTCCAGTCCCACAGGTCGTTCACACTGCTGAGCCGCGTATCGAATAGCTGTCCGCGAATGTTGTAGAACATTTTGCGGTAAAGCGGGATGTTGGTTCCAAATGTTTCCCTGGCAAGCTCGCCTGACGACGAATACGTAATGCCGGTAGCGTAGTTGCGATTGGTCCCATCGCCGAGATTGCCGGTAAAACCGCTGGTGCGTCCGGCACTATCGTAAGAGTAAGAAACTGTATGTCCGGAAGGATATGTACGCGACGTGACGCGACCGCCTTGATTGTAGGCTTGCGTTATTTGATACGAAGCGCTCCATACGCCACTTGTCTCGTAACGCTGCCGCTGAATCAACGGTCTGCCGATCGCGTCGTAAGAATCAATGTTAGTAGCCGACGTCTTCGTTCCTGATTGCCATACCTGATTAATGCGACCGATGCCTTTGAGGGCGAGATCATATTGCCTGAAAACATCCGGAGTTGCGTCTGAATAATCGATTGACGTGTTGCGATTCAGCGCGTCGAAGACGTAAGTCGACACCACTCCGCGCGCGTCAGTCCTCTGCGTCATATTACCGTTCGCATCGTATTGATAGGAGGTAGTTCCACTTTCCGGATTGGTCGCGGAAGTAAGATGCCTCAGAGAGTCATAACCAAAGGTGCGGGTTTGCACTCCCTGCGTAACTATAGTGAGGTTATCGAGGCAGTCATAGGCATAGCTGGTTTGGTAATTGACCCCGTTCGGATCTTCATAGACTGCAGTCAGTCTTCCCAACGCATCCGTAACACTCTTCCTGGCTTTGCCCGCCGGATCAGTTATCGTGAAAGTGTTGCCGCTATAGCTCGTGCTCCCAACTGCGTTGTCAGGACTCGTGATAGAAATCACGCGTCCCAGTGCATCAAACGCCGAGGTGGTCCAAACAGGGCTTTCACCTTGCCAGGGGCGAAACGGACGGGAGTTCTTGTACGGGCGACCGAGAGCGTCGTACTGAGTTTGAGTAGCGGTGTAATTAGTTCCACCTTCATATTCGCGGTTTTCGATGACGCGTCCCAGCGAATCGTAAACCGTCTCAGCTTTCAGCGGGTTCGGGTCGTTAAAGCTAGACAGGTCACTGGTCGAAGTGACGGTCCGAGTAGTGTCGTTATAACTAAAGCTTGTCTGACTCTTGACCGTGGTACTCTGATTTGCAGCTTGAATCAATTGGGTAGGTCTATCCAACGGATCGTTGAACGCGGCGCTCTTGGTCACGCCATTAGGGTCCTCAATATCTACTGGTTGCCCGAGATAGTAATCGAATTGAACATACGCCGTCTGAGTCAACGCATTCGTTGCCGAAGTGGGGAATGCGTAACTCATTTGTCCGACGGATGAGAGCTCGAGTGGGGCGCTGTTTATGCGCGCATCGCCGTTGGGAGCTCCAAATACGTCAGTATAAGCAATTGTCGAAGCGTAACCGCGGCCGTCGATTGCTTTAACGACATTGCCGGCCACGTCATATTGCGAATAGCTCGCTACCGAACCAGTAACAACGCCGTTCGTGAACAGGAAGCCGGTGACTTTAGTGACATTGCCACGGAAAGCATACGAAGAGCTGAATGACGCATCGAGTCCGCTAATACCACTGCGCGACACAAGTGCAGCATGATTGGCGTCCACCGCGTAGTTGTCATATTCGAATGACGTCCGGCTTCGTTCACCGCCGCCGCCGTCAAATACTGATACTTGTGAAGCCAGTTCTCTCATGTACGGCGAGTTAGGATTCGTAATATTTACTCCATTGTAGGCAGTGCCGTTCAGAGTTTTGACGTAGCTCGTCTGGATGTGACGCAGCAGTCCGCCGCCATAGTCATAAGTGTAAACATCGGTAAGACTATTGTAAGGAACAGTCGGATCGTAGCCGTTCGTGGTAGTAGTGCTTTGGCCATTTTCCAGTACCGTCACTGATTGCGAAAGACGCGGATCATTTTGCGGCGCGGAGTCGGCCCCACCACCCCACCACGGCACTGCAGCGCGTTGTTCCCAGGTCATGTTTGTTTGTCTGACGAGAGCTCCGCTTTGGTTGTAGAACTCAGAATGATATTCACGTCCTTCTTTCCAGGACGGATAATCGATTGGACCAACGGAGAAGGAGTTACTTGCGGCGCCGAAGAAGAAATGCCGCTCGGTACTCAGAAGATTGCCATTGGCATCGTATTGCTTCTTATCGACATATCCCAGATTGGCAGGAGTGTAATTGCTGCCGTCATAGTATTCAGGTTTGCTGAACGTCTGCCGGCTTTCAAGAACATGCCCTTCTTTATAAACGCGGCGTTCCGTCACTCGTCGATAGATCACACCTGGGCCAAGCCCGAGTGGATATGTTCCCGGTATTGCTCCCTGGAGACCCTGGATCCAGGCGTAAGGGTCAGGCTGGGGACCATCGATACCAGGACCATAGTCGTACTCGATCGAGCCGCCGGTTGGTAACTCAATACGCATTAAGTCGCCATATTCATTGTTATGGAATTTGTACTCGAGATTGTTCGGGAGAATCAATCGTATCGGATTGCCGTAGGTGAGATAGACCGCTCTTGGAGAGCCGTTGAAGCCGCTATAGGAAAGCTTTTGACAGTTGCCACCGACCTGCGGGGCGCAGGCTGTGTTGAAGTCCTGGACAATCTGTCGATTAAGTGAATCTTTGATCTTGTATTGAAAGACAGGCAAATTAATGTCATACGTTCCAGTCAGTAGATTGCCATTATGGTCCCGCATTATCGCCCCGTCGTTAACACGATAACGCGTGCCGTTACTTAACAACAGATAGCCTGCTGGAGCGATAATAGGAAAATCTCCCCCGGCATATACATAGTCGACAACTGGCTGATCAGCTATGAATGTCGCGCCGCTTCCGTCAGTGCTTACAAACACTTTTCCTCGCGAGGTGCCATTGAGGGAACAAACCGGAACAGAAAATGCCTGCCCCCCGGTTTGAACATCGCGCATCTCGTGTTCGGTGCCGTCGGGTTCGACAAAATACATTCGCGTCAAAGTTTTCTGATACGTGTAATAGTCGCCCATCCAACAGTGAAAAGTGATTTGGCTGCCGGATTGAACTCCATACACCTGGGCAAAGCCCGTGCTGAGACCATCCACGCTAAAGGCGCCACCGCCTCCCGGTTCCACGTAGTTGATTTGGCTAAAATTATTGGGATCTATGTCGGTGCGGATATGATAATTGGCAGGAGAACTCCAATTGAACGTTATCTGCCCGGCGGCGCCACCACGGCCCTGCGCTGTCAATACCGGCATACGCACGCTGACACGGCCGTTGAACAGATTTACTGTATCGATGTCACTCAACGGGTATGAGCCCACCGGCGATCCCGGCGATTGGGCCAGTGGTGTCCCTCCGTATTGGGCGTTGGCCGGATTACTGGATAACAATAACGTGAAGATAAGCAGGCCAAACGTTTTGGCAAGTTGAATGAGTCGCAAGGATGGCATGAATTTCATGATGACGGCTCCCAACGTTTGATAGGGGGGTTCAGGTCTCCGGATCGACATTTATTGAGCTGTGATCGTGATGCGACAGGACCATTCCGGATGGTCCATCACGGTCAATACATAGTCACCCGGCGTCAAGCGAATGTGTTGGCGCCACGTGCGTTTTTCTTTCGGAACCTTGGCCTTATGCACTTGCTCACCGTTCTCGCGATTGAGACTGAAAGTAAGCTCGGGAAGGCCGGTAAGGTTGGTAACCGAGAGGAAGTACTCACCAGCGGGATGTGTCATGTCCTCCGGGAGAAAACCATTCATTCGCAGCGCGATCGGCAACGCTAACAAACTTGATTTTTGCCCCGTCGCAACGCTGCTGGCCGCAGGGCTATTGTTGCTCACGTGTGTGTACGCGCGGTTAATAGCAAACGCAGCGGCACCGATTGAAGAAATCGCAATCAACAATACCAAAGAGAGTTTCTGTTTCAACGCACGCATAGTTCCACACTCCTCCGAAGTTCCGCGAAGCAATCTGTCTTGTGATTTGCAGACTCCAACGCCCCCCAGGAATCAATTAGTTATTCCTGGGCACGCAGTCTTCAGACGACTGCATCGGGCCTAAAAATCTACCCCTGGTTCGTGTGTGTTGGGCTTATCTGTTTTTCAACTAGCGGGCCGACCTTTGGGCAAGGAGTCAAACACGCAGTTGATTAAGAAAATCGCAAACGGGGGAAAGTGCGAGTGGGAAGATGCGCCCCATCCTAGTCCTGGTCCAGCCGATAGTCAACAAAAAAAATTTGTTGGTTGCGAACGGCTCTCATTGCGTCGCAAGCGTGGCGTTGATGAGTGCAAAAAGCTCGGCTTCAACGTCGCTCGGCAATTCATCGTGAGTGAGACATTCGACGAGTCCTGTGAGATCGATCCGTTTCACAACCGGCCTCCAGTTATCAGGCAAATGTCCGCCGTGCTCAACGAATGCGCGTGAGAAGTATGGTTCGCGTAACGGCGTGTCGTCGCGTTCGTAACGAAGAAAGTGACCGATATCAAGCAGTGATGATCCGGAAAACGCCAACTCCCAATCCAGACTGGCAGCAACTGTCCAAACGCGGGGCGCGACGCCGTTTGTTATGTCTGTGAGGCGCACTTCCGAACAATCCGTTGAGGCGCGACGATTCAAAGAACGAGCAGATCATTGGCGTTGAGGCTGGATTGATGTGATAACTTCGTCGATTTCTTTCTCCACCGCTTTCAGGCCGTTGAGCAGAACGTCGCGATGTGCGGGATGCTTGGCGCGCTCGAGTTGTTGAAGCAATCTAGACCTGGAAAGCTTCAGTGATTCGAGTTGCTCGTTAAGCTTTCGTTGTTCTGGTGAGGGCGCCGATTTAGAAGCGTCCTGCCGGCGTGATTCCCCCTCCTCGATCTGATCGGCAACCGCCTTGCTTTCCCACCCACGTGCCATGACTCACAGGTTACTGAACCGGTGGATCCGCAGCAAGCCAATACATGAGAGTTAGAACTCGATAAGCTTGAAGATTCTGACGGGCGTTCAGATGCGGGTGAGGCGAAAACATGGACACCGGCATATGCCCTGATGGTTTTAGGCATTCGATCGTTGATGGTCCATCTTTAATTTTCGCATCGACGTCACCAAATTTTTCAAACCTAAAGTCACCCGGCCATTTCATGTTGGGACAAACCCCAGCGCCTTGCGAATCTGTAGCAGTTTCTCTGCCAGTCGTTTTGGTCTCCGTCGCGCGTGGTCCATGTCATGGCGACGATCTCTTTGACTGATCAATTTCCTTGGTGTAGGATGCACCCCTCTTTCTCCTCTTGTCCGGCCCAGGTGCTGGCGCTCGCTCGAGTAGCGTCTCCCGCTACCCCACGCAAGGAAAGACACCACCAGGCTAGATCGAGGAACGCTGCTCTCGCTCATTGCTGTGCTGGCTTTGTTATGCAACCCCTGGTCAACGAGGCTCATTGGCTATGCTAAAACCACGTTTCCTCTTAACAGCTATGGTCGCATTGGCGACGATTGCTCTGTTTAGCTTTGGACCAACGTCGAGCGCGCTCCATTGGGCAAAGTCCAGTGAAGCAACCACGCAGGCGTTACCCCAAACTCCAAACGAGCCGTTGAAGAATATTCGCTTCACCGTTTATGACGTCGGCATGTATCCGCATGAACTGCAGATTGATGCCGGCCGTGTGGCAATTGCCTTTGATGATCGCACCGGAAAGAATAGCGGTTTTGTGGTCCAACGCATCACCGGAAACGCAGAGAAAGTAGGGGAAATAAACTTTCCAAGTGACCGTTGGCGGACTCGAGGAGAGGTGCGACTCACCGCGGGACGCTATCGCGTGTTTTCGCGTGAACGATCCGAAATCCAGAGCATATTGATCGTTAATCCATAATCCGCGTCGACGGTTTATCGGAAACTGTCGTTCCCTCAATCGCCGCTTGTAAAGGAACCCGATGCTCACGACCCCACACTATCTTACCCGCACGTGCTTTCTGATTTTTATTTTGCTTCTCAGCTTTTCATCGTTGACGTTTGGACAGGAGCAGTCGCAGTACGATAAAGGAACTCCTCCGCAACATGCGGCTGGTGTCTCATCTCTCGGGAGTTACAGCTCCACTGAAATCGGATCGGTGAATCTTAGCAATGGCGCTTTGAATTTTAAGATTCCGTTGGCCACGATCGGGGGACGCGGGTTCTCCATACCGTTGACACTGAATTACAGCAGTAAGGTCTGGTCAGCGAGCCTGGATACGGCACTCGACAATCAGTCGCAACCGTTTCAAGCCGCTTATGCCGATTACACCCAGGGGGACAGCTGGTCGGACTTCTTTCAACGTGTCGGGCCGGGATGGACCGTCGGCGCTGCGCCAACGATCTTTAATCGAATCGTGCTGATCAACAAGCTTCCACCGGGCAGCCCGAATGCCGGGTGTTATACCCACATCGTCCCAAAGCTTACGGTGATGCTGCCGGACAGAGGTGAGATAGAGTTTCGCGATGACATATACGATGGCGCGCCACTGCCGATTAACTGCGGCGGGATTCCTGCCAGCAGAGGCAAACGTTGGCACGCAACTGACGGATCGGGAACAATCTACATCAGTGATATCGACAATGCTGGAGCCGAACGGTTCGGTGATTTCAGCGGCGTTGTTATCACCGCTGACGGTACTCGCTACCGGTTCAATGGCCCGCGGTGCGAATCCATCACTGATCGAAACGGCAACCGAATTAACATTGACTACACTGCTTCACCGCAGAAGATCGAATATAAGGACCAACTCGGAAGAATTACGAAGATCGAAAGCTTTGTCGCCGATCCTGAGAATCCCAGCGTCACTCTTGCCCTGCTCGTAACTGTTCCCGGTTATACCGGCAATCACTACATCAAGGTGAAGCGAACTGCGATGCGCGATAACTACCGGAGCGACGTGCCTACGCCGTCAGCCGTGTGCAATGGAACTTACGATCCGTTAAGCAAAGGTTATTCAAGCTGGTGTCCGGGCTCCTCTCCGGTGTTACTTTTCCCGCACTCGTATGGAGAATTTCTGCAACGGATCGATGACCAGCAGGTCGTGACGGAAGTCGTCCTCCCAGACCAGCGTTCGCTTCGTTTCAAGTACAACCTGTTCGGCGAGGTTGCAGAGGCGCAGCTACCAACTGGAGGAAGGGTTTGGTACGACTACGACGAGGGCACTCTCCCGGCCGGTAACTCTGACGCGTGGGAAATTGGCGGGGGTTTTCACACCGAGGTCGGAGAGGTCGATCGAACGCTTATCCAGCGGAGAATTTTTGACGGAAGCACACCCCTCGCAACCTGGAATTACTTCTATACGGCGTCCGAGGCCTTTGTTACCGGCCTGTCGCCGGCAGGAGAAGTCCTGCTTAATCAACGTCATTTTTTCAAACCAAGTGGTCGTTACACGGATCATATTGGAGGGCAAGGATTCCACGACGGCACGTACTACACTCTTTGGACCACCGGACTCGAATGGCGCACGGAAACTCGCAACGCCGACGGCACGGCCGTACTGTCTGCCGTCGAAAAAGATTGGTCGCAGCGCGCGCCTGTGTCCTGGTCGAGTTATCAGCAGCAGCAGCCCGCAAACGACAACCGAGTAAATCAGCAACGCGGCTACCTCGAGACCGGCCTGATGAGCAAAGTAGAGACGTTCTATGATCAGTACAACAATCCGACGGAAGTTAAGGAATACGACTTCGATCAAACTTTGAAACGTCGCACTGTAACCAGTTACGTCTCAACCAACATCGGCTTCAATTACCAAACTGACGATTCGATTCACTTGTTGTCCTTGCCGGAGACACAAACCGTTTATGACGGAAATGGCAATCAGAGAGCACAAACTGCTACTGAATACGATGTTTATGTCAACGATACTAATCATGCCGACCTTATCAGCTACAGTTCGGTAAGCCAGCATGATTCGGGCTACAATGCCAGTAAAAAAACACGTGGTAATCCCACCCGAGTAGGTAGCTGGCTCAACACTACGGCGAGCTATAT
>DATFDT010000216.1:0-24521 GCA_035251975.1 Pyrinomonadaceae bacterium | reverse complement strand
TTTTCGCCGGACGGTCGCAAGCTCTATTTCCTGCGTCTTGAACCTACCGGCAACAACACGCCGTCAGTTCAAGTCCATTCGGTTTGGCTGGAGAAGCAGGAACGCGATCCGGACGATGCCGAGGAGCGAGAGGCGCAAGCTCCGCCGCAGCCGCCAGCGGCCGCCGCCGGTGAAGAAGGTGAAGCACCGGCTCCGAGACCAAGACCGCAAGCTAATCGTCCGCCAAGAGAAATTAAGATGGATTGGGATGGTCTGAAGCGTCGTACGCGACAAGTGACGCGCATGCCGTTCCCGGTTTCGAACTTCGTGCTCACGCCAGACAGCCGCACGATCGTCTTCGTGACGAGTGAGCCGGCGGGCATTGCGAGTATCCCCGTAATCTATTCGATTCAGGAAGACGGGCGTCGCCTAACGCGAATCACGGCAGGCCAGCCGCCGCAAGACGCTGTGGGTGGTGGACCAGGCGGTGGAGGCGGTTTCGGTGGTGGATTCGGCGATCTCGCGATCTCGCGCGATGGCCGCACGCTCTTTTTCCGCGAGCGCGATGGCATTTACTCAGTGCCACTCGCGGCAGCCGCGGGACCTGGCGCAGCAGCAGCGGCAGCAGGTGCGGGTCGTGAAGCCGGTCGTCGTCGCATCAACTTCAACGTGCGTGTTCGTATCGATCGTCCGGCCGAGTGGGCCGAGATGTTCGACGATGGCTGGCGCACGATGAAGTATCGTTTCTACGATCCGAAGATGCACGGCATGGATTGGGACGCTGCGCGCGCGAAGTATCGACCGCTCGTCGACTTCGTCGGCGATCGACAGGAACTGCTCAACATCATCAACGAGATGATTGGTGAGCTGAACGCGTCACACACGGGCGCTGCGCCGCCGCCACGTGGTCCAGGCGCGGGTGGTGTCAACACGTCGCACCTCGGCATGGAGTTGGAGTCTGACAAGGCCGCCGGTCGGTATCGCGTCGCGTATATCTACGAAGATGGCCCAGCCGATAAAGACTGGGTGAAAGTGAAAGTCGGCGATTACCTGCTCGCGATCGACGGCAAGCCAGTCACAGCGGGCGACGAATACTGGTCACTTCTGAACTCGCGTCTCAATCGCAAAGTGAACGTTACGTTCAACTCGACACCGGCTGAAGCTGGTGCATGGAACACGCGCATCGAAGCGATTTCGACAAACGCTTACAGCCAGTTGCGCTACGAGCGTTGGGTGAAGGAGCGTCGCAAGAAAGTTGATGAGTTGTCGGGTGGACGCATCGGCTATCTGCACATTCAGGCGATGAATCCACCGTCGCTGCGACGTTTCGAGAAAGAGCTGCGCGAGTATCGCAACAAGGAAGCGATGATCATCGATCAGCGCTGGAATGGTGGCGGCAACATCGAACAGGAGCTACTCGCGATCCTGGTCCAACGGCAGTATCAGGTTTGGCAGCCGCGTGGCACCGAAGCGACGAGCCGGCCGTTTGCGGGATTCTTCGGACCGAAGGTCGTGCTGCAAAACTGGCGTTCGGCTTCGAATGCGGAGATGTTTCCGGCGGGGTTCCGTGCGCTTGGCCTCGGTAAGGTGATCGGCACGCCGACGATGGGTGCGGTCATCGGCACGGGCAGTTACAGTTTGATCGATGGATCGACTGTGCGAACACCGGGCGTCGGTGTGTATCTCGCTGATGCCAAGCATACGAACATGGAAAATTACGGTGTTCAGCCCGATCTGCTGGTTGATATCAAACCCGAAGACGCGCTTGCCGGACGCGATCGTCAACTCGAGGCTGCGGTGGATGAGTTGATGAAGCAGTTGAATGGCGGGCGTAAGAACACCGCTACCGAAGCACAGCGGTAGAGAAGTTACTTTGTGACAATATTTTCCATCTTGATCACTTCGAAGTTTGATCCTTTGATCTGCTTCAACGTGTTGAGATCGTTGTCGTTCCAACGAGGGGTCGGGGGCGCCGCTGATGAAAAAGTTTGAGCCGTTGTCCGCAAGGATGATCACAGATTACGCAGATTGATTACCCAGAATCTGTGTAATCTGTGGATGAAGAACGTCAATTAGATCGCTGGTTCCGGTTGCGCTGCGGCGGCGGCCTCTGCGGCCATCGTCTTTTCAAGGCTCACCATCTCGCGGCCAGCCAGATATCCGCGGACGAGGAAAAACAGCACCACCACGTGGGCGAGGACGCCGACCACATCCTGGAATGCGAGCGACAGTAGTCCATCCAAAAGGAAAACTACCATTCCCAGGATGTAAGCCCATAGAAATCTCTTGCCGGCGAGGTAGCCGAAGAGAGCGAAAACACCAGCCGCGACAATATCGAGGATCAGGGCCACAACCTGGACCGCGCCGCCGAGATCCTTGGCGAGTACCGCAGCGATGGCGTCGATGAATTGCGTGAGACCCAGGCTTAGCAAAAACCTGATCCCTCCGCCGAAAAGAGCAATGAGCGAAGTAACAAGGGTGAGGCCGGCGATCCAGAAGAACCATCTCACCCCGGATCGGTAGCTTTGCGTCAGCTCTGAGTGTTTAAGCTGGTCAAAATCCATGGGAGTCTCCTTATTGTTTTTCTTGCATCGGGTTTTGCTACTTAAGTTTGAAGTCAGCGGGTACGAACTCGACTGATTTCAACACCTTAGTGTTCGGTATGAAACATACGACTACCACGCTTTCGGGTTTGCGTGGGCCACAGGTGATTTCGCCACCAATTTTCGGATCGTAGGTGGTTATCTCAATGTCGTCGAAGGTTTTCGTTACCAGTCGCAGCAGTTCAGTTCCGCTCCGCACCACGAACACGATCCCCTTCGCCCCACACTCGATCTTCACGAGCGTTCCCTGCAACTGCGTCTCGCCGTCCTTCGGCACGCGCAACACTTCACGCAGGTAAGACGACGGATCCGCAGGCTGTTCCGGTGCGCTTTGAGCCATCTCAACTCTCACGTCGCCGCCGCGTTTCTTCGTCTCTTCAATCTGGGCCATCGCACTTTCATAAGTGACGATCCCGTCCAGCAGTTGTTCAGCGTGCTTTCGCTCTTCTTCACTCACATTCGATTTCACTACCTGTTCGAGCAGACCACGCGCCGACTTGAAGTCCTGCTTACGCATGTAAAGCTGCGCCAGCATGTTCATGAAATCATGACGACCCGGCGAGATACTCAACACCTTCTTCATCGACGTGATCGCCTCATCAATTCCCTGGCCCGTGACAACACTCACAAACGCGAGGAGATTGTACGACTCGGGATAATCCGGCCGTAGCGCGATTGCCTTCTGCAAGTGCTCGCGGATCTTGGCGGCGACTTCCGGAGCGAATCCGTTACCGTCAGGATTGCTACGGCTGAGCGTGAACGCGTAATAGTAATGCGCAAGATAATTCGGCGAGTTTGCCGCCACCGCGCGCTCGAGACTCGCATGCGCCTCTTTCACTTTGCCTTCATAGAAGTACAACATTCCGAGCGAAGCATGGGCCATCCCCAGATTGGGATCGAGTTTCAACGCCTTTTCGAGATATGTGTAAGCGTCCTTGCGTCTGCTGTGAGCGAGTAGATCGCCGAGATAGGCCTGAGCTTCCGCTTCTGTTAACGGAGCGGCCTGGTTAGTAGTGTCAAGCTCAAGTTTGTTTTCGAAGTGACCGTCGAGCACGTTGTAACGATCCTTCTTCACGTAATCGCGCAGCTCTTTTTCCATCACTTCGAACGGCGTTCCGAATGCCTGTTGAAACGCTTGTTCCAGCGGTGTCTTCGCCGTGATCAGTTCCATGAATTTTCCGAGCTGCTCGACCTTTCCGGCTTTGCCGATGATCAGGTAGTGCATCAGCGCCCACGACTGCGCGTAGAAGATGCCCTGCTTGTTGGTCTCGTTGTAGTGCGGTGATTTGTAATCAACTTCAAACAACGTCCGGAACGGCAGCATCTTGCTTTGGCGCAGCAGGAAGACGTGACTACCGATTGGCGTTCCGAGCCTTACCTTTTGATCGTCGGTGATGGTGAACGTGCTGTAGTACTCCGCCAGGCCTTCATTGAACCAGAGCGGGGCGTCTGCGAAAGTGTTTTCGACGAGCAGGTGAGTATATTCGTGAAAGATCACGGAGAACGGATCCTGCTGGCCGCGCACTTCGGTTGTGAGTGTGATGTAGTTGACGTCGGGCCCTGCCTGGAAGTATCCCGCGGTATTTGCGTTAGGCTTGAAGGGCGCATACGACGAGTCGCTCTTGAAAACGACAACAGTAGTCGGCACGGGCGTGTTGAATCTCATGTTCGGAAACAGTCGCGTAAAGACTTCGCGAAACTGCTCGAGTTTCAATCCAACTTTCCTGATGTCTTTCTCACCAGCGTTTCCGATCAGGTAGAAATTTTTCGTGCGCACACTGATCCACGAATCTTTCGCGATCACTGGTTGCTGAGAAACTGCGAGGAGAAGACAGAGGCTAATCGCAACGGGAACAATTAAACGTCTCATATTTTTAAGGTCCAAAGATTGAGGAATCGGCGAGGCGGAATGCGTATTGAACGCTCAGCCACTGCGCCACGGGCTGGCCCGCCTTCATCGCGGGCTTGAATCTGATTTCGCAGGCTACACGAATCGCGTTCTCAGTCAGGCCATAAGGGAGTCGCCTGACTACTCTCACACGACCGATCTTTCCGTCAGCCTGCAGCAACACCTTGAGAACAACAATTCCCTCCACGCCGACTCTTCTCGCTTCGCGTGTGTAACCTGGCAGCTTTCTCTCAGTGACCTCGGCTTTGACGTCAACTTCCTTAACCTCATAAGCCGTGACCTGATCGCGATCGAGAAGATGCGCGAGTGTGCCGTCGTCAGTGCAACGATAGTCTTCGTTCTTGTCGGCAGTCACCTGGGATGCCGGCGGTAACGCTGGCGACGGTTTTGCGTCCGGTGTCGGAGTTGGTGTCGGCGTAGGCGGTGGGAGATTGCGTCTGCCGGATTGAGCGAACGCGGGAGCACTAACGAGGAAGATGAGGATTACAGCTCTGATCAATTCATTACCTCGGCGCTGCCGCGTTCGGATCTGTTAACACCCGTCACTCTTCCGGGCCAGTACAAGTCGGTCCGTGCAGGGCGGGAATCTTCTGACTGATGATCGGATAATTCGGCGCTTCGTCTATGTTGATCTGGGTCCAATGAGCGTAGTTCTCAGGCACATTAGTATCGGCGAAGATTGCTTCGACGGGACACTCCGGCACGCACGCATCGCAGTCGATGCAGGTGTCGGCATTGATGTAAAGACGATCCGGTAGCTCGTGAAATGCTTCAACAGGACAAACGGCTGCGCAGTCGGTGTACTTGCAATCGACGCACAATTCAACAACTACGTAGGTCATTCGGGAACTAGGCTCCTTTCGATGATGGCAAAAGTTATTCAGTAGCGAGTGTAATGTCAACAGGCAAGTTAAAAATTACGCCGAAGGCGTTCGCCAATTTGAGCCCAGGGTTGGAGCGCAGCGACAACCCTGGATATGCAAAAATGATTTATTTAACCCTGAAAGGGTTCGCCAACCGCGGAACCCTTTCAGGGTTTCGTCGCATTTTAGAATTCATGTCCCAGGGTTCTCGCAAGCTCGAACCCTGGGCTGAAATTAGTGAACGCCTTAGGCATATCACGCACCTTCACTGCCGCGACGCTCGACTTTACCGGGACCGTGGATGGTTTTGTTCACGACCGGATCGCCTTTGTATGTAACTGTTGAAGGACCCGAGACCGTCACATCGAGCTGGTTAGTAACATCGAGATCCACTCTGACAACGCCTCTACTATCGACCACACCGCGTGCGGCATGAAGATTCTCCGCATCGATCTTGCCGGCGCCGTTGGCGCCAACGTCGATCAACTTCGTGTTCCCTGCAACAACGATCGTCGCGGCGCCGTTGGTATCAATTTCAAACTTGTCGTTATTCATTCCCTTGATATCAACGTGTCCTGCGCCATTGACGGAAAGACCTTCGAGATTCGGAACGGAAATCTTGAACTTCACCGGCTCGGATGTCGAGTAATTCCTGGTGTTTTTGAGCCGCAGGATGTTGCTGCCGACCTCAGTAGTGACGTACTCCAGCACGTTGTCGTCACCTTCAACCTCGAGACTCTGATTCTTCTGACACGTGACTTCAATCGTGAACGCGCCTTCGGTCGAGATCGATGTGAACGCTGGAACCTCGCGCTTCTGAATCTCGCGCTTGCCTGAGCCTTTTATCTGCGAAGTGAACTTGCCATGACAGCCAGCCGCTAACACCGTCAGCAAAACCAAGCACGCTAGTTTTCTCATCACAGTTCTCCTTATCGTCCGGGAACCCAGGTGAACCAGAAATAGATTGCCTGCGCGACGCCGATGAAGAAGCCAATCACCGCGCCAAAGATCTCGATGGTCTTCAATTGGTCCCGCGCCACGGAAAGCACGAGGTCTTCGAGTTTCTCAAGAGGATAGTCTGATACCTTCTTGCGCACCAGCCCGCCAACGTCAAACTCGGCAATCGCAACCGGCAGTCGCTCGCGCGCTGCGAGTGTGATGCGCTCGACGAGCGCCGAACTCGCACGCTCCATCGCGCTGCGCGAAACGTGATCGCCGAGACGCCCGATCGGAGAAATCAACAGGCGCTCGATCTGCGTGCTCATGATCGCATTAATCGTGCGTGCCGTGTCGTCGCGTGAAAGCAGGCTGAGCAGACTCTTTGTCAAAAACTCTTTCGCCTGGGTGGTTGAGTTTGAATCAAGCTGCTGCATCAGCGCACCGAGTGTTTGTGGACGCAGACGATCGATCGTTTCTTCGACTTGCATCGATACTGACGTTGACAACGCTTCACTGCGAAGTATCTCGACGAGTCGATTGCTGATCTGCGACTTCAGATCCTCGAAACGGATCGAGTCAAACTGGCCGATCAGCTCGTTGAGCGGACGCGCCATTACCTTGTCGACGGTGGCATTCAAAAACGCTTCCGCTTCCTGCTCGAACGCGGGCCCGCGCAGATACTCTTCAACGCGTCGCGGCAGTGTTTTGTTCATTAGTTCATCGACTTCGCGGTGAATACGCTCGCGCGAGATGAAGATCTTCTTGAAGAGGGAGAGTTGTTGGTAATACTCGTCGACCTCGAGTTTGATCAAACTGCCGATCTGTTTGCGCGTTTGTTGGGCTGTTGCGATCTCAGCGAGGTGATGAACGATCGGCGGCACTTGTTGATCGATGCGGTCTTTGATGAAAGCGATTGTTTCCGGCGTGAACGTGTCTGCGAGCGTTGCTTCGCTGCGCGCGAGATCGTCCATGCGGCCCGCGACAAACTCGTGTACTTTCGTCTCGAATCCTTCAGTGGCGAACAACTTGTGAACCTGGTCTTCCGCGAATTCGAGGACGTGGTCGAGTGAGCTATCACTAACCATGTCGCCGAGACGACGATCGAGTAATTCGTCAACCTGTTTGTCGACGAAGTGCTGGATCGCGTTCGCGGTTTCTTCGCTCTTCAACATCTCGGCGATGTATTCGGCGAGTCGATATTGAAGTGCGGAGATCGTGTCGAGAATCGGCGCGCGCGCCTGCGACGGGAGTGCATCAATGAACGACGGGTAGACGCGACTGAGCAGCTCGTTTGTGTACGCGCCGACAAAGTCTTCCACCTTGCGTTGAAAAAAATCCGTTTCGAAGAGTGCGTCGAAAACTGTTTGTTGTGAAACGAGCTCGTTGCCCACCGCGTTGCCGATCGACTGGGCCAACTTCTCGCGATGGCGCGGGATCATTCCCTGCGGCCAGATCGTGATACCGAGAAGTTTTGCTGATTTATACGGGTGAAAGAGCATCCAGATTGCGAGCCACGCTGCACCGTAGCCGTGAATCGTGGCAACCACAATGATGCCGATGGCGATTAAAAGCTTCATAGACAGGATTCCCAAGATTAACAGGTCTCCACGCCCTTTGCGTATCTCTGCGGTCTCAGCGTATCTCGGCGATCTCTGTGTTAAGGAGCTATTTTAGACGCAGAGATCGCAGAGATATGCTGAGACCGCAGAGAAGAATTCACATTTATCGTTCGATTGTGTAGCCGGCGTTGATCCACGCACTAGTTCCGCCGGTAACGTTGAGGAGATTTGAGAACCCCTGTTGCTGTAACAAACTCGCGGCTGCACTCGATCGATAACCACCGGCGCAGATGACGGCGGTCAGTTTGTCTTTCTCGAGCTTTAGTGGAACAAGACTTTTTTCGAGATTCGCAAGAGGCGCATTCTGTGCGCGTGGCACGTGGCCGCTGACGTATTCCGCAGGGCGTCTCACGTCAACGATCTGCATCTCATGATTCGCAATGCGCTCATTTAACTCAGCCACACTCACTTGCGGAAGCGTGTTGAGCGCCAATCCCGCCTCGCGCCAGCTCGTGACACCGCCCTCGAGATAACCTTTCACCTTCTCGATCCCGACACGCGCGAGTCGAACGACGGATTCGTCAACCTGCGCCCCAGTGTCGGCGATGATGACGATCGATGCATTCAACGGAATTAAGCTGCCCGCCCACATTGCAAACTGCCCACCGAGTCCGATGTTCATCGAGCCGGGAACGTGACCCGCACCGAAGTCTGTCGCGCTTCGCACGTCGAGCAGCACGTGGCCCCCTTGTTCATCGCCGCGCAGTTGCTGCAGTTGTTGCGGTGTTAACGGCTGTGGTGGTTGCAACTCGGAAAGTCCACGCGCGCCCGAGCGATTGATCTCCGCGTCTTTCGGAAAGTAGCTGGGCGCTTCGGGAAGGTCTGCGGTCATCATCGTCACAAACTCTTCTTTACTCATCGGCTTCAGCGCGTAGTTGAACTTGCGTTGCTCGCCGATGGTTGACGATGTCTCTTTCGACATGTTTTTGCCGCACATCGAACCGGCGCCGTGAGCGGGATAGACCTCCGTCTCGTCCGGCAGCTTGAGCAGTTTTCCGTGAAGGCTGTCGTACATCATTTCCGCCATCATTTGCGGTGTGTAACCCTTGCCACCCGCGAGATCAGGGCGTCCGACGTCGCCGATGAAGAGCGTGTCGCCGGTTAGTAATTTTTGCGGCTCGCCCGGAGCGGTGACGAGAATGCAAATTCCTTCGGGCGTATGGCCCGGAGTCTCCATAAAGCGCAGGACAACGTTGCCCATCTTAATCTCTTCGCCGTCTTTAACGGCTCGATGAGCAAACTCAACTCCGGCTTTTTCACCGAAGATGATCTGTGCGCCGGTGCGCGCCGCGATTTCCTGATGACCGCTGACGAAATCGGCGTGCAGGTGCGTCTCGATCACATACTTGATCTTCAACCCTCGAGCGTCCGCTTCCGTCAAATACTCATCAACATCGCGCTGCGGATCGACAACCGCTGCTTCGGCCTCCGACCCAATCAGGTACGAAGCATGCGCAAGACATCCAAGATAAAATTGCTTGAAGAACATAGGTCTTATTGGTCCTATTTCAGATTATAAAACTCACGCGCGGGTTTCAAAGGGCGCAACATCCAATAAGGTCTGCGCGTCCCATCGGGCGAATGCTTATCCGCCGGGCGCGTCATCGCCAGCCATTTTTTATAAACCTCACGCGACTTCTGCGTATCGACAAAAATATCACCTGGCTTGTCATCCGCCTCAGCCGCGCGCACACGCACCGCCTGGTGCCAGCAATGCATCCCCGAGATCGGATCCGGATGTACCGGAAAAGTCATGTTCTGGTGAACACCGGCATCCTTCCACCAGATGCGCATCGTATCCGGATCTTCAGACGCATAAGGCTCGATTCCTCGCTCACGCTTCAAGCCCCATTCACTCCCGCTGTGGTCCAGCCGCACCGTAGCCATCAACTGCCGCTGTCCCTCATCAGTCAGCTTCCAACGGCCCATGTGATGGCTGCACGCAACGATGCCCGGTCGAATTCCTTCGGTGACCCACGCCGCCACTACGTAATAACCAATCTCAGTTTCGACCCGCACGAGATCGCCCGTGCGAACGCCGAGCTTCGCCGCGTGGCTGGGGTGGATCCAGAGCGGGTTCGTATGCGCGATTTCATCAAGCCACTTCGCATTCGCGCTGCGCGTATGAATCTGCACCGCAAGCCGAAACGTCGAAATGAGAACCGTCTGATCTTCTTCGAGATTGTCTTTGTGAACGTGACTCTTGAAATAAACCGGTATCGCAAGCTCCGGCCAGCCCCAACTGCTCATCGTTGACGAATAGAATTCAAGCCGCCCGCTAGGCGTCGGGAAACCACGTTTAATTGCTCCGTCCATCTCGATGCCGACGAGCCGGCGCCCCTCTTCATCACCATCAGGCAACGGCAGCGGAACGATGTTTGGTCCAGCCGGTTTCGCCGCGCGCGTGAACACTCGTCCAAAACGATCTTTACGCGCGTCATCGATCTCTTCCGCCGGAACACTCTCCTCGTAAACCCGCCCGATCTTCTCTTTCACTTCGAACGCACCATAGCGACGCATGAATTCGAGCGGCGTCAGATTCTCTTCCGCAGCACGTTCCGGCAGCCCGGGAACCGAGTTGTCGAAGATCCATTCGTAATATTCATCGACGCTGAGTCGCTTTCCCGGATTCCTCTTTGACTCGGCGTACTGGCGAATGCCCAGACTGCCATCCGGATCGATCCGCCACGTCAGTTCGAGCCAGAATTCATTCTCTTCCCACACTTCGCCCGGATTTACTTTGCGCGTGTCCGTGATCGTCTCACCCTCACGCTGCCGCATAGCTTTCATCACGGGCTGGCGGAAACCGAGCCACTGCGAATCGTGCGTCTCGTACGAGGCAAGATCGTGTCGCTCCGATCCGACGCCCATCGGCAACACGTAGTCAGCGTAGTAAGCAGTTTCGTTCCACGTCGGCGTGAGCGCGGCGTAACAACCGACAAGATTCGGATCGGTCAACATCTCGATCCACGAAAACCCGTCAGGGTTGGTCCAAACGGGGTTGTAGACGCGCGTGAAGTAGACATCGAGTTTCGCACGACCATCTCTCAGAAAGTGCGGCAGCAGGAACGACATCTCATTCATCGACAGCGGATACTCGCGCGGCCAGGTGATCTCGTTCCACATCTTCGGATGCGGCGGCGTGTAAATCGGCCGCGGCACAAACTTGTTCCACGCATTTGGAAAAACGCCACCCTCCGTCGCAATCGCGCCGAGTAACGCATTCAACATAAAAAGACACCGCGCGACCATCCATCCACCACTCACACCCGACGCCACGCTACGCCAATTGTGCGTCGACAACCTCGTGCCCGCCGTAGCAACTAATCGCGCAACTTCCTCGATCACGCGTGCCTCAACCCCCGACTCCTGCGCCGCAAACTCAAACGTATACTCCCGATAGATCTGTTTTAATCGTGCTTCGAAATCCGCAAAATCCGTGGCCGGGTTTTCCTCTGCCGCCAAAAACTCCTTCCAGTTCCACCATTTCTCCACAAATTCCCGGTTGTACAGATCGTGTTGAATCAGATAATTCGCGATCGCGAGCAGGATCGCAGCTTCAGATCCCGGATACGGCGAAACCCAGTAATCAGCGTGCGTCGCCGTGTTTGAGAGTCGCGTATCAAAAACGATGAGTTTCGCGCCGTTTGCTTTGCCGTCGATAACACGTTGCGCGTGCGGATTGAAGTAATGGCCCGACTCGAGATGCGCGCTGATCAGCAGGATGACTTTCGCGTTCGCGTGATCGGGGCTCGGTCGATCGAGACCCATCCAGAGTTGATAGCCTTCGCGACTGCCTGACGAGCAGATGTTTGTATGTGAGTTGTGACCGTCAATGCCCCACGCCGCGAGTATGCGTTCAGTAAAACCATCTTCACCGGGACGACCGACGTGATACATCACTTCGTGACGCCGGTTCTCGACGATTGCGTTGCGAATACGCCCCGCGAGTGTATCGAGTGCTTCGTCCCAGGTCGTGCGTTCCCATTTTCCTTCGCCACGTTTACCTGCACGCTTGAGTGGATAAAGAATGCGATCGGGATCGGTTACCTGGTTGAGGGTTGCGGGACCTTTTGCGCAGTTGCGGCCACGCGAGCCCGGGTGTTCAGGATTGCCTTCAAACTTCTGAACGTCGCCCGTGACTTTGTCGATGTAAGCAAGCAGGCCACACGCCGATTCGCAGTTGAAACACGTGGTCGGGACGATTGAGTAATGGCGCTCTTTGCGTTGCGGCCACGCGCGCGGATCGAGCTCGGTCCAGTTGTCCCAGCGCTCCTTTGGTGGAAACGCGGCAAGATGACTGCGGCTCGGGCCTGGGTAGAAAGTCTCTTTCATCTTTTATGCGAGTGGCACGGATTGCGCTGCCTGAACGTAAGCATTTTCGAAGAGCATGAGTCCGATCAGGGCGAACGGCGCGCCTCCGATTCCTATCTGTGAACTCACAACGCCGAGCATCGCGAGCAACGGCAACAGACCGCCTATCAGTGACAGTGCGGTTCCCATCCAGAAGTCGGTTTTGTAACGACCGCTCACCATTTCCCAGATCGCGAGTCGCGCGTGTGCTGTCGGATGAGTTAGCGAAACTTCACCCCAAACCATCAACAAGTGAATCACGCTCGTGATCGCCAGTATCCACAACAACAAGTCGACCTGATTGTTCATCGCGGATGCGATGGGCAACAGAATTGCCGAACCCAGCAGCGCGGCCTGAAACACGAGATGCGGCGGCAGCAACGGGTTCTGCCACATGTCGCGCGCCTTTGCCTGTGCGAAGAGATATGCGGTGTAGATTGCAGTCAGTAACGACAACGGCACGCCAACAATCATTAGCGACGTTTGAAATGTTGTTGATCCAACCCAACTCGCAATGAAGTGCAAGAGCAACACAAGCGTGTAACCCGCGATGATGAACGCGCCCTTCACCAGCCAGCTACGCCACTGCGGTCTCGTAAAGATCATGAAGAACCGTTCCGGATGTTCGAGATCCCAGAGAAGTAAGCCACCGGTAAGCGCCAAAAACCCTCCAGAAACAATCGGTGTGGCCCATAACCACATCGGGCTGTTTACATTCAGCACACCGAGCAACACGAGCAGACATGCGATCAAATAAACACCGGAAGCGATGCCTTTGGTCCACGTGTAAAGACTGACGCGCCAGTCCCACGGGATCGAGTGCGCGACGTCGTACGACAGCAACGCCGCCGCCGATGAATTGCTGTAATTCGGATTTCCCGACGTGACGAAGCCGGCGCCTTCCTGTTGCTCGCTCCACATGAAGAGGCCACCTTCAGGACGTTTCGCCGCGAGCGGATCGAGTGTCGCCTGGTGCGCACCTTTGTAAAAGAGTTTCGGCAGCGTCTCTTTCTCAGGACGCCTCACGGCCACTGTATCTCGATTCACGATCTGTGCGACGTAAGAATCGGCGTCGTTCATATCGCCGACGAGAATCGCCTGCGTCGGACAAACAACAACGCACGCGGGTTCGAGATTCATGTCGATACGATGCGCGCAGAAGTTACATTTCTCAGCCGAGTGGTCGTCGGGATTGATGAAGATCGCGTCGTACGGGCACGCAGCCATGCACGCCTTGCAACCGATACAGATCGATTTGTCAAAATCGACGATACCGTCAGCGCGCTTGAACATCGCCGCCGTCGGGCATGCAGTGACGCACGGCGCGTGTGCGCATTGATTGCAGCGGGTAACCTGGTGTGCGCGGCGCGCTTGCGGGAAGCCGCCGATATCGACGTGTTTGACGTATGTGCGCGTGACGGAGAGTGGGACGAGATTTTCAGACTTACACGCAGTCGTACATGCGTGACAGCCGATACAGCGCGTGTGGTCAATTACCTTGGCCCACTGAATCGGGTCCGGCCGTTCCATCATAGAAGCTCCCGTTGGGAAGCGAGACTATAACATACGCGATTGACAAATCCGGCGCGGCGTAACACAGTAACGTCCCTTGGAGGTGCCTTCATGCGTTCTACATTCTATTTTGCATTGATTGTGTTGGGGGCGGTGATTTTCGCCGCGTGCAACGCCAGCGATAGCGCGACTAAGAATACTAAACCTGCTCAGCTTCCCGGTGCAGACACTGTCTATGCCGATGGCGCGCGTCGCGTCACGGCCGACGAGTTGGACACGATGATGAAAAACGGGCAGGCGGTTGTTATCGACGTGCGGAACCAGGCCTCATATGACATGGGACACATTCCCGGCTCGAAGCTCATCCCTGCGGGCGAGATCCTGAACCACCTGAACGAGCTTCCTCGTGACAAGATGATTGTCACCTACTGTTCTTGACAGGCCGAACATACGTCCGCCGGTGCGGTGGTCGCTCTCAAGACAAAAGGAATCGAAAACGCGGCAGCGTTGTTGGGTGGGTACAATTTGTGGCAACAGGAACATCGTCCGATCGAGAAGAAGCAGTAGTTAGCCACAAAAAGGCACAAAAACACATAAAGATAAATCAGTTCAGGCCGCCTGAACTCAATAATCCTTTTTTGTATTTTTGTGCCTTTTTGTGGCTAAAAATCCGTGGTTAAGTTTGAGGCACGATCTGCGTGACGAGAGCTGGTAGTGGCGTCAAGACGCGCGCGGCTGGCACGCAGAGCACCGGACACGGCGCGTTTCTGATCACTCTCTCGATCTCCGATCCCAACACATGGCTGCTTCCGAATAACGATCCGTGTACAGCAGTTCCGATCACGATCAGATCCGCCTGAAGTGTGTCGGCGAGTTTGACGATCTCCTGATAGGGCCTGCCTTCCGCGATATGCGTCGCACCTCCACCACGCGAGAGATTGGCCATACGCTCCTGCACGTAACTCCGTAATCGCGTCAACGCGGCCAGTCCGCCTTCCGGAAACATCACTGAGATCTGTTCGAAATAGTCGCCGATAACGTAAACCGCGTGCAGCTCAGCGCCGAGCTGATTCGCCATTTGCGTCGCGAGTTGAGTCGCCGCGACCGACGGCGGTCGGAAGTTCGTCGCGAGCAGCACGCGCCCCAGTTGAATCTCGCTTTCCCCATTCACGAAATCTCTTTGCGGCGGCCTGATCGCGAGCACCGCGCAGGGCGACTCCGCAATGATGTCTTCAGCAAGCGAACTGCCGAACGCGCGCGTCAGTAGATTGCGATCGCGCGTCGCCACCGTGATCAGATCTATATCGTGATCGATCGCGGCCTGTCCGATCTCTTTCGCATCCTGCACGCTCAACGACACGACGCGACCGTGGCCGTGCCGCGCAAACGCATTGGCATACTGCAACGCTGCCTCCGAATTCACTGAGGAGTCAATGGGAAAGAGAATGTTTCTGAAGGGAAACACGACGCCAACCTATCACCAGCCCCCTATCCTGTAAATGAAGAAGTCAGTTAAAGAAGAACAAGTCAGGAAGAGGGGCTTGCCCCCGCCGCTGCTTGGATTGGACGAGCGGGGGCAAGCCCCTCTTCCTGACTTGTTCTTCTTTACTGGGCTAGAAAACATTATGGTCAAAGGATTTACAACAGAGTGAGTTCCATGCCAAACTCCGCAAGCTTTTCCTAACGCAAGCAACAGTTATCTAAATCCACTCCCGGAGGCGACACCTTGCTTCGAGGAATTTTACGCACCAAGAACCTTGACGAAATTCTGGCCAGCGTCGGCGGTCCACAGTTTGCCCTGAAACGAACGCTTACCGCCTTCAGCGTCACGCTTATCGGGATTGGGGCAATCATCGGCGCCGGAATTTTCGCCACTGTCGGCACCGCGGCTTCGGGCACTGCCGAACGCGCGGGCGCTGGTCCGTCGTTGATGCTGTCGTTTGTCATCACGGCGATTGTGTGCGGGTTTACAGCACTCTGTTACGCCGAGCTGGCGTCGATGGTTCCGATTTCAGGCTCGGCTTACACCTACTCTTACGCGACGCTCGGCGAGCTCGTCGCGTGGATCATCGGTTGGGACTTGATCATCGAGTACGCGATCGGCAACGTGGCAGTCGCGATTAGCTGGGCCGAGTTTTTCAATCGACTGCTGCGCAACCTCGGCATTTATGTGCCTGACTGGCTCACATCAAACTATCGCACCGCTTCAGCAGAGACACTTGCGGCCGCGCCACACATCGGCGGTTTTCCGATAGTCTTCAACATTTTTGCATTTGGCATTGTGGCGCTGATCACGATCGTCCTCGTGTGGGGCATTAAAGAGTCGTCAAACTTCAACGCGGTCATGGTGCTGATCAAGATCCTCGTGTTGCTGTTTTTCATCGGACTCGCGCTTTACTACGTTTCACCCGCGAAGATGACCGAGAACTGGAAACCGTTTCAACCGCAGGGTTGGTTTGGAACGCTGACCGGTGCGGCGGTCGTGTTTTTCGCTTATATCGGTTTTGACGCAGTCAGCACTGTGGCTGAGGAAACAAAGAATCCCGCCAAAGATCTGCCTATCGGAATCATCGCCTCGCTGATCATCTGCACGATTCTTTACGTCCTCGTGGCGGCCGTGTTCACCGGTATGGTGCCGTGGGAGACGGTGCGAAGCTGGACTGCCGCGCAACGTGGCGAGTCGCTGACGATGGCGCTCGAGACTGTTGCGCCGCAGGCGTTATGGCAGAACACCGTGATCGCGTTCGGGTCGGTGGTCGCGCACACGGCGGTGTTGCTGGTGTTTCAACTCGGACAGCCGCGCATCTTCTTTTCGATGGCGCGCGATGGACTGCTGCCTTCGGTGTTTGCGAGTGTTCACCCGCGATTTAAGACACCACACGTCACGACGATCCTGACGGGCGTTGCCGTCGGTGGCATTGCAGCGTTTGCGACTGTGGACGAGATGGTGAGCTTGACCAATATTGGCACTCTCTTCGCATTCATTCTCGTCTGTGTTGGCGTGATGGTCTTGCGTCACAAAGATCCCGATCGAAAAAGACCGTTCAGAGTTCCATTTGGTCCTTACCTGCTGCCGGGTTTGGGCGCGCTGTCATGCGCGCTACTGATCTACTTTCTGCCGGAAGGTTCTTACTGGCGCTTTGTCGGGTGGCTGATGCTGGGTCTGTCAGTCTATTTTTCTTATGGATACACACGCAGCGCAGTCGGTCAGAAACTCGGACGCCCATCGCTGACCCCCGTGGGCCTGAAGTTCGCAGCACTCTGCTTTCTTCTGGTGGCGGTGGGACTCTTCGTAATCCCGCACGACGTCGCGCCCCGTGAACTGTTCTCAGAAGCTTTCGACTCGACTGCGGAGAAGCACAATCAGACCCTCTACGGTCTACTGATCATCCTCGCCGGCCTGATCGGCGCCGTGGTGGGGATCGTGTGGGGCACGTCGAAAGAGTCGGAAGAATCCGTGTAATCTGTGGTCAAGGTTTTTAAGATGGGTTTTTAGATGAACGCGCTTCCAATCATTATCGGTTCACTTTGTGTGATTGCGATCTCGTATCGCTACTACTCGGCTTTTATTGCGGCGAAAGTGCTGGCGCTGGATGACTCGAGGCCGGTGCCGTCGCAGACGATGTTTGATGGACATAACTATTACCCGACTAACAAGTGGGTTTTGTTTGGACATCACTTCGCCGCGATCTCAGGGGCGGGACCGTTGATTGGCCCCGTATTGGCGGCGCAGTTTGGCTTTTTGCCGGGATTGTTGTGGCTCGTGATTGGCGTGTGTCTCGGTGGCGCCGTGCACGACTTCATGATCATGGCCGGCAGTGTGCGACGGAAAGGAAAGTCGCTGGCGGAGATGGCGCGCACGGAGATCAGTCCGCTGTCGGGTCTCGTCGCTGGTGTGGCGATACTTTTCATCGTCGTGATCGCGCTTGCTGGACTCGGCTTGGTCGTCGTGAATGCGCTTGCCGAGTCGCCGTGGGGAACTTTCACGGTCGCTTTCACGATTCCGCTCGCACTGTTCATGGGTCTTTACATGTATCGCTTCCGCAAAGGCAAGATTGCTGAAGCGAGCATCATCGGTATCATCGGACTGCTGTTTGCCGTCTATCTCGGCGGTCACATCGCCGATTCTTCCTTCGCTCAGACGTTCACATTTTCGCGCAACAGCCTGATCGTGATCATGGCCGCTTATGGATTTATCGCGTCAGTGTTGCCGGTTTGGATGCTGCTGTGCCCGCGCGACTACCTGTCGTCTTACTTAAAGATCGGCACGATCGCGTTTCTGATTATCGGCGTGATCCTCGTCCATCCAAACCTGAACATGCCGGCGTTTACGCCGTTCACAGCGGGTGGCGGACCCGTGATTCCCGGCAAGCTCTACCCGTTTGTCTTCATCACGATCGCGTGCGGCGCGATTTCAGGTTTCCACGCGCTGATCTCTTCCGGTACGACGCCGAAGATGATCGCGAAAGAGACTGACACGCGCATGATCGGTTACGGCAGCATGTTGATGGAAGGCGTGGTCGGCATCGTGGCGCTCATCGCCGCGACTTCGCTTTTCCCCGGCGATTACTTCGCCATCAACACGCCGCAACGCACCGAGACTCAAAAAGCTGCGTACGTTCAGATGGTCGATACGCACACGGACCAGGGCTTCAATCTTCAGCCACAGGAGATCGATCGACTCGAGCAGGAGTCAGGCGAAAAGGATCTCCGCGGACGAACCGGCGGCGCAGTCACACTCGCGCTCGGCATCGCGAAGATCTTCGACGGCATACCGGGTCTCAGTGGTTTGATGAAGTACTGGTATCACTTCGCGATCATGTTTGAAGCGCTTTTCATCCTCACAACGATCGACACAGGTACACGTGTCGCGCGATTTCTCGTGGGCGAATTTGGTGGGCGTTTCTACAGAAAACTCGAAGAGCCGACGTGGCTGCCGGGGTCGATCGTTACTTCCGCACTCGTCGTCACAGCGTGGGCGGCGTTCATTTGGTCGGGCTCGATCTCGACGATCTGGCCGATGTTTGGTATCGCGAATCAACTGCTCGCGGCTGTGGCTTTATGCGTGGCGACGACGATCATCATCAACTCCGGTCGCGCTAGATACGCGTGGGTAACGATCATGCCGCTCGGCTTTGTCAGCACAACAACGCTCGTGGCCGGTTTTAAATCGATCACCGACATCTTCTGGCCACTTGCACAAAAGCCGGAAACGTCGGTCCAGGGCCTCATCAACACGGGCCTCACGGTAATCATCATGATCGCGGCCGTGATCATCATGCTCGACTCGATCCGGCGCTGGATAGGAACACGCAGCCATCCACAGATTACACAGATTCAAGAAGTGGCGTCATAATCTGATTTTCTTCTCTGTGCAAACTCTGTGTTCTCTGTGTCTCCGTGGTTAACTGTCTACCACAGAGACACAGAGAACACAGAGTTTGCACAGAGAAAACCGCACCTGTCTTTGAAAAATCGGTGTAATCTGTGGATAATACCCGTTTTCGTAAAGCGTATCTCGCCATAATCTAGACAAACCGAAAGGAATTTTCCGAAGTGGAACTATCGCTGACACTGCGCCGTGCAGCAATTATCATTGCGGCCACCGTTACGACCCTGGCTCTCGGCATCCCAACTTACGCCCAATCCCATCAGGGAGGCGAAGCTAACCTGGAACTGCCGGATCTCACGCAGGTGACCTTCCTGAACGGCATCACCGGCCATAATTTGCTGCTGTTTGGCATTGTTATCTGCGTTCTCGGGCTCGGTTTCGGGCTCGCGATGTACATGAACCTCCAGAGAATGCCGGTGCACCGCGCAATGCGCGAGATTTCCGAGCTGATCTACGCCACCTGCAAAACTTACCTGACCACGCAAGGCAAGTTCATTCTCTTACTCGAAGCCTTCATCGCCGTCGTAATCATTCTTTACTTCGGCGTGCTGTCAGCGATGGAGCCGTTCCGCGTCGCGATCATTCTGCTGTTCAGTTTGATCGGTATCGCGGGCAGCTACGGCGTCGCCTGGTTTGGCATTCGCGTCAACACGTTCGCCAACTCGCGGACGGCTTTCGCCAGTCTCCAGGGCAAGCCATTTCCGCTTTACGCGATTCCGCTAAAGGCCGGCATGAGCATCGGCATGATGCTGATCAGTGTCGAGCTGCTAATCATGCTCTGCATTTTGCTCTTCATTCCGGGCAGTTACGCGGGACCGTGCTTCATCGGTTTTGCGATCGGCGAGTCGCTGGGCGCGGCGGCACTGCGTATCGCGGGCGGTATCTTCACGAAGATTGCCGACATCGGTTCCGACCTGATGAAGATCGTCTTCAAGATCAAGGAAGACGACGCGCGTAACCCGGGTGTGATTGCAGACTGCACGGGCGACAACGCGGGCGACTCAGTTGGACCCAGCGCCGACGGTTTTGAAACCTACGGCGTCACGGGTGTCGCGCTGATCACCTTCATCCTGCTCGGCGTTACCAATCCAATCGTGCAGGTGCAGCTACTCGTGTGGATCTTCGTCATGCGCGTGATGATGATCGTTGCGAGCGCGCTTTCCTACTTCATCAACGACGCGATCGCGAAGGCGCGTTACAAGAATTCTGATTCGATGAACTTCGAAGCGCCGTTGACGTCACTCGTGTGGATCACCTCGATCGTTTCCGTCGTGATCACGTACGTCGTTTCTTATTTGACGATTCCGGCGCTCAGCGGCAACCCGACGCTCTGGTGGAAACTCGCCACGATCATTTCCTGCGGCACGGTCGCCGGCGCGTTGATTCCCGAGCTCGTGAAGATCTTTACTTCGACCGAGTCTCGACACGTCAGCGAAGTCGTGACGTCTTCGCGCGAAGGCGGACCGTCGCTCAACATTCTTTCCGGCCTTGTTGCCGGAAACTTCTCGGCCTACTGGCTTGGGATAAGCATCGTCGGCCTGATGGCCATCGCGTACTTCTTCACTAATTTCGGCGCAGACGCGGGATTGGGCTTAGGCGCGTTGATGGTTTCTCCGGTCGCGGCGCCTGTGTTTGGTTTCGGACTCGTAGCATTCGGCTTCCTCGGTATGGGACCGGTGACCATCGCGGTCGACTCGTATGGTCCAGTGACCGACAACGCTCAGTCTGTTTACGAGCTTTCATTAATCGAGCAAGTGCCGGACGTCGAAGCGGAGGTCAAGAAAGACTTCAACGTTGACGTCAACTTCTCGCGCGCGAAGCATCTTCTCGAAGAGAACGACGGCGCGGGCAACACGTTCAAAGCAACAGCGAAACCGGTTCTGATCGGAACGGCAGTTGTCGGCGCGACCACGATGATCTTCTCGATCATCATGGCGCTGACCGATGGACTGCGTACCGACGTTGAAAGCCTGTCGCTGCTGCATGCTCCGTTCGTGCTCGGACTGATCACAGGCGGCGCGGTGATCTACTGGTTCACGGGTGCATCGACGCAGGCCGTGACCACTGGCGCATACCGCGCAGTTGAGTTCATCAAGGCAAACATCCGGCTCGAAGGTGTCGAGAAAGCCTCGGTGGAAGACAGTAAGAAGGTGGTCCAGATCTGCACGCAGTATGCGCAGAAGGGCATGTTCAATATCTTCATGACCGTATTCTTCTCGACGCTTGCGTTTGCGTTTGTCGAGCCGTTCTTCTTTATCGGTTACCTGATCTCGATCGCGATCTTTGGTTTGTACCAGGCGATCTTCATGGCGAACGCCGGCGGTGCGTGGGACAATGCGAAGAAAGTCGTCGAAGTCGATCTGAAGATGAAGGGCACGCCGTTGCATGATGCAACGGTCGTCGGCGACACCGTTGGCGATCCGTTCAAAGACACTTCGTCAGTGGCGATGAATCCGGTGATCAAGTTTACGACGCTCTTCGGACTGCTGGCGGTTGAATTGGCGGTGAGTTTGACCGCACGTAACGGCAATACGACATTGACGCACATACTGGCGCTCGTATTCTTCCTCGTGTCAGTATTCTTTGTCTGGCGCTCGTTCCACGGCATGCGCATTGGAGCGACTTCGATAGAGACGCGTCGGGTTGAAGAAGAAATCGTGAAGAGCGTTGCGGGAGACTAGCACAAACTATGAGTAGCTACGTTAAGGCTGACACGTTGATGGGAGCGGCGCTCGCGCCGCTCGATTCTGTTCGTTCCGCGGGGTTGGTGATCGTTTTTAGTTTGTTCATCGCCGCGTGTGCGCAGTTTTCGATTCACATCGGTCCGATACCAATTACCGGGCAGACGTTTGCGGTGTTGCTGACAGGCATGTTGCTTGGATCGCGTTTGGGCGCGGCGGCAGTCATCGCTTACCTGATCGAAGGTGCGATTGGTTTGCCGTTCTTTGCAGGCGGCGGCGCGGGACTTGTGCGTTTCCTTGGTCCAACTGCCGGTTATCTCGTCGCATTCCCGGCGGCTGCGTTCATCGCGGGCGCGTTTGCTGAGCACGGTTGGGACAAGCGTTACGAGACTGCGGTTGCGGCGATGGCGATTGGTTCGTCGATCATCTTTCTCGGCGGCTGGGCGTGGTTTGCGATTCTTACGAACACTTCGCCGGTCGCGGCTTTCAAGCTCGCAGTCTTGCCGTTCCTGTTGGGCGATGTGATCAAGATTGCGTTGGGTGCGGCTGTGCTGCCGACTGGTTGGGCCTTATTGAAGAAATGAATGTTTTGAAGGTCAGGTCGCGCAACCGCGAAGAGCTGGTTGAGTTTACTGATCTCGTACAGGAAAAGCTTACGGAATCAGGCCAGCGCGAAGGTGTGGTTGTGCTTTATGTGCAACACACGACGGCTGGCCTGACTATTAATGAGAATGCCGATCCGGACGTGCCGCGCGACATGCTGCACGCGCTCCGCACGTTGATTCCTCAACACGGGATGGGCTTTCATCACGGCGAGGAAAACTCCGACGCGCACATCAAAGCCAGCCTAACCGGATCATCCGTCACGATCCCATTTCAAGATGGAAAGTTACTACTTGGTCGCTGGCAGGGAATTTTTCTTTGCGAGTTTGATGGGGGCCGTGAGCGCCAGGTCATCATGACGATCCATTAAGAGCCACGTTCATCCGCGTCAAAATTTTTCAAAACCTCCGCAAACGTTTCCACATCGGCTCTCGTCTTTTCCAACGCTCGGCGGCTATCGAGATACGCAGTCCACGTCGGTGTTTGCGTGAGCGCTTTTGTCGTGTCTTCGTCGAGCACCTGGGCCATCAGCGCGATCAGGTCGCTCACGACGCGGTTGTGCTCGATCAAACGTTCGATGATCGAATACGCGAGGCGCGCCTGTTGGAAATCAAGGTCTTCAGCCATTCTTTCCTACAATCGCATCGATCCCATCACCAACGACGACGCGCGTTCCATCAACGAGATATTCATAACGAACGTAACCGAGCCCGATACTTCCCTGTCTCGGCGAAATCACTGCTGAAGTCACGCGCCCGATCTCCTGATTGTCAGTAGATCGAATCACTGCGCCTGCTTCAATCTGCTGGTCCGTCTCGAAACGCAATGCGGTCAATTTCTTCGCAGGGTGCCCGCGATGCTTGATCCGCACGATGATTTCCTGACCAACGTAGCAGCCTTTTGTGTAACTCACCGCATCGTCGAGATTTGTCTCGGGTACGACGTTAGTTTCATCCATATCGTGTCCAAAACGCGCGATGCCGGCTTCGACGCGCAGGATCTCAAATGTGTCTTCACCGATTGGTTGTGCGCCTGCTGCTTCAAGAGTTTGCTGAAGCTCAGCCTTCCGCGATGCGTCGATGAATATATCGAAACCATCTTCGCCAGTATGACTCGCGCGAATGATCGTGACCCCGGCAGTTTGGACAACGCCATTCTGCGGCAAATCGACTTGCTCAAACTGCTTCGCAAGTATCTCCGCCGCGCCTTGTCCCTGAATGCTTAACAACGCAGTCTCACTCGTTAGATCTACGACCTTAAAATCACCCGCCAGGGTGAACCTCGAAACCGTCTTCAGCACAGCCTCGTGCGACGCCATCTCCGTGTCGATCAAAAACTCCGGCTCACTGCCACGAATCACACGCACAGCGCCGATCAACCTTCCCTGTACAGTCGGAAACACCGCCGGCATCCAACGATTCTGCGCCAGGTTCTTCACATCATTCGTGATGAGCCCATTCAGAAACATCGTCGCCTCGGATCCGCTCACACGAATGCGCCCACGCGCTGCCGATAGATCAATCAGCCCCGCCCCACCGTCACGCACCACTTCATACTCAGTCATAATCCGTCTCTACGGCTTTCTTTACTGTTTGGTAATCCTGCAACTGCTCCGCTTCACGTCGATGCGACGCCAGCACCTGTGGGCTCGGATGATAAATCGGCACGAGCACACGCTCATTCCACGCATGTATCTGCGCAGCCGACGTCTTCAGACTCAACTCGTGATATTGAATGCGCTTTAGCGCTTCAAGTGCAACTGAACCAAGCGTCACAATCACGCGCGGATCAACGAGTTCGATCGTTCGGTTCAAAAAGCTCGAACAATTCGACAGCTCCCGTAGCGTAGGCTTTCGGTTCGCGCCTGACTCGGAGCGTGGATTACATAGTGCTGCACTCGTGATGAAGATCTCTTTCCGCGTCAGGTTGATCGAGCTCAAAAAACGATCGAAATTTGCACCCGACTGATCGCCGGAAAACGGAACTCGCGTTCGATCGGCGCCTTTTCTTCCCGGCGCTTCACCAATAAACATGATTCGCGCGTCCGGTGACCCATTCAACTCACTCA
>DATFDT010000215.1:0-18297 GCA_035251975.1 Pyrinomonadaceae bacterium | reverse complement strand
TCCGATTCCCGGCAACGACCTGCGCAATTGTCCGAGCTGCGGAAGCTTTTCTCCCTTTGCGCGAAACTACCTGAATGCTTTCCCGCTGCCCAATCTCGCGGGCATCGGTCGAAACTTCGAGACCAATCGCAAGGAACACGCGGTCGTCGACAGTTACGACATCCGCATCGATCATCGCATTACCGACGCAAACAGTTTCTTCGCGCGTTATAGCAAGTCGGATTCGGCGCGGCAGCGCGATAACTTCTTTCCCCTCGGCACTTCGCCAACGGGTAACGATCTACCGGCTGGTCCATCTGCGGGCGACGAGTTTGGCGACACCAAGGGATTTACCATGGGCGACACGCATGTGTTCTCGCCTTCGGTCGTCAACGATGCGCGCTTCGGTTACACCCGCGTTAACATCGGTATTTTCAACACAGGCGTCAACGGCACCGGTGGATTCGATCCGAATATCTCCGCCAACCTCGGCGCGCCGAATATCAATCTCGGTCCAAATAGCAGCGGCATCGTCCTCGTGGGTATTGTCGATGAGTTGAACGGAACAGATCGCGCTGCGGAGTTCACCGGAGATGGCGGCCCGTTCTACTTCCTTTCGAATAACTTTCACGTCGCGGATGCGGTCACGGTGGTCAAAGGTAATTCGACCTACAAGTTTGGCGGAGATTATCGTATCCGTCAGAACAGCGTATACGACGGTGGTCGCAACAACGGTACTAAAGGTAATTACCAGTACGGCACCACTAACAGCGGTTTCGTTAACGGCAACTACAACGGTATTGGACCAAACGATACGGGTTCGGCGCTCGCGAACTTCCTGCTCGGATACCAGCCCGGTTTCGTGGGCCGCGGCGATCCGGGTGGTCCATACTTCCAGTCGACCAAAGAGATTTCGTTCTTCGTGCAGGACGACTGGAAGGTCAACAGTGATCTGACTTTGAATCTTGGCCTGCGTTACGACATCTTTACCGCACCTACAGAGCGTTTCGATCTCCAGAGCAATTTCGATCCCGCCACTCGCACCATTCAGATGGCGGGCGATAACGCACCCGGTGGCCGGGATCTTGCAAACACCGACAAGAACAACTTTGGACCACGCATCGGGTTTGCTTACAGTGGATTGAAAGCGGATAAGACTTTGGTGCTGCGTGGTGGGTACGGTTTGTTGTACGCAGTCGACACCAATCTCACTCAGCCGCTCACTTCGAATCCGGGCACGGGCGCCGCCAGTTATGCGTGCACGCCGATAACCAGTCCGTCAGGTTGTCCGGCAGTGTTTACGGCGCGCAATCCTTTCGATAATGGAGTGCCGACGGCGCCGTTCACCATTGCCGCGCCGGGTTCGAGTTTCGCTGCACCGACCAATGGCGGTCTCATTCTTTTCACCGATCCGAATCACAAGGATGAGATGTATCACCAGTACAACTTCACCATTCAGGACGAGTTTCGACCGGGCTGGCTCGCTGAAGTTGGTTATGTTGGTTCAATTGGTCGCAATCTCCTGATACTTCAGAACATTGGTACCGGCAACGATCAGGGTGGACCAGGGTCGCGTGAAGTTGTGCTTGTCAATGTTTCCAATCCGAATCCGATCACGGCGACCCGCTATATTGGCAGCTCGAATTACAACGCCTTGCAGACTAAGCTCGAGAAACGCTTCGCTAAGGGACTGTCGATCCTGAGCTCTTATACGTGGGCACACGCGATCGACGACACTCCCGGCGCAGTCTGTGGGAACGGTGCGGGAGCACGGGATTGTGGTCCTGATGACCCGACCAGGCTCGAACTCGAACGAGGCAATGCAGACGTCGATGTCAGGCATCGCTTTACCTTCTCGAATGTTTGGGATCTGCCGATTGGTCGTAACAGACGTTATGGTGGAGACATGAACAAGGGGCTCGACGCTGTCATCGGTGGCTGGCAGTTCAACAACATCATCACGTGGCAGAGTGGTCCAGTGTTCAATGTTACGTGTAATGGCGGGCGTGTGGATCTCATTGGCGATCCGAATCCGACGCAGGCGCAAGAAGATCAGGGTCTTGAGCTGAATCGCAATGCGTTTAGATGTGCGACGACGAGAGTTTTTGCAGGCGATCCGGATACCTTCGCGAATGGCGCGGCGTCTCCGAAGATTGGAACGCTGGGTCGAAATGTTTTCCGTGGCCGGCCACAGTTTTACTGGGATTCGTCGCTGTACAAAAACTTCCCCGTCAGCGCGATCAGTGAGGCTTTCAATATTCAGTTTCGCTTCTCGGCTTATAACGTGCTGAATCGCGTGAATCGTTCGTTCCCGAATGGCGACTTTAACAACGCGAACGATTTTGCGCGGGATACGAGCGAGCAGCGACGGCGGCAGATGGAGTTCTCCCTCAGATTTATTTTCTAACGATCTATCGCCCACAAAAAGGCACAAGCGTCTTTTTCATCCACAGGTTACACAGATCCGATTCATCTGTGTAAGCTGTGGATGAAGGACTTTCAAATGGTTTTACTTCGTAGTCTATTTCTGCTTTTAGTGTCGTTGACGGCTTTTGGTGCGCCGCAGCGAAGTGTCGATACGTTGTTGAGTGAGGCGGGCGCGTTGGTCCAGGCTGGGAAGCTCGCCGAAGCAGAAGCCACGACGCGCAAGATCCTCACGAATAATCCGCGCAATGCTGAAGCGCACAGTTTGTTAGGTGTGATTCTCGATCAGCGTGGTGCGACGGCTGATGCTGAGAAAGAGTACGGCGCTGCGTTGCGTTTGAAACCGAAGCTTGTTAGCGCGTTGTCGAATCTCGGTGTGTTGCTGGCGAAGACGAATCGTACGACTGAGGCGATCGCGAAGTTTGAAGAAGTACTTCAGATCGATCCGAAACACGAGGGCGCGATTTTCAACCTCGGAGCATTATACGCAGCCAGTGGAGACTACAAGCGCGCGGCTCCGCTGTTGGAAAAAGCCGCCGGCCAGGATCCGAGGATGCTTTTCACTGTCGCGCTGCGCCTCGCGGAAGCGCACCAGTACGCCGAAGCCGTGCGACTGTTTCAGCGAACGAATGAGCTGCGGCCGCAGACTTATGAAGTCCTCTACAATCTCGGCGTTGCGCTCTACAACCTCGATCGGCTCGACGAAGCAAAACAAGCATTGCAGTCGGCGTCGGCTTTGAAGCCCGGCGAAGCAGAGCCTTACTACCGTCTCGGACTGATCGCGTCTGCGCAGGACGACACGAAGACAGCTTTGACGCATTGGTCCAAAGCGCTCGAGTTGCGGCCCGTGTTTCCTGAAGTCAACTTCATGATCGGTGAGGAGTTGCTCAAGAAGCAGCTTGCGGAGAAGTCAGTTCCGTTTTACGAGAAAGCACTCGAGCAGGCGCAGGGCCAGCTAGTTTATTTCCTGCGTCTCGGCGTCGCGAACGTGCGTGCGCAGCGGTACGAGCGTGCGCGCGATGTCTTCACGCAAGCGCTGCAACGCTATCCGGAGAATGCAAATCTCTATTTTCTGCTCGGCTACGCAGCGCGCGCTGAAGGGCAGTATGACCAGGCAGTCGATGCGTTTCAAAAGGCGCTCAAGTCACAGCCTGATAATCCGGACGTGCTCGGGAACCTAGGTTACATCGCGAGCCAGCGTGGCGAGAATGTCGAGGCCGAACGTTTGTTGAGACGTGCGATCGAGCTCGATCCGAAAAGCTTTCCGCCGTATCACGATCTCGGGCGGCTGCTGGTGAAGTTGAAGAGATACGAAGAGGCGGTGCCGCTGCTGACGCGTGGAGTTGAATTGAATGCGAAAGATCCGGGCGTGCATTATCAACTCTTTCTTGCGTACTCGAGGTTGAAGAGAAAGGACGAGGCGGACAAAGAGCTGGCGGAGTTCAAGCGGTTGGATGAAGTTAACCAGCACGGCGCGACGCCATTAACACCGATGAAGGATGGGGAAACTTTACCGCCGCTGCCGGTTGTTGCCGCGGGAGACAGTGCAAAACCTCGCACACCAAACAACTGATGACAGCCACAAAAAAGCACAAAGTGTTTTCCTCATCTCTTTTGTGCTTTTTGTGCCTTTTTGTGGCTTCGTTAACGTCTGCGCAAAACCCGACAGTAACGAAAGTCGATCCGCCGTCATGGTGGGCCAAACACACGATCAGGCCAGTCAGGCTTTTGGTGCGTGGCGCGAATCTTCGCGGCGCACACGTGAAGTCTCTGAATCCGGAGATGCGTGCGTCGGAAGTCTCAGTTAATGAGAGAGGTACATATCTTTTTGTCGATGTTGAGATCAGTCCTTCGCTGAGTCCGGGCGTATATCCATTGCTCCTTGAGAGTAAGAGCGGAAGCACGATGATTCCATTCCGCCTTGAAGCGCCGCTCGACACGCAAAGCAATTTTCAAGGCATCACGACTGACGATGTGATCTACCTGATAATGACCGACCGCTTCGCCGACGGTGATTCATCAAACAACGCTCCGAAAGATTCGCCACCGGAAGCAAACGATCGTAACAACCCACGCGGCTTTCACGGCGGCGATCTGCGCGGCGTTATCAACCAGCTTCCATACCTGAAAGATCTCGGCGTCACCGCGCTCTGGTTAACGCCGTGGTACGACAACTGGAATGGCGTGAACCGTTGCGATAAACCGTGGTGTCCCAACACGTACTATCACGGGTATCACGCAATCGATTACTACGCTGTCGAAGATCGTTTCGGCAACCTCGCGACGTTGCGCGAATTGGTCCAGAAGGCGCACGCACTCGGCATCAAGATCATTCAGGATCAGGTGGCGAATCACGTCGGCTCGCAGCACCCGTGGATAAAAGATCCGCCGCTCCCAAACTGGTTTCACGGCACACTCGCGCAGCACCAGCTCAACAAGTTTCGCAACGCCGCGCTGCTTTCACCGCACGCAAATCAGATCGAAGTTCGCAACACGCTCGACGGCTGGTTCAGCGACGATCTGCCTGATATGAACCAGGAGGAGCCGGAGGTCGCGCGCTACGAGATCCAGAATGCGTTGTGGTGGGTTGGGATGACCGGGATTGATGGCATTCGCCAGGACACGATTCAGTACATGCCGCGGTTCTTCATTCGCGATCTTTCGAACGCGTTGCACCGGCAGTATCCGAAGCTGTGGATGGTTGGCGAAGTGTTTGAGCGTGATGCGGCACACACGGCGTTCTTCATCGGCGGCCACACGGGTTGGGACGGTGTCGATACGAAGCTGGATTCGGTTTTTGATTTTGCATTGTGGAATGCGTCGCTGTCTGTGTTTACGAACAAGGCGCCGGTGCGTTTTCTGCCGCACCAGTTGAAGTACGACGCGCTGTATCCCGATCCGTCGAAAGTCACGGTGCTCGCGAACAATCACGACACGATGCGGTTCATGTCGCTCGAAGGTGCGACGATGGCTGGTGCGATGATGCATGTCGCTTTCGTTTTGAGTGTGCGCGGGATTCCGCAGCTATATGCGGGCGAAGAGATCGCGATGGAAGGGAAGGAAGATCCGGACAATCGTCGCGATTTTCCGAGTGATGCTTTTAAGGCGGAGGGGCGCAAACCGCGAGAGCGCGAGATGTTTGAGTGGACGCGTTCGTGGATCAAGTTGCGGCGTGATCATGCGGCGATGCGTTCGGGGAAGTTGATTGATCTGTTTGTTGATGATGAGACGTATGTGTTCGTGCGGCAGCTTGGAGAAGAGAAGATTGTGGTTGCGTTCAATCGAGAGAGTAAGCAGAGGCAGGTCGTGATTCCCGTGGAGATGATGTTGCGACCGTTGATCGGTGAAGCGAGCACGCGAGTTGAGAAGGGTGAGACAACGCTCACACTACCGGCACACACCGCAGTGGCGTTGAAAGTTTTATGATTAACAAGAAGAGGCTGAGCGGAGTCTTATTGCACCCGACGTCGTTGCCGGGGCCGTACGGGATTGGCGATCTCGGGCCGGAAGCGTACAAGTTCGTCGATTTTTTGGTAGCCGCGGGTCAGAGTCTCTGGCAGGTTTTGCCGCTTGGACCAACCGGTTACGGCGACTCGCCTTATGCGTGCTATTCGGCGTTTGCGGGCAACACACTCCTTGTCAGCCCGGAATTGCTCGGTGAACAGGATCTCGTTCACCGCAGAGACGCAGAGGACGCAGAGGTTACGCAGAGAATCAATTTCGGGGAGGTCCATCAATATAAAGAACAGATACTGCGCGAAGCTTATCAACGCTATACCAAAACCACTGACACATCTCTGCGCAGTGCGTTCGAAACGTTCGCCCAAAACCACGGCCACTGGCTCGAAGATTATGCGCTCTTCCGCGCACTGAAAGACGCGCACGGCGGTGTTGCCTGGAACGAGTGGGAACCCCCGCTCGTTCGTCGTACGCCTTCAGCACTCGAGCATGCACGTGATGAACTGCGCGAAGAAGTCGAAGCGCACATGTTCTACCAGTTTCTCTTCTTTCGGCAGTGGTTTGCTTTGAAGACTTACGCGAACGAGCGCGGGGTCCACGTTGTTGGCGATCTGCCGATCTTCGTCGCGCAGGATTCGGCCGACGTTTGGACCAACCCCGAGCAGTTCAAGCTCGACAAAGACGGAAAGCCGATCGTCGTCGCAGGTGTGCCGCCGGATTACTTCAGCAGCACCGGACAGCTCTGGGGCAATCCACTCTACAACTGGGAACGCATGCTTGCTGACGGTTTCAAATGGTGGATCGAGCGTGTACGCGCGACGCTGACCGTCGTCGACATCGCGCGCGTGGACCACTTTCGCGGCTTTGCGGCGTGTTGGGAGATTCCCGGCGGCGACAAGACTGCCGAGCGCGGCCAGTGGGTCGCAGCGCCGGGCAAGGAACTGTTCACTGCGATTCGTAAGACGCTCGGCGAGCTGCCGATAATTGCCGAAGACCTCGGCGTGATCACGCCTGACGTGGTTGCGTTGCGCGAAGAGTTTGGTTTTCCGGGTATGCGGATTCTGCAGTTCGGTTTCGGCAGCGATTCAAAAAATATCGACCTGCCGCACAATTATGTTCCCAATGTCGTCGCTTACACCGGCACCCACGACAATGACACGACTGTCGGCTGGTTTCAGAGTGTCGCAGGTGAAAGCTCGACGCGCACGGCGGAACAAATCGAACGCGAGCGAAAGTTTTGCATGGATTATCTGAACACTGAAGGTAAAGAGATCCAATGGGACTTCATTCGCGGCGTGCTCGCTTCAGTCGCGAATACAGCAATCATCCCGTTGCAGGATCTTCTCGGTCTCGGGACCGAAGCGCGCATGAACCTCCCGAACAGCACCGAGGGGAACTGGGCGTGGAGATATAAGCCCGGCGCGTTGACAGACAAGATGGGAACTCGACTCAAACAGTTGAGCGAGTTGTACGGTAGAAACTAATGATCCGTGTTATCTGTTTACATCTGTGGCTAACTCTTACTGTTGCAGCCCAGGCGCCGGAGATCCTCAAGGTGGATCCACCGAGTTGGTGGACCAGAAGCACGGTTAACCCCGTCCGGCTCATGATTCACGGTCGCAACCTTCAGGATGCACGAGTCGATGTTCAGGGACTCCGCATAATCAACACGCCGAAGATTAACGAGCGTGGCACCTATATCTTCGTCGATGTCTTCATCGCAACGAACGCAAAGCCCGGGCAGCGCTCGATATCAGTCACGACGCCGCGTGGCTCTGCGCGCTCTTCATTCGAAGTGCTAGCTCCGCTGAACCGCGCCGGACGTTTCCAGGGTTTTTCGCCGAACGATGTGATGTACCTGATCATGATCGATCGTTTCGCGGACGGCGATCCTTCAAATAACGGTGGCATCTACGATCGGAAGAACAAGTTTTATTACCACGGCGGCGATCTTCAGGGCGTGATCGACCACTTGCCGTATCTAAAAGAGCTCGGTATCACCGCGATTTGGCTGACGCCGTGGTACGACAACTACGATCGCCTCAACCAGATCGAGCTGAAGGAAGACAAACCGAGCACCGGATTTCACGGTTACAACCCGCAGGATTTTTACGCCGTCGAGGAGCACTTCGGCACGCTAGCGAAGCTGCGTGTGCTGGTCGAACTCGCGCATCGCTCCGGCATAAAGATCATTCAGGACCAGGTGATGAATCACACCGGTCCATATCATCCCTGGGTCGATGATCCACCCACGCCCACTTGGTTCAACGGCACCAAGTCGAAGCATCTGAAGAACGTCTTTCAAACGTGGGTGCTACACGATCCGCGCGCGGTTGAGTCGTTGAAACGCGAGACGATGGAAGGCTGGTTTCTCGATTTTCTTCCGGATCTCAACCAGCATGACGCGGAAGTCTCACGATATTTAATTCAAAACACGCTTTGGTGGATCGGCACCACGGGACTCGACGGTATTCGCATGGACACGTGGCAATACGTGCCGAATTCCTTCTGGAGTGACTGGACCAAAGCGTTGAAACGCGAGTTTCCGAATTTCAAGGTTGTCGGCGAAGTGAAAGACGGCGACGTGGTCCATACTTCGTTCTTTCAGGGCGGCAGAGTTCGTTTTGACGGAGTTGATTCCGGGCTCGATTCGCTGCTCGATTTTCCGCTCTTTTATCCGATTCGACACGCGTTCGCAGAAGGTAAACCGATCGATGGGATTCCAAAGACGCTGGCGAAAGACTATCTCTACAACAACTCCGAGATTCTCGTCACTTTACTCGGTGGTCACGACGATGGTCGCTTCATGAGTGAGAAGGGCGCGACGATCGAAGGGTTGAAACTGGCGAATGCGTTTTTGTTGACGACGCGCGGCATTCCACAGCTTTATTACGGAGATGAGCTTGCGATGGAAGGTGGTGACGAACCAACCACGCGAGGCGACTTCCCCGGCGGGTTCGGAGGCGATGCAAGAAACGCCTTCTCCGCCGGGGGTCGCACTAAAGACGAGCAGGAGTTGTTTGAATACATCAAACGTCTCACAACTCTTCGCCGCGAGCATTCAGTTTTGAGAACCGGCGAGCTGGTGAATCTTTACGTTTCTGAACAGCAATATGCCTATGCGCGTCATGTGAAGCTCGACACGGCCATCGTCGTAATCAACAATGACAATGACGCGGCCACGATGGAGTTTGACGTCTCACGCATTGCCCCGGGTGGAGTGTGGGAGGACCAACTCGGTGTAAGCCAGCCCGTGCAGATCAATAACGGCAAGATGCGTGTGACTTTACCTAAAAGATCAGCGGCAATCTTTGTCCGGTAATCCCTCTGCGGTCCTCTGCGTGACTCCGCGTTCTCTGCGTTAGAGATCATTTTTAACGCAGAGAACGCAAAGATACGCAGAGGGCCGCAGAGATAAGGAACATCTTCTATGCAGAAACCACGCTTGAGCTTCTGGCAGATCTGGAACATGAGTTTCGGATTTCTCGGCATTCAGTTTGGCTGGGGTTTGCAGCTCGGCAATATGAGCGGCATCTATGAAAAGCTCGGGGCGGACCCGGACCAACTGCCAATCCTTTGGCTCGCTGCGCCACTAACAGGTCTCATCGTCCAGCCGATAATCGGCTCTATGAGTGACCGCACCTGGACTCGTTTAGGCCGCCGGCGTCCATACTTTCTCGTCGGCGCAATCCTTGCCAGCGTCGCACTCTTTTTCATGCCGACGTCTTCGAGTCTTTGGATGGCGGCGGGACTGCTGTGGATTTTGGATGCCAGCATCAACATCAGCATGGAGCCGTTTCGCGCTTTCGTCGCAGACAAACTGAACACGGACCAGCGAACCACCGGCTTTGTGATGCAATCGTTTTTTATAGGTGTGGGAGCGACACTCGCAGGCTGGTTACCGCTGATCTTCCGTCGCTTCGGCGTCTCAGGCAATACAGCGAGCGGGATTCCGCTCACGATCAAGTACGCCTTTCAAATCGGCGCCGTGGCGTTTCTTCTGGCAGTACTCTGGACCGTCTTCACCTCAAGAGAATATCCGCCTGAGGACAAGGAAGCTTTTGATCGCATGCGCCGTGAAAAAGCAGGTGTAGCGGCGGGCTTCGCAGAGATTATGACCGCGCTTCGCGAGATGCCGCGCACAATGCGACAACTCGCCCCCGTACAGATCTGCACCTGGCTGGGACTTTTTTGCATGTGGCTGTTCTACGTTCCAGCCGTTGCTCGACACGTCTTTGGAGCGTTTGATCCGAAGTCCGAGGCGTACACGCATGGCGTCGAATGGGGCGGCTTTGCCATGTCGTTTATGAACATCACCTGCTTTGTAGTGGCCTTTCTGTTGCCGAAACTCGCCGCCGCTCTCAGCAGAAAGACCGTACATGCGCTTTGCCTCGTCTGCGGTGCGCTAGGTTTGCTGTCTGTTTACTTAATCAATAACCCGTGGCTGCTCGTGCTCTCGATGGTAGGCGTCGGTATCGCGTGGGCTTCGATCTTAGCGATGCCATACGCCATTCTTTCCGGAGCTTTACCAGCGGCTCGCATGGGCGTTTACATGGGCGTATTCAATTTCTTCATCGTGATTCCAGAGATCACGCAAGCACTGACATTTGGTCCTCTGATTCGGTTCTTCTTCGGAACAAACAATCCGCGGAGCTCGCTTTACGTAGTGCTCATAGGTGGCTTGTTCATGTTGCTTGCCGCATTGCTGGTGACACGTGTAGACGACGTTGCTGATACTGATGTCGCAGGCGAGAAGGTGATAAGAGCAGACCGAGAAGAACCCCTAACAGTGCCGGAGTCAGTACAGCCGGTTCCCAGCACGGGACTGGTCGATAAGGAATGAGTCGCATATTACTCACGATTTTGCTCGTCCTCGCCAGTAGTGCGACGTTTGCGGCGCAGCAGTCTGGTCGCGATGTTTCGAAAGAGACGGCTCGGCCCGTGCGAGATTGGGTGCGGGATGGGGTGATTTATGAGATCTATCCGCGCGCGTTTTCGCAGCCGGGGAACTTCAATGCGATCACTGCGCGACTTGATGAGCTCAAGGATCTCGGGGTCACGATACTTTGGTTGATGCCGATACATCCGATCGGGCAGGAGAAGAAGAAGGGAACGATTGGGAGTCCTTACGCTGTTCGCGACTATTACGGGATTAATCCGGATTATGGTACGGCGGATGATCTGAAACGACTGGTGCGGGAAGCACATGCGCGCGGTTTGAAGGTCATCATCGACATCGTTGCGAACCATACGTCGTGGGACAGCGTGCTGATGAAGCACCCGGAGTTTTACAAGCGCGACGCAAAGGGCAACATCACTTACCCGTACGACTGGTATGACATCGCCGCGTTGAACTATGGCAACCACGAATTGCGACGCTACATGACTGACATGCTGAAGCACTGGATCCGCGAGTTTGATCTCGATGGGTTTCGTTGCGATGTGGCGGGTGAAGTGCCGACGGATTTCTGGGAGAACGCGCGTCGCGAATTGGAGCAGATCAAGCCTGACATCGTGATGCTTGCGGAAGCGCACAAGGCTGAACTGCAAGTGACTGCATTCGATCTCGATTACTCGTGGCCGCTGCACAGCGCGTTGACCGATGTCTTGCAGGGACGAAAGCCAGCTTCGGAGCTGCGTGTCGAGTGGGAAAAGGAAGTTCAGGAGTGGCCCAAAGGCGCGTTGCACATGCGGTTCTCGGATAACCATGACGAGCGCCGTGCGATCGCGCGCTTTGGTGAGCCGGCGGCGCTGGCTGCATCGGCACTTGTGTTCACGCTCGACGGAGTGCCGATGATCTACAACGGCATGGAGGTTGGTGACACGACCGAATCGGGCGCGCCGGCGTTGTTTGAGAAGATGCCGATCTTCTGGGCCATTGCCGAACGTAGGAAGAACTTTCCCGCGTTTTATAAAGACATAATGGCGCGGCGGCGAGCGAGTGTGGCGTTGCGAAGAGGAACGCTCCAGTGGGTGCGGAACTCGGATGAGTCGCGGGTGGTGACGTTTGTTCGTCGCGCAGGGAATGAAGAGGTTTTGGTCGCAATTAACCTGTCGAGCCGGCCGTTTGTCGGTTTTGTCGCTAGACGGAAAGTCTCGCTGGATGCCTGGGGCTACCGCATTTTTAACCACAGATGACACGGATTGTTTTACTGATTTTGTTTGGTGGGCACGCAGCGTTCGCGCAGGCGCATTGGGCCACCGCGGCGAAGAATGGCTTTGGGACGTCGAACACGCTCGCGTCGAAGGTGTGGTTCACCCTCGCTGATGGCGTGCTGACGGAAGTCTTTTATCCGACCGTCGACATGCCAAACGTGCAGGGACTTCAGTTTTTGATCATTACCGGGGCGCAGACTGAGAACGAAGCCGAGGATACGGTGCATAGACTCGAGGTGCCAAATCCATCATCGCTTACCTTCCGTCAAATCAATCGGGCAAAGAGTGGCGCTTACACGATCGCGAAGACCTACGTGACCGATCCGCGGCGAAGCTCCGTGTTAATCCGTGTCGATTTCACCACGGAGAGCAACGCGCAGCTATATATCAATTACGTTCCTTTGAGTGATAACTCCGTACTGTTGTCAAATTGCGGTCTCCCAGCACTGCAGCGAAAGCAGTGCACGTTAGCGCTCGGAATGGGTAAGACGATAGCTGAGGCGACAGCAACAGCGCGTGCTTCGCTCGCCCGTGGTTTCGCCGCAGTCATGCGTGAATATGAGCTCGGCTGGCAAAAATACGTCGCGACGTTGCCGTATATCGAGAAGCATCAGCCGCAATTCAACATGGCGGCAATGGTTCTGAAAGGACTTGAAGACAAGACCATTCGCGGCGCTGTGATCGCATCGCCTTCGACCCCGTGGGGCGGGGGGCAAAAACCGAATGAACCGCCGGTCAGTGGTTACCACGCTGTTTGGGCGCGCGATCTTTATCACGTGGCCACAGCGTTCGACGCGATGGGTGATCGCGTTACTGCGAATCGTTTGCTCGACTATCTTTTCCGGGTGCAACAGAAACGCGACGGCAGCTTTCCGCAAAATTCATGGGTCGATGGTCGAGCGATTGGCGACGGATTACAGATGGACCAGGTGTCGTTGCCGCTCGTGCTGGCATATCAGCTCGGCCGCAAAGACAACCAGTCGTGGCTGAGTCATATAAAACCAGCCGCTGATTTCATAGTGCGTAATGGACCGCGCACGGATCAGGATCGCTGGGAGGAGAAGTCCGGGTTTTCGCCTTCGAGTCTGGCGGCGCAGATCGCTGGACTGGTGTGCGCGGCTGAGATCGCGAAGGCGAATCGCGATGATGTGTCGGCGAAGAGGTATCTCGATACCGCGGACCAGTGGGCGAAGAACGTCGATAAGTGGACGGTTACGAAACCTGATGGCGCGCCCGGCTATTACCTTCGCATCACGGCAAATGACAATCCGAATGACGGCGCGAAGATCGAGATCAACAGCAGCAGTCTCGTTGTTGATGAACGAAAGATCGTCGACGCCGGTTTTCTGGAGCTGGTCCGGCTCGGAATTAAAGTGCCGCGCGATCCGTTGATCGTCGAGTCGTTGAAGCTTATCGATCAATTAATAAAAGTTAAGACGCCTGTTGGCGACGCGTGGTACCGCTACAATCACGATGCATATGGCGAAACACCGAACGGCGGTCAGTATGACGGGCGCAATGGTGTCGGAAGGCTTTGGACCTTGTTGACGGGGGAACGTGGTGAGTATGAGTTAGCGCTGGGTGATGTCGCGTCCGCGCGCAAGCGACTCGATACGCTCGCGGGTTTCGCAAACGATGGATTGTTGATTCCGGAACAGGTTTGGGATCGAGCGGAGAGCCCCGCACCGAGTCTTCGTTTTGGTGCGGGAACCGGATCGGCGACGCCGTTGGCGTGGTCCATGGCGCAGTTTATTCGACTGGCGATGAGTATCGAGCGCGGGCGAAATGTAGAGACACCGAGAGTCGTGTGGGAACGGTATGGCAGCCGCGGATAATACGGATAAAAAACTGATCTTCGCTGCTGATCTGGGCGGGACGTACTTGCGTGCGGCGACTGTCGATTCGAAAGGGCAGATACACTCGAGGTTTAAGCGGAATACCCCGCAAGACAAAGATGCGAATTCGATTGTTGATGCGATCATCGGTGCAGTTCATGAATTTCAAAAAGTTGCTGAGATCTCGGCGGTGTCGCTCGCCATCCCAGGGACTGTGAATGTCGAGGAAGGAGCGGTCGTGAAGGCGCCGAATCTTCCGTGTCTTGATGGGTTTCGGCTCGCTGCCGTGTTGACGAGCCGGCTCGATCTTCCTGCCGTAATCGAAAACGATGCGAATGCGGCAGCGGTTGGTGAGATGTGGCAGGGCGCGGCGGTTGGTTGCAAGACGATCATCTGTTTGACGCTTGGCACTGGTGTTGGTGGCGGCATCATTCTCGATCGGAAGTTGTGGCGTGGTGTTGATGGCGCTGCGGCTGAGATTGGGCACATGTGTGTCGATCCTTTTGGTGGTGTTGCGTGTTCGTGTGGCAGTCGTGGTTGTCTGGAGGTTTTTGCGTCGGCGACGGCGATCGTGCGGATGACTCGCGAGGCGAGTCCACGCTATCCGGAGTCGATTTTGCAGGGAAGAGAGGATCGCACGGCGGCGATGATCTTCGAAGCCGGAAAGCAGGGTGATGAGCTGGCGTTGGAAATTTTTAGACGCATGGGTGTTTATCTCGGGATAGGGTTGGCGAATCTGATCAATATCCTGAATCCCGAGATGATCGTGATTGGTGGTGGGGTGGTGAATGGTTGGGCCTTGTTTGAGAAGCACATGTACCAGCAGGTCGAGGAGCGTGCGTTTCCGTCGCTGGCCGCGCGCGTGAAGATCGTGCGTGCGAAGTGTGGAGATGATGCGGGCTTGCTTGGGGCCGCCCGTCTAGCGCTTCGGGATTAATCTTGTAAATCCTGTAATCTTGTAAAAGGCTTTGCCCAAAAAGTCGGCGTACATGCTCTTCTCTGTGTCACCTCTGCGTTCTCTGTGTCTCCGTGGTTAACGATTGCTTAGGAAAAACAACCACAGAGACACAGAGAACACAGAGGTAGCACAGAGAAATCCGACTTTTCGGGCAAAGCCCTTGTAAAAACTATGCTTCGTCTTCTCGTACTCACATTACTGTTAACTACCAGTGTCTTCGCGCAGGACATCACAACGCTCGAGAAGATTGGGGACGTTGTTAGTCTCATCAAGACCGAAAAATCAGTAACCATCACGTGTAAGGACAAGTCGCAGGTCCAACTAACAATCCTCGCCCCGGATCTCGTTCGCGTCCGAGCATCGTTCACCAAACCAATCCCCGCAAAAGATCACTCATGGGCTATCGCCAAAAACGACTGGTCCACACCACGCTGGACAGTCACAGAATCCCAAACCGCCATAACCCTATCCACCGACGAGCTCGAAGTCACGATCCAGCGTTCACCTTTATTAATCTCCTTCCGCGACGCCCGCACCGATCAACTCCTCAACGCTGACGAGCGCCCAATGTCCTACGATGCCAACGCAAAACTCGCAGCCATGATGTTTGATCCCAAAGCCGGACCATTCGTCGCTGCCTCGAAGAAGCTCGGCTTCGACGAACACTTCTACGGTCTCGGCGAAAAAGCTTCTCGTCTCGACAAGCGCCGCAGCTCTTTCGCCAACTGGAATTCAGACACGCCAGGCTACATCGAAGGCCGCGATCCGATCTATCAGACCATTCCGTTCTACATCGGTCTACAGCGCGGCATCGCGTACGGCATCTTTTTCGACAACAGTTATCGCAGCTATTTTGATTTCGGGAAATCGTCGCAGCAGCGCGCGTGGTTTGGCGCTGAAGGCGGCGAGATGAATTACTACTTCTTCCATGGTCCATCGATCAAGAAGATTCTCGGCCGCTACGCCGACCTCACGGGTCACATGCCGCTGCCGCCGCTTTGGGCGCTCGGCAATCAACAGAGTCGCTGGAGCTATTATCCCGACACGATGGTTGAAGAAGTGGTGAACGAGTATCGCAAGCGCGACCTGCCGCTCGACGTCGTGCATCTCGACATCGACTACATGCATGCTTATCGAGTTTTCACGTTCGACAAGGAAAGATTTCCCGACCCGAAAGCACTGACAGACAAACTGGCTCGTCATGGCGTGAAGGTCGTGACGATCGTCGATCCCGGCGTCAAGCATCCGACTGACAAGAACGAGCGTTATCACGCATTCGATCAAGGATTGGAGAAAAACTATTTTCAGCGACGTCGCAATGGTGATCTGTTTGTGCCGCGCGTCTGGCCCGGCGAGAGTGTTTTCGTCGATTACACAATGCCTGAGGCGCGTCGCTGGTGGGGCGACCTGCATCGCGTTTACACCGACAACGGCATCGCGGGCATTTGGAACGACATGAATGAGCCGTCTGACTTCGTCGATCAGACCGGCAAGAACCAGTTGGACGTGGTCAGTTACGACGAAGGGGAGAAATCGACGCACGCGAAGAATCGAAACACGTTTGCTTTGTTGATGTCGCGCGCTACTTATGAAGGACTCGAGCGACTGCGACCCGACCGCCGGCCGTACGTCATCACGCGCGCGGCGTATGCCGGCATTCAGCGTTACGCGACGATGTGGACTGGCGATACAAACAGCACGTGGGAGGCGCTCGCGCTCAACGTTCCGATGTTTACGTCACTTGGATTGTCAGGGGAGCCGTTCGTTGGTAGTGATGTTGGTGGTTTCATCGGGCGCGGCAATGGCGAGTTGCTCGTGCGTTCGTATCAAGTGAGTTTTCTGGCGCCGTTTTGTCGGAATCATAAAGTGATCGATGGTTACGATCAGGAGCCTTGGCGCTTCGGCAAGTATTATGAAGACATCATTCGCAAGTATCTGAAGCTCCGCTACGCCCTGATGCCATACCTTTATACGGCTTTGGAAGAAGCGCATCGAACCGGTGTGCCGCCGTTTCGGCCCCTGTTGCTCAACTACCAGGACGATCCGAGCACTTACAATCTCGATGATCAGTTCATGGTCGGCAACGATCTACTCGTGGCTCCGATCATGAAGCCTGACGTGACGCGTCGTCTGGTCTACCTGCCGGCGGGCAGTTGGTATGACTACTGGACCAATAAGAAATATTCGGGTGGGACGATGATCAGTGTCGAGGCTCCACTTGATGTGGTGCCGATGTTTGTGCGTGCCGGTGCGATGATTCCGGTCTGGCCGCCGCTCAGTTACATCAGTGAAAAGCCTGTCGAGACTATTACGTTTGATATCTATCCTGACGACTCCGGGTCTGCTTCTGCGACGCTCTACGAAGACGACGGCCTGAGTCCTGCCTATAAAACCGGTGCCTTCCGCCGAACCACCCTGACTGCCCGACGTGGACCAGGTGGAATTGCCGTCTCTCTTGGACCAATCGAAGGCAGCTACAATCCTGGTCCACGAAAGTTCAACTACGTGGTGAAGACCGGCGAACGTTTAGCACAGTAACGCAAGCCCGCGAACCGGGCGAAAGCATAAAGCCTGGGGCGCAAGCCCCAGGATCACCGATACAAAAAGCATTCGAGCCCGCGGAGTGGGCGACAGCCTTAATGTTCGTGCGCTGTCGCCCGCTTCGCGGGCTCGACCGAGCTTTGGGGTTCGCGATCCTGGGGCTTGCGCCCCAGGCTTTATGCTGTCGCCGCTTCGCGGACTCGGTTTCACTTCGCGGCGCGTTCGAGAACGATATCGAAGATGCCTGTTTGGAACTTGTGGCCATTCACCTCGCGGTCTTCAACTGCGATCGCGTTCTCGATGCGATACATCGGATCGTCCTTGTGAGCGTCGCCCTGGAAATGAATTTCTGTTACGAGTGGTTGATAACCGGGAGAGACAGCGACGAGGTGATAATGTGCGCAGCGCCAAAAATTTCCGTTTGGATCGGGCCGATAGGGAATCGGGCGAATACTCTCGAGCTCGTATAGTCCAGACTCCGACGAGATTATTCGTCCGCGATTGCGAAAGTCTGTGGTGCCGTTTGAATACTTCTCCTTCATGTCAACGTGCCAGAAATCCAGTACGACTCCCGGCAGCGGACGCTTTGTATCGTAAGCCCAGACGCGTCCGGTGAGTATAAACGTCGTTCCCGCTTCGCCGGGCACACTCAGCTTGCCTCGGAATGGCGCGCCCGTTCGGTAGAAAGGCCCGTACGGTTGCGGCGTGACTTTCTTTAGCTCCCCTTTGGGCGTGATCTCCTGTTGCGCCGGCCCCATCTGAATAAAAACACCGTTTGAAGCGTCGCGATTTACCTGCTGCGTTGGCTGTGCGTGTGAACACAGAACGAGTCCCGACACGCCGGTAGCAGCGAGTCCGAGCGAGGTTTGGCGAAGGAAATTTCGTCGTGTTGAATCAAACATGTTTTTGGCTCCTGTTAGCGTAGAAACACCGTCGCGCGTATTT
>DATFDT010000214.1:0-4240 GCA_035251975.1 Pyrinomonadaceae bacterium | reverse complement strand
CCCTACAGTTGTTATTGATCAAGCACTTTCGACGAACTGGCGTGGTTGACTACAACTGTAGGGGTGGCCCTCCGTGGCCACCCGCTGTTCAATGGCAACGCCAACGTACACCGAGTTTGAATGGCACGCCGCGGACGCGGGCAACGGTGCGTCCGGTGAGAAGCTGACGCAGGTTTTTATTAATCTGGTCAAGAGGCTCGACGGCGTGCGATCGATCTGCGATCTCGGATGCGGCAACGGTCACATCAGCGGGCGGCTTGCTGCGCTCGGTTATCACGTCATTGGAGTAGATGCGTCCGCGAGTGGTATTCAAATCGCTCAGGGCGCGTATCCCGCTGTCGAGTTTGTCCACGCGCTGATTGATCGTGATCTCAATCTGGGCCAATTTGATCTCGTAATTTCGAGCGACGTGATCGAGCATCTCTATCGTCCCTCGGATCTACTCGAAGCTGTAGTAAAGCAACTGAAACCCGGCGGACAAATTCTGTTAGGCACACCCTATCACGGGTATCTCAAGAACCTCATACTTGCCGCAACGGGCAAGATGGACGCGCACTACTCCGCATTGCACGACGGTGGTCACATCAAATTTTTTAGCGTCAACACGCTCTCGAAGCTGATGCGCGCCCACGGTTTTGACGATCTCAGCTTCACGTTCTACGGCCGCGCGCCATGGCTCTGGAAGAACATGATTTGCCACGCACGCAAATAAATGCTGGACCAGATCACGCCACTGCTACTCACGTACAACGAAGCGCCAAACATCGCGCGCTCGCTCGGCGCGCTGAGTTGGGCAAAGGACATCGTTGTCGTTGATAGTTTCAGCGACGACAACACAGTCGAGACCGCGAGATCGTTTCCCCATGTGCGCGTCTTTCAAAGAGAATTCGATTGCCACCGGAATCAATGGGAGTTTGGCCTGAAAGAAACCGGCATCGGAACGCCGTGGGTGCTTGCACTTGATGCTGATTATGTTCTTTCGGATGAGCTCGTCGCAGAGCTTGCAGGCCTGACGCCTAATGCTCAAACCGCCGGCTACCGCGCAAACTTTGTCTACTGCATCAAGGGCAGAAAACTTCGCAGCGGGATCTACCCGCCGGTGACGGTGCTTTATCGGCGCGAGAAGGCAACATATGTTCAGGACGGGCATACGCAGCGTGTCGCGATTGAAGGTGCGATTGCAGATCTACGCGCGCCGGTATTTCACGACGATCGCAAGTCATTCAAGCACTGGTTCGGATCGCAGAAAAGATACACAGAACTAGAAGCGCAGAAGTTGCGAGCCGCCGATCCCGCGCAGCTTGCGCTTCCAGATAGATTAAGACGTTGGCGTTTCGTTGTGCCGCCAGTGATGCTGGTTTATTGCCTGATCGTTCGTGGTGGCATTCTGGATGGTTGGGCCGGTTTTTACTATGCCTTTCAGCGCGCGATGGCAGAGGCGATGCTGAGCCACAGATTACACGGATAGAGAACACGGATTGTATATTTTAGGGGTTAATGGTTATCACGGGGATGCGGCGGCGGCGATCGTTTGCGATGGTCGACTGGTTGCTGCGGCTGAGGAGGAGCGCTTCAATCGTTTTAAACACTCGGCGGGCTTTCCTGAGCAGGCGATTCGATACTGTTTGCGCGAGGCGGGTATCGGTGTCGAGGATCTCGATCACGTCGGAATTTCCAGAGATCCGTCAGCACACTTGCATAAGAAGATTCTGTTCGCAGCGACGCGTGTTGCAACGCGCGCACGCAGTCAGATCAAAGATCGACTCGGCAACGCTGCGAAAGTGCGCGATCTGAAGGACGAGTTGGCGCGCGTGTTTGGCGTGCATAAGAAACAACTGCGCGCGCGATTTCACAATGTGGAACACCATCGCGCACATCTCGCCAGTTGTTTCTTTGTCTCGCCTTTTGAACGTGCGGCCCTCTTGTCGATCGACGGCTTCGGCGACTTCATCTCGACGATGTGGGCAGTGGGCGAAGGAAATTCGATCGACGTGTTGGGCCAGGTTGAATACCCACACTCAACAGGCATCGTCTACACCGCCACAACGCAGTTTCTCGGGTTTCCGCATTACGGTGACGAAGGAAAAGTGATGGGTCTCGCGCCGTACGGCCGGCCACGCTACATCGACGAGTTTCGCGAGATCATTCGCACCGAAGAGAACGGGCAATTTCGTCTGAGCCTCGATTACTTCCGGCATCACGCTGAAGGTGTCGAGATGACGTGGGACCAGGGCTCGCCTGTCATCGGGCGTGTGTACTCAGATGAATTTGCACGACTGTTGGGACCACCGCGCACGGAAGGCACAGCGCTTACCGATCGCGAGCGCGATATCGCCGCGAGTTTGCAGTTGCGTCTCGAAGAAGTCGCGTTCCACATCCTGAGCAATCTTCACCAGCGCACCGGATTGACTGATCTGGGGCTTGCGGGCGGTGTTGCATACAACTCGGTGATGAACGGAAAGATACTTCTGAACACGCCGTTCAAGCGTATCTTTGTTCAACCCGCGGCGGGCGACAGCGGAACCGCGCTCGGTGTTTGTTATCAAATCTACAATGGCGTGCTGAAGCGTGAGCGCGGCGAGGTGATGCACGGCGCATACACTGGTCCGCAGTTTTCGAATGAGGAGATTCGCGCGGCGCTGCAAAGGAGTGAGCTGGCGTTTGAAAGTTACATTGACGAGGAGTTAACAAAGCGCGCGGCGCAAGACATCGCTGTGGGTTTGGTTGTAGGCTGGTTTCAGGGGCGAATGGAGTTTGGCCCACGCGCGCTTGGGAATCGATCGATCGTCGTCGATCCGCGACGTGCCGAGATGAAAGATATTCTCAACGACCGGATCAAGAAACGCGAGCCGTTTCGGCCGTTTGCGCCTTCGATTTTGGAGGAGCGTGTGGGCGATTATTTCGAGCAGACACATCCGGCGCCGACGATGCTGATGGTCTACCAGATCAAAGAAGAGCGGCGAGACGAGATTCCGGCCGTGACACACGTTGACGGTTCCGGGCGTTTGCAAACCGTCTCGAGAACAGTTAATGAGTGTTACTACCGGTTGATTTCGGATTTCAATGCGTTGACGGGCGTGCCGGTGATTCTCAATACGTCCTTCAACGAGAATGAGCCGATCGTCTGCACGCCACAAGAGGCGATCGAGTGTTTCCGGAAGACGAAGATGGACGTGCTGTATCTAGGGAATTTTGCAGTGCGGCGAAAAGAATAGGGGATATAGATCATGCGAATCTTAGTGACGGGTGGCGCGGGATTTATCGGGTCGCATCTTTGTGAGCGGCTCATCAACGAAGGCAACGAGGTGCTCTGCCTCGACAATTTCTTCACCGGCAGGCGCGAAAATATCTTTCATCTGCTCGACAATCAGCGCTTCGAGTTGCTGCGTCACGACGTCACCGAGCCGATACTCCTCGAAGTCGATCAGATCTATAACCTCGCGTGTCCCGCTTCGCCGGTGCATTACCAGTACAACCCTGTGAAGACTGTGAAGACGAACGTGATGGGCGCGATCAATATGCTTGGACTCGCCAAGCGTGTACGCGCGCGCATTCTCCAGGCATCGACGTCTGAGGTGTACGGCGATCCGTTGGTCCATCCGCAGACGGAAGATTACTGGGGCAACGTCAATCCGATCGGCATACGCTCCTGCTACGATGAGGGCAAGCGCATTGCTGAAACGCTGATGATGGACTATCACCGCCAAAACAAAGTCGACATTCGCATCGCGCGGATCTTCAACACGTATGGACCACGAATGTTGGAGGACGATGGCCGCGTGGTTTCGAACTTCATCGTCCAGGCGTTGCGCGGTCAGCCGTTGACGCTCTACGGTGAAGGGCAACAGACGCGCTCGTTCTGTTACGTCGAAGATCTGATTGAGGGATTGATTCGATTGATGAACGTCGACGATTTGCACGAGCCGGTGAATCTCGGCAATCCGGGTGAGTTCACGATCATGCAGCTTGCGGAAGAGGTGATAAAAGCGTGCGAGTCGAAGTCGGGATTTACGTATTTGCCTTTGCCCGCGGACGATCCGCGCCAGCGCAAGCCCGACATCACGCGCGCGCAAAGTGCGCTCGGGTGGAACCCGACGATTCCATTGCGTGACGGTTTGAAGCGAACCGTTGAAGATTTCAAGCGAAGAGTCGCTGTTTAAATAATCAGAGCGGGTGGCCACGGCGGGCCACCCCTACAGTTGTAAGTCAACCACGCCAGTTCGTCGAAGGTGCTTGATCA
>DATFDT010000213.1:0-21177 GCA_035251975.1 Pyrinomonadaceae bacterium | reverse complement strand
GGTCTATGGACCGCGGTTCACCAGAATCGACGCCAGCTTGATCAAGAAAGTAAATTTCTCGGAAAACAAGAATATCGAATTCCGAGTCGAGGCATTGAACGTAATCAACAACCAGAACTTCAAGGTTGGAAGCTTCGCAGCGGATACGGTTAGTTTGGCAGGTACGTACTCGAATCCAACTTTCGGACAAACGACAGTTGCTTATCAGGATACGTCGACCACGACGGATCCCGGCGGCAGAGTGATCCAGTTCGTACTTCGCTTCAACTTCTAATCTGAGGTCAACAACCGAAGGGGAGAAGACCGCATTCCAGTGCGCTTCTCCCTTTTGTTTAGAACTTACGGGAGTGTGATATGACCAGAATAATCTTCTTAATGTTTTTAGCGAGTTCAGCTCTCATCGCGCAGACTGGTAAGCCGTGGCTCGAATGGAACATGAAAGAGACCACGAAGATTCTAAATGATTCGGCATGGAGTCAAACGCAACTGGAAACGAAAGAAGCTGAAGGCGCATCTACCGCGATCACTAACACCGGCTCGTCAAGGACGATGGTTCCGCGAGACGCGAGCAAAGACTCGCCGGGAGCAATTACTTCTTACATCAAATACTACGTTCGACTGCTTTCGGCTAAACCAGTTCGACAGGCTGTTGTTCGCAAATTGATGCTCGACTCACCCGAGATGGATGCAGAGCGCAAGGAACAGTTGAAATCGTTCGCGGAGGCTACGAGTTCTGACTACATCGTCGTCGCTGTTGTGGCTGAAGCGAAAGATCCATCGATAGGTCGCGATGCATCGCAGGCGTTTCAAACCGCGACTTTCGATTCGCTGAAGGACTCAACCTATCTCGAAAGGCAGGACGGCCAACGAGTGCTGCTGGCAGATTTCAAAGCTCCGGTTGCTGACGGCCTGGGAGCAAAGTTCGTCTTCCCGCGCATGCTGAACAATCAACCCTTGCTCACCCCCGGGGATGGTCAACTGAAGTTCTATTCCCAGCTCAGCAAGAAGATCAAAATTGAGACGCGTTACAAAGTTTCCGATATGCAATACGACGGACGCCTCGAGTACTGAGACAAAGTGAAATTTTCTTTTAGCTAAAAGCCCTCAACACAATGATCTGAATTGCCACGAAGATCAGCGTCACGAAAGCTGGTACGAGAAAGTTCACTCTGTCGGAGGAGTTGTCGTACCAGCCGCGCGTGCCGGGGACTTGAGCTTTGACGCGATCGTCGTTGGAACTCTCAATTAACGCATCGAGCTCTTCGATCGTGACTGGCGGCAGGAACGCTTCACGTATGTTCCAAAACACGCACATCGCCAGAACAAACACATCCAAAGCGATGAGCAGCGACCAGTAACTTGAATTCCAGGATTCCACGAACGACCAGATGAGGGGTAAGACCAGTAGACCCGCAATGACGTACGTGCGCCCGCGCGTCTCAAGGCTGGCGAGTTTGGCTTGTTTGGTAAGCGCACTCATCGCTTGTGCGAGGCTCGATTGAGCCGACGCGACTCGCGTCCGCAAACTCTCCATCCCCGGTTCGTCTAGTCGCACGATGCTTTCAGCTCCGCAGAAGACACAACGCACAAGAACATCATCCGGCTGAACTGAAAGTGGCGCACCACACTGACGGCAATTCGGTGGTTCGCCCGGAGTCGACGGTGGAGATGCGGCGAAGGCGGCGCCAACGTTTGCAGCACCACTCACAAGAACATTCTTCATAGCCACGTTCGCAGCTAAGAGTTGCGCTGGAATCAACGTTAGCCAAACGTAGGGCATCAATCCTGGAAGTTCATCGCTACTCACCACTCGCAACAAGGAGGCGACGAGGATGATCACGAGTCCGCCAGTCATCAGCAGAAACGGCGTGATCGCGGCACAGATTAGCCACCAACGCGGCACTTTGATCCGGGCCAGCCGCATCCATCGCTCAGCCGCTTCACGTGTCGCCGAATCCAGATCGCGCGCGAGGCGAAGCTCCTCACGATAGATCCGGGGCATAACATTGTCGGCCCCACAAAAGCGACAGACGAGCGATGGAGCATCAACCACTACAAGCGGCGCATTACAGTTGACGCACAGGAGCGGCGCTAATCTGGTTTTCGTTACTGAGGTGATCGTGCTCATCGGGCCTCAAAGAATTCTACTTGCCTAAACTTGCCATTGCACTACTTGTCTTTAGCTCTATTTAGAATTAGTCTAAGAAAAATGAATTTCGAGAACTTGGGACTTACGAAACAGCGCCGGACTGTCCTCCGCGTGATTCGCGAGTCGGATGATCATCTGACCGCGAATGAGGTCTTTGAGCGGGCGCGACAACTGTTGCCAGGCATCGCATTTGCGACCGTCTACAATTCGCTCCGCTACTTGAAGAATGAAGGACTGATAGGTGAAGTGCGGTTCGGTGCAGGCTGTAGCCGATATGACCGCACGCTGAAGCGGCACGATCATGCGATCTGCAACTGTTGTGGAAAGCTCATTGATCTTGAACTCTCGATCCCGGCCGGGCTAATTACAGAAGCTGCCAAACGGTCGAAATTTGAACCCGGATCCATCGAAGTCACGCTGCGTGGTCTCTGTCCTGAGTGCAAGCGATAGACAACTGCAAACACTAGGGGAACTAAGCTGGAAACGAATCACCTGACAAGTTTCTCCAACGTAATTAGAGGGAAGGAAGTGAAAGATGGAAAGTAACGGAAACAACAAAGATTCAAACGGATGTCCCTTCACCGGTGGATCGGCGAAGACCCGCATATCGAACCGACACTGGTGGCCCAATTCCCTTGACCTAAGCGCCCTTCGCCAAAACTCTTCGCTCTCCGATCCCATGGGCGAAGATTTTAACTATGCGGAAGAGTTTAAAACACTCGACCTGGATGCCGTGATTAAAGATCTGCACGCGTTGATGACGGACTCGCAAGACTGGTGGCCCGCTGACTTTGGCCACTATGGCGGGCTGTTTATCCGTTTGGCCTGGCACAGCGCGGGCACCTATCGAATTTCTGATGGCCGCGGCGGAGCCGGCGGTGGTCAACAACGCTTTGCACCGCTCAATAGTTGGCCGGACAATGCCAACCTCGACAAGGCGCGCCGCCTCCTGTGGCCCATCAAACAGAAATACGGTCGCAAAATCTCCTGGGCCGATCTTTTTGTTCTTGTTGGTAATGTCGCGCTCGAGTCGATGGGGTTCAATACATTCGGTTTTGGCGGCGGACGCGCGGACACCTGGGAGCCACAAGAGCTCTACTGGGGACCTGAGGGGACGTGGCTCGGCGATGAACGATACAGCGGCGAACGCGAGCTTCAGAGACCACTCGGCGCGGTACAAATGGGTCTCATTTACGTCAATCCGGAAGGCCCGAACGGCAAGCCCGATCCAGTTGCCGCTGCTTACGACATCCGCGAGACCTTCGCACGCATGGCGATGAACGACGAGGAAACCGTCGCGCTAATTGCAGGCGGGCACACGTTTGGCAAGACTCATGGCGCCGGTGATCCTTCATTTATTGGCCCGGAGCCTGAAGGTGCAGTGATTGAGGATCAGGGTCTTGGCTGGAGAAGCAAGCATGGTACTGGTTTCGGCGGAGATACGATCACTGGTGGGCCGGAAGTCATCTGGTCACAGACACCGACGAAGTGGAGTAACAATTTTTTCGAGAATCTTTTCAAGTTTGAATGGGAGTTGGAGAAGAGTCCGGCTGGCGCCCAACAATGGCGCGCGAAAGACGCCGAAGCCACGATTCCGGATCCTTTCAATTCCTCAACCAAGCGTGTGCCTAAGATGCTGACGACGGATCTTTCTCTTAAGTTTGATCCAGCTTACGAAAAGATCTCGCGCCGCTTTTTAGAGCATCCGGATGAGTTCGCGGATGCGTTTGCGCGCGCGTGGTTTAAGCTCACCCATCGTGACATGGGGCCGATCCAACGTTATCTCGGTCCGCTCGTGCCGAAAGAAACCTTGATCTGGCAGGATCCGATCCCTGCCGTTAATCATGAACTGATCAACGATCAGGACATTGCGGCGTTAAAGAAACAGATTCTTGATTCGGGATTGTCTGTTTCACAACTCGTTTCCACGGCGTGGGCGTCAGCATCAACCTTCCGAGGTTCCGACAAGCGTGGTGGCGCGAATGGTGCGCGAATTCGCCTTGAGCCGCAGAAGAATTGGGAAGTAAACAACCCGGCCCAGCTTGCAACGGTCCTCCAAAAACTCGAGGAAATTCAAAATGAGTTCAATAGCGCTCAATCTGGTAACAAGCGCGTTTCACTCGCAGACTTGATCGTTCTCGGCGGGTGCGCCGCAGTCGAGAAGGCGGCCAAAGATGGCGGCCACGACGTGAAGGTTCCTTTCACGCCGGGTCGCATGGACGCCTCACCGGATCAGACCGACGTGGCCTCGTTCGCGCCGCTCGAACCGACCGCTGACGGCTTTCGCAACTATTACACTGGCGAACAACTCATGGCGCCCGAGGAAGCGTTGGTAGATCGAGCCCAATTGCTGACGCTCACCGCTCCGGAGATGACGGTGCTCGTCGGCGGCCTGCGGGTCCTGGGCGCAAACGCCGGCGGATCCAAGCACGGCGTCTTCACTAAAAAGCCTGAGACGCTAACGAATGATTTCTTCGTCAACCTTCTGGACATGCGTACGCGCTGGCAACCCAACGGCGCCAACGGCGTGTACGAGGGCCATGATCGGAAGACGAACGACCCGACATGGACCAGCACGCGTGTCGATCTAATCTTCGGTTCGCATTCCGAGCTTCGGGCCCTTGCCGAAGTCTTCGCAGGTGCGGATTCGAAGGAGAAGTTTGTGAACGACTTCGTCGCTGCCTGGACCAAAGTGATGAACCTTGACCGCTTCGACGTAGCGTGAGTCTCGATTGAGTTGTTGTCAGCTCTTAAGGTGGTCGGGCAACCGGCCACCTTTTTAGTCGATGGTCCTATAGCCAGTTTCTTCTTTCTATTGGAGCACCTTATCGCCATCCAACGATCTCAGTTCGCGCCTTTTACTCATAATTCCTGAAGGTATGCCGTTTGCCGAAGTCAGCGCGCGTTTATCTTTCGGCAGGAGCGAACACTATGATCTTTTCAAAATCGTTGGACCAGTGGTTGTCCGTGAGGAAATACGTGTTTGCAATTGGTGTCTCCCTGATGGCTTGCTCTACTCCGCTCTTCGCACAGCAACAACTAACGCGGCCTAAGGTTGAAGGCAAGGTCATATTCGGTGGCGCCGTTTTTGGTGAAGACCTGAAACACACACTTGTTGGCGGCGCGATGCGTGTTTATGTGACGAAGCGGTGGAGTATCGAGCCTGAGTACTTATACCTGCGCCGCTCGAAAGACGATCAGGACAACCTAGTGCAGATGAACGTTGCGTACGACTTCACCGATCCAACCAAACGCGTCGTTGCTTACGGCATAGGTGGCGCCGGTGTTCTTCACAACCGAGGCAGAGTTTTTCGCAGCGACTTCGTCACTGGTGCGCCCTTCGTTCGTGAGATTAAATTTACTACATGGACCGTAAGCGCCGGCGGCGGCGTGAAGATATTTTTGACGAACAGATTATTCGTCTCACCCGAATTACGGCTGGGCCGAGAACCGACCTTTCGCGCCACAATTAACGTCGGGTATGTTTTCGGTGGCCGGCGTTAGTTCCTTTCCACTCGGCTGGGTACAACTTTTTACAACCTGATTACAGTCTGTGGAGACTTCGAAGTTCAAAAGATCATAGGCTCCAGGACGAATTCGAAAGTTGTCACTCAGACCGAAAGGATAGGAACAATGAAAGTCAGAATTCTGCCGGCACTCCTGATTTGTCTTGTGGTGGCGATAATGCACGCAACCGCGGCAGCTCAAACGACGTCGCAGCCATCGGACGCGCAGAAGGCGTTCGACAACATGAAAAACCTGGCTGGTTCATGGCAAGGTACGATCATGGGCATTTCGATCAACGTCACCATTCGCCTCGCATCCAGTGGTACTGCAATTCTGCATGAAGCGACTACAGATGGAGGGCGTCCGCCAAATCATGAGATCACTATGTTCTACGTGGATGGCGATCGTTTACTCGCGACGCATTTTTGTGATGCCGGAAATCGGGCTCGCTTCGAAGGAAAGATGTCGCAGGATGGAAAGACGAACGACTTCAATCTTCTCGATGTCGCCGGCAGCACGAAGGGAGGATTGGTGAAGCGCCTGGCGTTCACGATGATTGATGCGAACAAGCACGTCGTAGAGTTCACGTTCATCAAACCAGACGGTAAACCGATCGAGTTGCGTGGCGAATTTGAACGGACAAAGTGATCTCACCTTGGTGGCTCGTAACTCAGGCGCTACGAATGTCTGAGCATTCGACTTAATGTTCGTCGAGGACGTCGCTCATTTCCTGCACTTCCCGAACGGTCAACGCCGGTCTGGATTCAAGCCCCACGTTCGTTCCGATCCAGATCATCCGCGCCCGACTATTTCTCCAGTCGACGTTCGTGAGAGGCGGCCCAATTCGTTTAATCTGAATGCCGGCTCTAATCAGCGCGTAAGCAACGAGCTTTACGTCGTCCAGTTTAATTTCTCCGCTGTCAATAACTTCAGGGTTCACCCAGATAGTGTTGGTTGGGTTCTCGTTCTCAGCGGGAATCGCCCGAATTTGAAATCCGAGTCCAGTTAAAACGCCAGCGATCACTTCCTTATCGGCTTCCTTTTGGAAGTATGTGACGACGATGGCTTTCCTTCGGTTCTCGTCCGCCTGATTTGAGGTTCCGAATATTTGCTGCAATCTGTCGTTGGCGTCCACGCTTTCCTGGACGAGGCTCTCACTGTTGCCGATGTTTGATAATTGATCGCGCCGCCACCCATAAGCCTGTAACGAGTTCCTTAAACTTTCTCGCGCTTCATAACTTTCTTGCTCGGCTCTTAGCCGCTCAGACTCGGCTCTTAGCTTCTCAGACTCGGCAAGGGTCATCGCGGCCCGTGCCGCGCGATTGCTTCTTATCGCGAAATAGGTCGCTGTGGAAGAAATTAAGGTCGCGATGATGAACACGACCATCACTATTCTTTGGAAGCGGTTCCTCGCTTCGCGCCGGGTCTCTTCCAACTTCCTGGCCCGCTCGGCTTCCCTCTTAACGTCGCTCGCCGCGATGAATTCTTTTTCGAGCAGTGTGAGAGTGGTGCCGCGATCCCTGGCGAATTCCTCGGCCTCCATAAGACGCGATCCTATGTAGAGGAGCGTAGCGTCCGTGCGATTCTTCTCTTGCCACTCATCAGCCGCACCTTTGAGACGCCGGCTAATCTTCGTGAAGCGTGCCTCTTTTTCGGCCCAGTCCCGGAGACGATCCCACTGCCGGATGAGGCTCTCATGTGAGATATCGATCACGGTGTGCGGTTCAAGTGGCGTGCCTGCGGCAGGCATTAAGAATGAGCGCCCCTCCTCGCGGAATTTGTCTATCACCGACGTAACTTCTCGTTCTACTGCGGGCCTCAACTCTTCACCGGGTGTCGCGTTCTCTCCGTGGGCCTGACGCACGATCTCGCAGATGACGGAAAACTCCGCCGGGCGGCGGACAGTCTGCTGGTCTTCCGTAGTTTCCGTGATTGCGCGGAAGAGCAGTTCGGCAACTTCCTTCTGCGACTGCGTCAACGTCGCATAGGCCTCCTCAGCGTGATTCGATAAAGAGGCGCTCAACTCGCCAATCCTCTTGTAGTGTTCGAGGTCGATGGGCCCAGCCTCGCGGTTCGGCGACCACTGATTCCACATGCGCATCATCGCGTGTTGCAGAATCGGGAGTTGGTCTGCATGGCCGAGATCGTTGAGCAGGCGGTTGACGAGGCGTGCGGAGATTTTTCCGTCACAGACTCGGACGGGCTCCTCGATGACATCGCGAAACTGCTCTCGGTTCATCTGGGGCAGGAGATACAGGCCACGATTGATGGCGTCAGGCAGGCCAGAGAAGTTGGCGCAGTGACCTAAGAATTCCGAGCGCATGGTGAGGACAACGTACACAGGGGCACTTGAATCCGCGGCCGCGAGCAGCAGCTTAACGAAAGCCTGCGCTTCGTCCGCGGCGCTCTCTCGCCGCAACGAGGCGGCGGTCTGCTGTGTGCTGTTCTTAAAATTATTCGATCCGGTGGTTGTCTCGCGTACGAACCGGAAGAGCTCTTCAAACTGATCGACGAGCAGCAGCAGTTTGGAGCCCGATGGAAGGCCGGCCCCTTCATACGCCTCAACCAGCCCGAGCGCTCCTCTGCGCAGCGCCGCTTGCCGCGTTGTTGCCGACTCCTCCTTGTCGAGGCCCGCGCATCCAAGAGCTGTCTCTTTGTTTAGTGCGAGCGCCAACTCTGCGATCGGATCGTTGGCCGGACGCATAATCGCGATTCGCCAGGGGGCTGTTGTCTCGGCCATGAAGCCATCCTGAACTGAGGCGACTAGTCCTGCCCGGACCACTGACGATTTACCACAGCCCGAAGAGCCGACGACGGCCTGGAACTTTATGCGCCGGAGGCGGGAGAGCAATTCTTGTATCTCGTCCTCTCGCCCAAATAAGAGTTCCGATTCCTCAACGTCAAAAGGGCGCAAGCCGGGGAACGGGTTGTTGACTTCGAGTTGAGCCTCGGAATACAACTCGGTGGTACTCATGGCCCGGGCCTCCTCGTCGCGCCATTCATCTCGCGCAGGAGCTTTTTGACCTCATCGCAGGTCAACTCTTCCTTGCTCTGCCAACGCCCGAGGTTGTTTAAGGCAATGCCGACGTCATTCTTCAGCGGTGGGGGCCAGTCGCAGACGTACATCTTCATAGGCTTCTTTTTACGACGCTTTGCAATGTCAAAAGCCTCCATAGCCTTGTTCTGCACCCACATCTCCGGCGCGCGGCCGTAAAGAATCATGAAGACATCGCAGCGGCGCAAGTTGGCCCGGTGATGCTTCCGCAACGCGTCCTCGTCAGCGCCTTCCGCTGGCGAGATGATGCCCTGACAGTTCTCGGAGCGGAGGCACGCGAGAATCCGGCGCGCGCGCTCGCTATCGTCAGCCGTGCAGGAGATATAGAAGAACGGATCGTCTTCGAGAGTCGTGGCCGGCTGCGGCGTGACCTTCGCAAGGATGGTGTCCTTCAGTTCTTCCATGCCGGTCTTGAGCAACTCGCCGCCGTTCCCCGGATCGTCTTCCAGGGAGGTGAGGAACTCCTTCTGTCGTACATCGGCGCTAGAGAGGTCGAAACCCTTCTTTAGCCACGACAGGCGGGGCAGCGGTCTGTCATTCTCTCTGTTCTTCGCCTCAGCCACCGCCTCAAGGTATTGGAGGTGGATGAACGAATGCTCCTCGCCTGCGGGTTTGCGCCCGTAAAACTGGCCGAGCAAGTGGACAGACAACTGCGCACGTCTTAGAGCCTCGCGCGTCGCTCCGATCGACGCCGCCGCGGTATGCAGAAGTTCAACCTCAGGGAGCACCTTCACATTGTGCTGTTCCAGTGTCCGCCTGACCTCGTCGCGCTGATCGATGAGATCGTCAGTGACCTCGGCTAAGTAAACAACGGGGCCTGCAGGAGTGAACGTCCCGGGTTCTTTACCCATGGCGATATCGCGCATCTTTTTCAGCACAAATGCGATGTCACGCGCCAGATCGTCTAGCCGCAGCCAGAAACGCTGGTCTGGATCTTGCTCGGTCGTGCGCCTGAAGCGCTCCTCCGTCCCTGTCATCTCGTTCATTGTGTAGAACTGATAACCGAGCGAACCCCGCAGCAAGGCGGGGTGCTCGTTTGGAGAGATATGGGGCGAGGGCATAACTTTGAAGACGCGGTTCTTGTCTCCGACCGTTCGACCAAATTTCGAATGAGGCTGCGACGTAAAGCCGTCTAACTCTTTGCCACACCACGTCGAAGCGAGGTAGCTCGGCGTTAGAATCGTCAACATTAGTGCACTTCGACGAAAGGCCGCGTCGAGAGTCTCGACGAACTCATCATTTCCACCCAGTTTGCGGTCGCGCCAAATGGAGAAATTTTCGGCGCGTCCGATTTTTTGCGGGATGAGTTTCAGCAGCGAGGCGTGCAGCCTCGTCACCCAGCCATCCTTATCTTCGGGCGAGGTGTTGTCTACGTGCGCGTAGCTGATAAAGATGTCGTGTTCGAAACCCGGTACGTAGGCCATGAGCAAATTTTCCCTGTATCAAAATCTACTAACTCTACTTAGCCAGGTTTTCGTGGCAGTCAACAGATCTGTCAGGTGTACAGCAGCCTTCATCACTAATGAGAGAAAAGGAAAAAATGTTTCTGAAGTGTTTTTTCTTAAGGAAAACTGGAGCGGGCGACGGGATTCGAACCCGCAACCCTCAGCTTGGGAAGCTGATGCGCTACCGTTGCGCCACACCCGCTCAAGAAGGTGAGAAGAAGATAATTAAGGATCTGATCGGTGTCAATCCGCGTCTTCAGTCTGCGTTAATCCGCGTTAATGTAACTCGCGATTAGGTCGTCCCAGCGGCCCTGTGATTTGAGGATCAGCTCGATCACCTCACGGACCGCGCCGAAACCCCCAGGGGCTTTCGTCACGTAATGCGCGTGTTCGCGCGTTTCAGGAGCGGCGTCCGAGACGGCGACACCGAGCCCGGATTGCAGCATCAACGGAATGTCATTGAGATCGTCGCCGATGTAAGAGACTTCAGCATTTGTCACGCCAGCTTGCGCTAACACATCAGCAAACGCCTGGACCTTGTTTTCGTGTCCCTGGACGAGGAACGACATGCCCAACGTTCGCGCTCGAGTCTCAACCGCGCTCGACGTGCGTCCGGAGATGATCCCCGAACGCAAACCGGCCCGGTGCAATAGATCGATTCCGAGTCCGTCGCGTGTGTGAAAACCTTTCTGCTCTTCGCCGTTTTCAAAGAGCCAGATGCGCCCGTCAGTCAACACACCGTCGCAATCCATCAAGAGGAGCTTGATGCGTGCAGCGCGTTGTTCGACTTCAGAGTTCATCGTACTTCGAAGAGCTCGATGCCTGAGAGTTTCCAGCCCGAAGGTGTGCGCGAAAGCATCAGCACCGCCGTGCCGGTACCAACCGTGCCCAGCTTGCTCGCACGGATTTGCACGTCAGCAGCAATCAGGTTCGCGTTGAGCTGCTCGGTGCGCACGACTTTCGTTTCCCACGCTTCCGTGCCGATGCTCCCGTTGATAAACCGCACGAGCTCGCCGGGAATGATCCGCGCTTCCAGCTCTGCTTTCTTGTTGCTGACGACTGCCTGCGAGAGCTGCGTTATGAACGTACGAGCGCTCTCATCAACCGGCGGCGCGCTGTTGGCCGCAGCTTCCGCACGGATTCGCGCCGCACGCGCAGCCAGCGACGATGGATAATCACGACTCGCCACTACCGCATCGTTGAATCGCTTGACAGCTTCGGCAGCCTGGTTGCGCTTCATCGCGATCTCACCGAGACCGATGTTGGCCCATGCAACCGTCGCAGCGAACGGCAACGGCTCTTCGAGCGCCGCGCGGAAGAGTCGTTCCGCGTCTTCAACTCGGTTCTGGCCCAGCAACGCCCGCGCGAGGATGATCTGCGCTTCCTGAAAACGTGGCGCGGTTGCAAGCATCGCACGCGCAGTCGCTTCAGCCTTCGCAAAATCCTGAGCGCCGAGCTGTAACGATGCTTCATTCAACGCCTGCGAAAGATCCTTGCCGCGCGGCATCACGTCGTTGCCGTAATCGAGTTGCGGGTAAAGTTTGTCAGGATCAACTTCGACGCGAACGATCTTCGACGGCGTTTTGAAAACTGCTTCGCCGAAGTTCTTCGCAGGCACACTCGCTTCCGCTCGCAGTACTTGCCCCTGCTCGGTCGTCGCCGCAACAGTAACAGTGACATCGATCGAGCCGAGATTGCGTAACGCTGAGACCCAGTCAGCGCCGCGCTGCACCGGCAAACCAACCATCAGATCGGTATCGACTACCTGATCGAGCTGCTGGTCCAACAACGCCTTGAAGCTCTCGCCGCCACGCTGGACGAGTGCTTCGCGTACGGAAACAAGATTAAAACCGTTCGGATCGCTCTTTCCAGCTTGAAGCGAGGCACGCAACACACCCATCAACTCGTCGTGACCCAAACGACGATCGACGAGACGCCAGAACATCGCACCACGATTCGGCACTGACGCGAAATAAGTACTGTCCAACTGGCTCGTGCGCGCAAGTGGACCATCGCGCTGTGCGACTGTCGCATAAGCGAGTCGCTGTCGATACAATTCGGACTTCACCGCATCAGCGCCAAACTGCTTTTCAAGAAACTGCGTCGCGAGGAAACGCACGAGCGCGTCGCGCAACACACCAGAGCCCTCACCACGAACAGGTGTTTGGCCGCCAATCCACAACCGGGCGACTGTCTCAGCCACGGTGAGCGCCGTCGCGGCGTCGAGTTTTGGCAGCCGCAACGTGTCCGCGTCGAACAGAACAGTTCCGCCATCGGTGAATCCTGCACCTCGACGCACCGCGACCAAACGCAGCGGTGCATCCGGCGCTGGTCCAAGTGCTGTCGCAAAAAAGGCACGCGCGGCTGCCGTGAACGCCATCAACGCTTCAGCATGCTTGCGATCCTCGGCGCCCGCGCCTTTTTCGAGCATGACGATCACGCCTTTTGCATCAGCGGCGCCTTCGAGTTTGTCCCAGTCGCCTTGAACAAAGAACGGTTGCCCGTATAGTGACTGATCGAACGTGACTGAACCTGCTGAGCCGGCCTTCTCAACACCTGATGAGATCGCGTTTGGAATGTTGACGGTCAAATGAAACGGAGCCGTGTCAGCGCCGCGCGGGGATGAAGGCGTGTTCGGGATCGGATACCAGAATGATAACGGCAGAAACTGCGTTCCGATCGGGCTGATCGCAGTGAGCCCGCTGTTACTCTCAACTGGAAGCACGTAAGTCACTGTAGCGGAGACAGTCGAATTCGGAGCGACGGCTGCGGGCAGCGTGATCTCAATAGGTAGCAGATCGCCGCGTAGCGGTCCCGGTCTAAAATTCACAGCCGCGCCACCAACGGTCACCGATTTTACACTCGCTTTTGAATTGATACGCAGTGTCAGCGTTCGACCCGATCCACTGCCGATGTTTGTCGCGTTGATGGTCGCGACACCATTGAGCAGACGTTCGGTCTGCTGCACGTTCGCGTTCACATCAAACGAGTTGACCTGCCAGATAACAGTCGCCGGTGCCTGTGCGCCCGCCTGCATCGTCGCCAGACACAGCAGGAGCGCGAGTAAAAGAAGTGTTCTCATAGTTACTGGAGTCAGTGCCTATTCGGCACGATTAACAAGCTGGTGAATATCGCGCAACATCAGGAGCAGCGGTGCGAGACGCTCGAGCGGCAATGCATTCGGTCCGTCTGACAACGCTTTCGCCGGATTCTCGTGGACTTCCATAAACACGGCGTCGACGCCACACGCAACTCCTGCACGCGCCAGCGGTTCGATGTACTCCGATTGTCCACCCGTTGCATGACCCAACCCGCCCGGCAGTTGCAGCGAATGCGTCACGTCGAAAACTACGGGCACGCCAAACTCGCGCATGATCGGAAACGAGCGCATATCCACCACCAGATTGTGATAACCAAAACTCGCTCCGCGTTCCGTCAACATAAACTTCTCACAACCAACTTCGCGAGCTTTATCGACGATGTTGCGCGCATCCTGCGGTGCGAGAAATTGCCCCTTCTTGACGTTCACCGCCTTCCCCGATCTCGCAGCAGCGACGATCAGATCTGTCTGTCGCGAAAGAAATGCCGGTATCTGAAGCACGTCGACAACTTCAGCGACGCGTTCGACCTGCGAAACGTCGTGAACATCGGTGAGCACAGGCACATCGACTTCTTCCCGCACACGTTGCAGTACTTCGAGACCGGCGTCCATGCCGAGGCCGCGGAAGCTCTTGATTGACGATCGGTTTGCTTTATCGAATGACGATTTAAAGACGTAGTCGAGGCCCGCCGCTTGCGCGCGGTCGCGGCACTCGCGTGCCATCATGAGTGCGTGCTCGGGTGATTCAACCACGCAGGGTCCGGCGATGATCGTGAGCCGGCCGTCGCCAAACGTGGCTTTACCGACAGAGAAAGATTTAGACATATCGAGTTCACAAGGAAGACGTTATCCACAGATTACACAGATGCTATAAACAATCGGTGTAATCTGCGGATAACGTCTTTTCAAAGCCCGAGTATACGCTTGACCTTGTCCAGAAATGAACTGGGCTCGAGTGGTTTTTCGCTGTCAGCGGCAGGCTTCTCAGCAGATTTACTACCCAAAACCTTGATCTCGTTCGATCCCGAGCTGAGCGCACGCTTCTCACGCAGCCGCGAGATATCGACAACTAAACGGCCTGATGGCGACTCCACACCCGAATCACGCACCATCTCAATATCAGGCGCACTCGTCACGGCGTGGTGCTCCAAACCCAACCGCTCAGCAGTCTCGAGTAGCTCGCGTCGAAACTCACCCGCATTCGCAGGTCGATCCGCGGGTTGTTTTTCGAGCGCGTGCAAAACGTCGTGTTCGATGTCTTCGGGAATTGCAGCAACCACTTCGCGCGGCGGGTGCGGTGGATTGTTCGCGTGCTTCTGCGCGATCTCGGCGGGCGTCGACCCGGAGAATGGAACCATCCCGGTCAGCATCTCATAAAGAATCACGCCGAGACTGTAAACGTCCGTCGCCGCAGTCAAATCGTTGCCGTTGTGCTGTTCAGGCGACATGTAACGCGGCGTGCCGATGACGGAATGGCTCTGGGCCAACGCGACAGCGTCTTCCTCATCGTCAGCGGAAAAGGTCGCGATGCCGAAGTCGAGCACTTTCACGACTGCAGGTTGATCTGCGCTTTGCGTAACTAGAATATTCGCCGGTTTGAGATCGCGATGAATGATGCCAGCCTCGTGAGCGGCTGCGACTGCGTCAGAAGCCTGTAGCATGATCGAGATGGCGCGCGCAGTTTCAAGTGGCGCTTCCCTGTCGAGAATCTCTCGCAGCGTGCGGCCCTCGAGCAGCTCCATGACGATGTAAACGATGCCTTCTGAAGTTTGTCCGAAGTCAGTCACTGAAACCGCGTTCGGGTGGCGCAGCTTAACTGCCGCTCGTGCCTCAGTGTGAAAGCGACCTCTCGCTGCCTCGTCTTCAACCAGTCGCTGATGCAGGAATTTGATCGCGACCGGACGGTCCATCGACAGGTGGCGCGCACGATACACCTCACCCATGCCGCCGGCTCCGAGAGGTTCTTCAACAAGATACTTCTCGTCGAGCGTGCGGCCTACAAACGAGTCCGTTACCGACAATTCTTCGGCGTCTTTCATTTCATTTAGTGAGGTTCTCTGGGCAGTTTGTGCCTTTTGGGCCTCAGTCGCCGCTGGCGGCCGTCAATCGCTCGTGTGCCACCAGATCGACTTCTCCATTCTTCTCCATTGAGGTCTCAGAGTGCAAACGATTTTCGTACGCGGCGCGGACAAAAGACGCGAATAACGGATGAGCGTTGAGGGGCTGCGACTTGTATTCAGGGTGAAACTGGCAACCGATAAACCACGGGTGAATGTCGCGCGACAGCTCGATCATCTCGACAAACTTGCCATCTGGCGACACGCCGCTGAACACCAATCCTTCGCTTTCAAGTCGCTGGCGAAACTCCGGATTGAACTCGTAACGATGTCGATGACGCTCGCTGATCTCGTCTGCGCCACCATAAACTTCCTGGGCCAACGAGCCCGGCGCGAGCCGGCAGGGCCATGCGCCGAGTCGCATGGTGCCACCTAACTCTTCGACGTCCACGAGATCTCGCAATTTAAAAATAATCGGATGCGGTGTTTCGAGATCGAATTCAGTCGAATCAGCGTCTTTCAACTCACAAACATTCCGCGCGTACTCGATACAGGCGGTCTGCATACCAAGACAAATACCGAAGTACGGCGTGCGTGTCTTACGCGCATAGCAGATCGCGCGGATCATCCCCGCGACACCGCGTTTGCCGAAACCGCCGGGCACGAGGATCGCATCGAAGTCGCGCAAACGATCTTCATAGTTATCGTCGTCCATCAATTCTTCCGACTCGATCCATTTCACATCGACGCGCAGATTGTTAGCGACACCGCCGTGCGTGAGTGCTTCGCGCAAAGACTTGTACGAGTCTTCAAGCTCAACATACTTTCCGACAATCGCGATCTTCGCTTCGCCACCGGACGGCTCACGAATCGTCGCTACGAGATTGCGCCACTCCGCAAGGTCCACCTGCGGCGCCTGCGCTTCGAGTCCGAGTAGCGAAACGATCAAATCGTCGAGGCCCTGCTCGTGAAATGCGAGTGGAACGTCGTAGATCGTGTCGACGTCCTGAGCGCTGATCACAGCAGACTCTTTCACGTTACAAAACAGCGCGATCTTCCCACGCAGCTCGCGAGATAGAGGTTTTTCCGAGCGACACAAAAGAATATCGGGTGCGATACCAATCTCGCGCAGGTCGCGAACTGAGTGTTGCGTAGGTTTCGTTTTCAACTCACCGGCAGCGGCGATGTAAGGCACGAGTGTAACGTGAACAAAGAGCGCGTTGCCGGTGCCTTCTTCGTTACCCATCTGGCGAATGGCTTCGAGAAACGGCAGCGATTCGATGTCGCCCACCGTGCCGCCAATCTCGACGATGATCACATCCGGCTTGTCGTTATCGGCAACTTTACGAACGGCGTCTTTGATCTCGTTGGTGATGTGTGGAATGACCTGGATCGTCTTGCCGAGATAATCGCCACGACGTTCTTTCTCGATCACTGACAAGTAGATTCTTCCGGTGGTCCAGTTGTTAGCTTGTGAGAGATGCGCGTGAGTGAAGCGTTCGTAGTGACCCAGGTCGAGATCGGTTTCGGCGCCGTCGTCTGTGACGAACACCTCACCGTGTTGAAAAGGCGACATCGTTCCGGGATCGACGTTGATGTATGGATCGAGTTTGATAAGCGCCACGCGCAATCCGCGGCTTTCGAGCAAACATCCGATTGACGACGCTGCCAGGCCTTTGCCCAGGCTCGAAACCACACCACCAGTAACGAAGATATATTTAGGCATCGGGTTCTCCATTGTTTGCCTTTTCACCATCTTGACCAGGTTCGAGAGGGTCTCCAGATTCTTGTTCTTTGTTGTAACGCCCCTGCTTCAAATCTTCCATCGCCTCGACCGCTTTTTCCTTCGAGGGATCGAGTGCTTTTTGCAGACTAACCAGACCAGCGCCAAGCAGGCCCGGTCCTTCCTTTGCGCGTCGCTCGAATTCCTCGGTGGTTACGTTGTAGGGCTTGCTCAGTTGTGACAAACCGAATATCCCGCATAAAACGAGGAATGCGATGATGCCTAATCCGATCCAGTCGCTCATGTTGTTGCAGCCACCAGTTCTCTGACTCGTTCGAGATCTTCAGCAGTATCGACGCCCGTCGAAGCAGCGCATGCTGCAACCACTTTGATCTTCACACCGTGGGCCAACGCGCGCAGTTGCTCGAGTGCTTCAATCTTTTCAAGCTGAGACTGCGGCCAGTTTGTAAACTCCAGCAGCACGTTTCTGCGATAAACATAGAGGCCTGTGTGCTTGCGAAAGAGTTTTCTCAGCTCCGGTTCATTTTCCCACGCCGAGTGCAATGATCCATAGCTTTTGACTGCATCACGCGGGTACGGCACGGGCGAACGTGAAAAATAGACCGCGTTCTCATCTTCGTCCAGGACGACTTTCACGAGATCCGGGTTCAACAGATCGTCGATCGTCTCGATTGGTTCCCACGTTGTTACGATACCGGCGCCGTCGTGTTTCGAAATCTCAGCCGCCATCGTTTCGACTGCGCGTTCAATGGTGGCAGGGGAAATGAGTGGTTCGTCGCCCTGCACGTTGACGATGATCTCGGCTTCCGGGATTTGCGCTGCGACCTCGGCGACGCGATCAGTCCCGCTCGTGTGGTGTGCAGCAGTCATGACGGCTTCGATACCACGTGCCTGGACCGCATCAGCTATCTCTTGACTGTCGGTTGCCACGACGACACGGTCGACGTTTGGTGCTGCGCGCGCGCGTTCCGCGACCCAGCAGACCATGGGTTTTCCAGCAATATCGATGAGTGCTTTTCCCGGTAGACGTGTTGAAGCGAGGCGAGCTGGGACAATGGCAACCGTGTGATTCACGGGCCCCGAGCATAACACGGATAACACGGATCTTTAAAATCGATTTTCACTGATCCGTGTTATCCGTGGTTAACTCATCGCTGCATTCAGGGCGGCTGAGATCGGGCGGCCCTGCGGGTACGGAATCGGAATGCGCGCGCAGATCGCGGTTCCTAAATCGGGCGCGGAATCGATCGTGATCGAGCCGCCTACTGCCTGGACTCGTTCCTCCATACTGCGCAGACCGAGTGTCGCAGCACTGGTGCGCAGCGCTTTCATATCGAAGCCCGCACCGTCATCCGAAATCAACAGAATCAGATCCTGCCCCACTTTCTCGAGCACAACTGAAAGATGACTCGCCCGCGCGTGTCGCGCCACATTTGTCACCGCTTCCTGAACGATCCGGAAACACGCCGTCTCCAGCTCCGATGAAAACCGATCGTCCTCACCGAGCGAATGCGTCGTAAACTTCGCCGGCACTCCGCAATTCTTCGCTTGTCGATCGAGATACCAGCGAACAGCGACCACCAGCCCAAAATCGTCCAATAACAGCGGTCGCAAGTCCACAGACAGATCTCTTACCTGATCGACAGCTTCGTCGATCACCTTCATGTTGTCTTCGATCGACGAAAGTATTTCCGGTGCGCTGGACTTCTGTCGCAGTGCGTGTAGGTTCATCTTCACTGCAGTCAGAATCTGGCCCACTTGATCGTGTAGCTCGCGCGACATGCGACGCCGTTCGCCTTCCTGCGCCTCAATCAAACGCCGCGAATATGTCCGTGCCGCAGCCTGCACTCGCTTTCGCTCAGAAACATCGCGCATGCAGCCTTGCACGCCAACCGGCTCACCTTCCGCAAAGATCAACCTGCTACTGATCTCAATCGGAACTTTGCGGTCGTGCTTCGTGCAGATCTCAGTTTCGTAAGTTGTCTCTGCAGGCTCTTCCGATTTTCTGCCAAGATGACCGCGAACGTGGCTCTCGTATTCCGGATGTAGAAAAATAGAAAAATGCTGGCCGATGAGCTCTTCGCGCGTGTAACCGGAGAGACGTTCAGCAGCGCGATTGACAGACGTGTAACAGCCATTCATATCATGCACGTAAAGCGCGTCTTTTGAATTTTCAAACAACTCGCGGTAGCGCTCTTCGCTTTCGCGCAACGCCTGCTCTGCCTGTTTGCGCTGTGTGATATCGCGCGCGGTGCCTTCGTAGTACAAGATCTTTCCGGCGTCATCTCGCACGGCACGCGCGTTTACACAAAGCCAGATTCTGGTGCCGTCTTTCCGAAACGACTCGTGCTCGAAATCACGAACGACGCCGTGCTTCTCGAGCAGCCGTTTGAACTCTTCTCGACGCGCTGGATCGACATAGATCTCGCGTGAGATATCAAGGCGTGAGCGGATCAACTCGCGCGCCGATTTGAATCCATGGATCCGGGCGAGCGCCGGGTTCGCCATCAGGTAGTGTCCTTCGGGAGTCGATTGAAAGATACCCTCACTGACGTTTTCGAAAATCTGGCGATATTTGCGTTCGGCAGCCAGGCGCGCTTCTTTTTGCTTAAGCAGTTCCTGGGTCTGGTCTTGCGTGAGCTCAGCACTCTTTTTTGTGACGTGGGTGGACGGCTGACCTCTTCGCCTCTCTCTCATACTTGGAACCTCCAGGAGTTAAAGGATTCAGTTAAGAGAACGGGGCCAATCACGCAGCGAGACGTCTGGGCGGGAGCGACCTTTGCGCGAAGTTTTGCTTAAGAGTTGCGTGGGAACACGGGGCGATCGTGCCAAACCAGGCACTCAAGTGAACGAAATGCTGGCGCGGATTCTAATCCCGAATTTTTCGGAGCGCAACAGATTTAAGATACGCATCACCTAACAAGTTCTTCACCAGAGAGAATTCCGTCACAAATCCGGGCCCGTGGGTGTTCTAACTTTGAAAGTGAATTCTCGAACTTCCCGGAGGTCTCCTATGCCAAGAACTGTTTGGAACCGCTTCTTTATCGGTATGGCCTTGATCACAAGCCTCGCCCTGCTGATCTGGATTGCAGGCACCAAGGTCACCGCTCAAAACACCACGTCGGGCGATTGGACCGCGCATATTAACTCGAAAGACAACAAACTCCAGTTGAGTCTCGAGCGCCGCAGTGGCAAGTCCGGCCGGAACCAGATGGGACAAAGCTTCGAGTTTTCGGACTTTCAGGGGCTAACTCGCGAGCAGGTGCAGAATGGCGGTCCGGTGAGTTTTAGCCTCGTGCGCGAAGCCGGCAGAATCGATTTGGAAGGCAGTTTCCAGAACGGCAAAGGCTCAGGGACATTTCGCTTTACTCCAAATCTAAGCTTTGTTTCGGCAATGAAGAGCCGCGGTTTCGACTTCGAACAATCGTCCAAGTACGACGACGATCGCGATTCAGAGGATCGTCTGTTCGCAGCCACAGCGCTCAACGTCACAACCGCACTCGCCGATGATCTGAACTCAGCCGGCTTCGGGAACCTCAAAACCGAGGACCTCTTCAAAGCAGCGATTTTCAAGATCAACTCGCAGTTTATGCGTGAGATGAAGGCGAGTGGATTCCAAAACCTCGGCATGGAAGAACTCGTGAAAGCGCGCATCTTCAAAATCGACGCGGAGTTTGTGCGCCAGGTGAGTCAGATGGGTTTTGACAAGGAACCGTTCGAGAGCCTCGTGAAGATGCAGATCTTCAAAGTCACGCCTGAGTTTGTCACGGAGATGCGCAACGAAGGGCTGACTGATCTTCAGATCGAAGATTTAGTGAAGCTGCGGATCTTCAAGATCGATACTGACTTCATTCGCGCCGCAAAGGCTGACGGCGTACCGCTTGAAGTCGAACGACTGGTGCAAAGGAAAATCGGCGTCGCGCGCAGGTACTAAGAACTTTTCGCCACAAAAAGGCACAAAAAGCACAGAATTAACCTTTTGTGCCTTTTGTGTACTAGAGGTTAATAGCTGCGCGCGACGCCGATTTTCCTTCGCACTAGTCGTTCTACTTCGAGCGGTACGCCGTCAGCCTTTGCGGCGCGAATGAACTCACTATCGATCTTGAAGATCCGCAGTTTC
>DATFDT010000212.1:0-20199 GCA_035251975.1 Pyrinomonadaceae bacterium | reverse complement strand
CATGACGCTCGAAGACATCGAGCGCCTCGTGATTGAAAGAACTCTGCAACGAACCGGGGGGAACAAGCAGGCAGCGGCCAATCTCTTAGGCATCTACCGGCCGCGACTTTACAGCAAAATAAGGAAGTACAACATCGACGTTCCTTCATTGGTATCGGCGTGAGTAAACTCTGCGCTCTCTGCGTATCTCTGCGGTCTCTGCGTTTGATGTAAACTTACGCAGAGATCGCTGAGGTACGCAGAGAGCGCAGAGATTGAATCCTAGATGGGCGTTTCCCCCAATCGTCTTCGTGGCATCGACGCGCTTAGAGGCGCTGCGGCGTTGGGTGTCGTTCTTTATCACGCCGTCGAGCAAGGCAAACACGTTCTTCCAAACAACCTCTTCCAATACCCGGTTCGCCTCGTCCAATTCGCGAGCTCGTTCGGTTACATCGGCGTCTTTCTGTTCTTCGTGATCTCCGGCTTTTGTATTCACCTGCAGTGGGCCAGGGCCAGAGCTGCGGGCGTCGAGCCTGAGATTCGCTTTGGCGCCTTTTGGAAACGAAGAATTCGCCGGCTTTATCCACCATACATCATCACGTTGCTCTTGTTCCTTCTGCTGACAGCGGCAACCGTCGGTCTTAACGTAACGCGCTTCTTCGTGTACGACCTCGGCATGCATCTGCTCATGCTGCACAACCTCGATCCATACACGTGCTACTCGATCAACGGCGTGTTCTGGACACTCGCGATCGAAGAGCAACTCTATCTCGCATACTTCCTGCTGCTCTTCATTCGCGTGCGCTGGGGCTGGGGCGTAACACTCGCTGTTTGTCTGTTTGCGCGATTGGCCTGGATGGGATTTAGTCACGTTGTGTGGTTGAAAACTGGTGTTGGCATTCCGGTGCCGGAAGCAGCCGCGTCACACTGGTTCACGTGGGCGCTCGGCGCGCTCGGCGTGGAAGTATTTTTTGGACTGACGACTCTGCGCGGCTGGTCACGCGATCTGCGGCTCGCAACTGTATTGATCGTCGCGGCCTCGGCGTTATCGACTTACCTGCCGTGGATTCCGAAAGATACTTTGCTGCACGACACGAGCTGGTTTTTGATTCATCCGCTGTGGGGCCTCGGGTTCTTCATCGTCGTGAACCGGATGGTGCTCGCCGAACAAGGTTGGCTGCGACAGGCGAGGTTGCCTTCGCTCGTTTCGATCTTCTCGACGCTCGGTGTCTTCTCTTACTCGATCTATTTAACGCATGAACTCGTGATCATGCAGTCGTGGCTCTGGGTGAATCCGGGTTGGTGGCAACTGGCGAACGTTTTCGTAGTGGTCGTGCCGTCGACGATCTTGTTTGCGTGGGTGTTCTTCTGGTTTTGTGAGAAGCCGTTCATGGTGAAGAGCACGCCGAGTGATAAGGCAGTGCCCACTTTGACACCGCAACCGAGTGCTGCCGGCGATTAATCCTGCTAATCTTGTAAATTCTGAAATCTTGTCTAAAGCCGGTCTAAGAAAAAGTTCCTGGGAGGATTCTGCGTGCGCTTCTTACAACTATTCGTTCTTCTCTTTGCGCTTATTCACACCGTTCAAGCTCAACGGCCACCCGGATCGCCCACTCCAACACCAACCCCGATGCCGCCACCGACCGTCAAGATCGATCGATATCGCGCTGCCGCCGCACGCATCATCGGCGCAGCACTCACCAGCGATCGCGCTTATTCACGACTCGCACATCTTACGGACCATATCGGCCATCGTCTAAGCGGCTCGCAAAATCTCGAGCGCGCTATCGAGTGGGCCATCAGCGAAATGAAGCGTGACGGTCTCGATAACGTGCGCGGAGAAAAAGTGATGGTGCCGCACTGGGTGCGCGGTGAAGAAAGTCTCGAGATGCTCGCGCCAGTTCCGAGAAAGCTACAGATGCTCGGGTTGGGAAACAGTGTCGGCACTTCGCCCGAAGGAATCACGGCCGAAGCCGTTGTCGTGCGTAGTTTTGAAGAGCTGGATCGGCTTGGCGAACAGGTTCGTGGGAAGATCGTTGTCTATAACGCGCCCTATGCGAATTACGGTGCAACTGTCGAGTATCGCTGGGCCGGTGCGTCTCGCGCGGCTCGCTACGGCGCGGTCGCGGCGCTCGTGCGTTCAATCACCCCCGTGAGCCTGCAAACACCGCACACAGGAGCGATGGGTTACGATGCGGATCAACCAAAGATCCCGACTGCGGCTGTGACGATCGAAGTCGCGGAGTTTTTGCAGCGCATGAACGATCGCGGCGACCATCCGCGGTTGCGACTCAAGATGGAAGCGAAGTTTTTGCCCGACGCGGAGTCGGCGAACGTTATCGCTGAGCTAAAAGGTTCGGAGAAGCCCGACGAAATAGTCTTGATCAGCGGGCACTATGATTCGTGGGACGTGGGCCAGGGCGCGCATGACGACGGCGGCGGCTGTATCGTCGCCTGGGAAGCAGTGCGATTGCTCAAAGAGCTTGGACTGAAGCCGCGACGCACCATCCGCGTCGTGCTTTACACGAACGAAGAAAACGGACTGCGTGGCGGCAACGCTTATCGCGACGCACATCGCGCGGAGATCGCGAAACACGTTCTTGCAATCGAGTCAGATTCGGGAGTTTATCGACCGGAAGGCTTCGGTCTCATAGCAACAGCACCGTTGCAAGCGCGATCGAACATGCAGGAGATCGCTAAATTACTGTCAGGTATTGGCGCGGATCAGATCGCGGCGGATGGCGGCGGAGCAGACATTGGACCAATGATGCGCGAAGGCGTCATCGGTGCAAGTCTGGACGTGGATGGAGCACACTACTTCGACATCCATCACACGCCGGCCGACACGCTCGACAAGGTCAACCCACGCGAGCTCGCACTCTGCGTCGCGACGATGGCGGTGATGGCTTATGTGGTTGCTGATCTGCCTGAATCGTTCAGATGATCCGCGTTAATCCGCGTTTCAATCGATCTGGTAAGTTGCAACACTGGTCGGTGTCTCGAAGCACCGCACTTTGTAGATCTGCACGCGGTCATCCCCAACGCGTTGCGCGACGCGCTCGAGCACATACTTTGCCAGGTTTTCCGCTGACGGCTGCAACTCATCGAACGGCGGCAATTCGTTGATGTTCCGGTGGTCCAGGTACGTCACAACCTCGTCCGCCGCCGCTTTCAGCTCGACAAAGTCAACCAGCAATCCGACATTGTCCAGCTCGCGTCCGCGCGCGTAGATCTCGATCTTGTAGTTGTGGCCGTGCAGGTTCTCACACTTCCCGCGATAGCCGCGCAGTTGATGCGCGCTGGAGAAGTTTCGCTCAATCATTACTTCAAATTGTCCCGGCATAATTAATCTGACGATAAGATACTCGCAAGGTCATCGATTCGCGAAGTCACGCGGCACGGCGGCAGGCTCTGGAGAAACGTTCGACCATAACCCTTCGTTCGCAAGCGCGGATCGAGTATCGCTAAAACGCCTCGATCCGTCGTGCTGCGTATCAAACGCCCGAGTCCCTGTTTGAGCGCGATGATCGCCTGCGGCACGCTGTACTCGTAAAAACTCGACCCCCCGCTGTCTTCGATCGATCTCTGTCGCGCTGCGACGATCGGATCGGTTGGAACTGCAAACGGCAGCTTATCGATGATCACGCACGACAACTGATCGCCACGCACGTCAACGCCTTGCCAGAAACTCGAAGTCGCAAACAGCACCGCATTCGGCGTCTCGCGAAACTTTTTCAATAGCTGGCCCTTCGAAGCACTGCCCTGGACCAGGCAAGGATAATCAATCTCGGCCCAAACGTTTTCAAACAGCGACTGCATTCCTGCGAGACTTGTTGATAACACAAACGCACGTCCTTCAGTCGCGTTCAGTATTCGTATGACTTCGTCAGCCGCAGCCAGGCCCCAGTTGCGATCTCTTGGGTCGGGCATCTTCGACGGCAGGTAAAGTATCGCCTGGCTCTCGTAGTCGAAACTCGTCGACGCGATTAGATCGTCCGCCGTGTCGAGTCCGAGCCGCTCGCGGATGAATGAAAAGTTGCCGCCACTCGATAGCGTCGCTGATGTCAACACAACGGTCGGCACTTCCTCAAACAGCTTGTCCTGCAACAATCCCGCGACGTCGATCGGCGAAGCACGCAGGAACACACCGCGATTGCGTCGCTCGAGCCAGTAAACAAACTTCTTGTCTGTGCCGGTGACGATAAACTCGAGCTCGAAACGGATCTCGCGCAGGCGACGAATCAGGTTCTCGACATCTGGAGTTTTTTCTTTGAGCGCATCGAGAGTTGTTTCGGTGCGCGCGATTGCGCCTTCGAGAGCCATGTACAACTCGCCGAGCGGCGTCGCTTCCATGTCTCCGCTCAACTTTCGCCGTGCAAACGTGCCTGGAATGATCGGGTAGCGACCGTCTTCACCACGACCATCGCGAAAACCCATGAAGAAGTTATCAGCAAAACGCGACATGCGCGCGACGCTGTGCGTCAGCTCCTGATCGACCTCCGCCTCTTCGATCGTGAGCATTCCGAGATCGCGAACGAGGTCGTCGATCTCGTAATTCGAAACCTGCGCGCCGAAGTATTCCGAAGCCACTTCTTCAACGAGATGTGCTTCGTCAAGAATGACCGCCGTGTAATCTGGCAACACGGAGCCGTAGTTGCCGTTGCGCAAGCTCAAGTCAGCGAAGAAAAGATGATGATTGACGACGATGATGTCGGCTTCCTGCGCACGATTGCGCATACGCGTGATGAAGCACGCATCGTAGTCAGGACACTTCTGGCCGAGACACGATTCGGAGCGCGCGTCGATGTGACGCCAGAACGAAAGGAACTCAGGCAGGTTCGACAGCTCAGCGCGATCGCCGATTTCAGTTTCGCGTGACCATTGGGAAACTTCTTCGAAGTAATCGACCTCGTCGAGTCCTTCGAGCACGGGCGCTGACTGCGCGCGCGCGAGGCGGTTGAGGCAAAGATAATTATTGCGACCTTTCATGTAGGTCGCGGAAAACGGCTTGGGAAGGACGCTCTGGAGAAAGGGGATGTCTTTCTCCATCAACTGTTCCTGCAGGTTTTTGGTGCCGGTGGAGACGATTACGCGCCCATTCCCACCGAGCGCCGCCGCCACCGCCGGGACGAGATACGCGAGCGTCTTTCCGGTGCCCGTGCCCGCCTCGACGATGAGATGTCTCTTCTCCTCAAACGCGCGCATCACCGCCCGCGCCATCTCCATCTGGCCCGGTCGATACTCATACTCGGGATGCGCCGCCGCGATCAGTCCATCCGGACCAAAAACTTCAAGCATTACAATGCATCCGACCTATATCGATACTTACCATCCTCCAGTAGAACGCTCGTGCGATAATAAAAGAAGAGACTGTTTTGTTCAGCGCTTCCCGAACGAGACTTCCATTCTTTGTATGCGCTATATCCTATTCCCGCTGCCGCCAACAGTGGGCCGATTGATAAAGCGGCGACTCCAGCCAGCGGGATATTGGACATTGTTACTGTCAAGCTAGACAATGCAACACTGCCACTTACAACACCGCCAAGTTGTGTAGATCTGTCTGCAGCCTTGGATAGGAGAGCAGAAAGAAAAGTGTTCGTTTTTGCTATTTCCTCTAACTCAAGAATAGTAGGAGCAACCTCCCGATCGAAAACGTTCTCAGCATCTAGAGTGAAGTTCTTGTCCCAAGCTGCGTCACCAATTTTGTCTGAAAAACCAATCATGGACTGACGAAATTTTCGCAATGGCGCTTCCAATTCTCGCCGAATGTCGAGAACTTCTTTTACGGTAGCCTCTGGGAAAAGTGGCAGTCTATGAAACAAATTGGCAGCCAAGCCCACCTGTTTTCCTCGACTAACGCCAAATTCTGATACGGGAATAATGCCTGCCCCTATACCAGCAGTAATCAAATTATTCGTCAATTCATCAAATAAAGGATAAGTACGCCCATCAGAAACCGCGGCACTGGCTGCGTGGATATATTCCCCAACGACATCATCGTCCTCGCGCTTCAGTATTCGTTCAGCTAGTGAATTGAAGGTGTAGACTTCGAGCAATCCGGATTCTTGAGCACGCGCAATTCCATCTACTCCGATGTCGGACATAATCTGATCAATCTTGGATCTCATAACGTGCCAGACTTCGTTAAGCGCATTTCGAAACTTGCGAAGATCCGCTCGTCCCCTTGCACTATATCTTCGACGCCATGCCTGCTCATAAAAGTTCATAATAGTATCGAGCTTGTTGTTCGAGTCTTCGTCTAAAAGACCCCATGAACGAATTCGACGGAGCAAATTCAAGCGTTCTTCCTCAGGGGGTCAGTCAGTGCGACAAGATCCAGAAGTGAAGCCGATGCGGGACTACAAAGTTTCGCATTATCGCCATAAAGCAATGCTGCTTTTACTAATTCCAGGTCATTCTTCAAATTGATCTTCTGCGCTTGTCCTGTCGCAGTAGTTTGAGGAGAAGATCCTATGGTGATATGAAGTGTTTTCTGATCTACAACCCAACTCATCTCTTTTTGACTCGATATAGCTGCACGTTTGCGTGATCAGCCCATCCGGACCAAAAACTTCGAGCACGTGTTTGCAAAACCCTTTCGGAATCAGTGGGAAACAGAGGATAACACGGCTGGCAAATTCAGTAGATTAGGGCTTTCGTACTTTATTTTTTATCTAAGTTTAAGTTAGAAACCGGGGTCCAGGCTACCTCACTTAGCTATGCGAAAACGTAAACTGCTCGATCGCCTCAAGAATAATCCACAGGGAGCAACATTCCGCGACGTTCGCACGTTGCTAATTCAGCACGGTTTCCAACTTGAAAGGGTCACCGGGAGTCATCACATTTTCAGCAGGGCAGATGCGACGTTTGCTATTCCTGTTCAAGCAAACCGTGTAAAATCCGCTTACGTCAGGCAAGTGATCAAGCTGCTCGAGCAATCGAAAGGAAACCCGGAATGACAGAGGACTTCCTATACCCAATAATTATCTATCCAGCCGAAGAGGGAGGCTACGTGGCGGAAATTCCGGCATTGAAAGGTTGTTTAGCGCAGGGTGAAACACTACTCGAGTGTCTTCGAGAACTAAAGACGGTCGAAACGCTTTGGCTTGAAAGCGCCAAACGTAATAACCGCAGAATCCCTAGCCCCGAAGAAGTTATCGCCAAGATGCGAAAGCTTGTAGCGTAACCCACCAGATGAAGCTATTTTAGCCGCTTCGGGTACAGCGGGAATCTCGCCGTCAGATGAGCTACTCCACGCTTCACTTTGTTTCTCACTTCTTCCGATTCGGGCGCGTGGATTACTTCCGCGATCAGACGTCCAATCTCACGCATCTCCGCTTCCTTCATGCCGCGCGTCGTTACTGCCGGCGTGCCGATTCGCAGGCCGGAGGCGACGAAGGGTTTGTTTTGATCGAAGGGGATCGTGTTTTTGTTGACGGTGATCGTCGCTGCTTCGAGTGCCTTTTCGGCGTCTTTGCCGGTAATGCCTTTGCCGTCCATCCAAACATCGACGAGCATCAGGTGATTGTCAGTGCCACCGGAAACGAGACGTAGTCCCTGCTCCTGTAACTCGCTCGCTAAAGCTTTCGCATTCGCCAGAACCTGCCGCTGATATTCTTTGAAATCGTCACGAAGGGCTTCACCAAACGCCACCGCCTTCGCCGCGATGATGTGTACGAGCGGACCACCCTGCACACCGGGAAACAACCTGCGATCGATTTCCTTAGCGTGCTCTTCGCGACAGAGGATCAAACCGCCGCGTGGACCACGCAAGGTCTTGTGCGTCGTCGTGGTTACGTAATCAGCGTGCGGGATCGGCGAGGGGTGCAGCCCGGCAGCGATTGGACCAGCAATGTGCGCGATATCAGCAAACATGCGCGCACCGACACTGTGAGCGATCTGCCCGATGCGTTCGAAGTCGATAACGCGTGGATACGCGGACGCGCCACAGACGAGCAGTTTCGGTCGATGCTCTTCAGCGATCCGTTGCAAGTCGTCATAATCGATCTGTTCAGTTTCTTTCGAAACACCGTAGTCAGCGACTTTGTAACTCAGCCCAGAGAAGTTCAAAGGATGACCGTGCGTCAAATGGCCACCATGCGACAGGTTCATCCCGAGAATCTGATCGCCATACTGGATCGCCGCGAGGTACACAGACATGTTCGCCTGTGCGCCGCTGTGTGGTTGCACGTTCGCGTGATCGGCGCCGAATAACTCCTTCGCGCGATCGATTGCAGTCTGCTCGACAACGTCGGTCCACTCACACCCGCCGTAATAACGCTTGCCGGGATAACCTTCAGCGTACTTGTTTGTGAACACTGATCCGGCAGCTTCGAGCACGGCCTCGCTAACAAAATTTTCCGACGCGATCAGCTCGAGCCCGTTTGCCTGGCGCGCGACTTCATTGTCCACCGCGTTCGCGATAACCGGATCGACTTCAGCAAGTGATGAGTTTCTGTCCATGTTTACCTGTTTCTTTCCACTTCAGAAATCTTCTCGACGCGCGCCGCATGACGGCCGCCTTCAAACGCCGTCGCAAACCACGCGCGCACGATCTTCGGGATCTCGCCTTCGGGTGTGGTGCGTGCGCCGATCGCGAGCACGTTTGCGTCGTTATGTTGACGAGCAAGCCGCGCGATCTCTTCCGACCATGCGACAGCAGCGCGCACGCCCGGAACTTTGTTGGCAGTGATGGCCATCCCCGTCCCGGAGCCGCAGACTAACAATCCCTGCTCGACTGTTCCCTGCGCCACCTGCTCCGCAACCTTGCGTGCGTAGTCAGGATAGTCAACCGACTCTTCCGAGACGGTGCCGAGATCGTCAAACTCAACGCCGAGGTCTGTCAGCAGCGGCTTCAAACGCTCCTTCTCGGCGTAACCAGCATGATCGCTTGCGAGTGCAATACGCATATGTCAAGAACCTTCGTGAAGTGATGTTAAGAAGAAGCGTGATGGTAACTCACACATGCACATGCGGCAAACCATCTCTGTGCAACCTCTGTGTCTCTGTGTCTCTGTGGTTAAGATTGGTTGCGAGAAAATAACCACAGAGACACAGAGAACACAGAGGTTGCACAGAGATCTCATTTGCCTAACTCGCGTTCACTAAGCGAGAATGCCAAGACTATGCGCTGGTCACGATACTTTATTCCTACTCTTCGCGAAGACCCTGCGGACGCCGAGGTCATTTCGCACAAGCTTTTATTGCGCGCCGGTCTGATCCGGCAACTGTCGGCTGGAATCTATTCTTTTCTGCCGTTGGGCCAGCGAATCGCCATTAAAGTCATGCAGATCCTGCGTGAGGAGATGAACGCCATCGGTGGCCAGGAGTTTTTCCTGCCAGCCCTTCACCCGGCTGAGATCTGGCAGGAATCGGGCCGTTGGTACGCAATCGGCGATGAGATGTTTCGTCTCAAGGATCGCAAAGGCACGGACATGTGCCTCGGCATGACGCATGAAGAAGTCTTCACGTCGATTGCGCGCAGCGAGCTTCGTTCGTACAAACAACTGCCGCAGGTGTGGTATCAGATCCAAACCAAGTTTCGCGATGAAGCACGGCCCAAATCAGGACTGATGCGCATCCGTACCTTCATCATGAAAGACGCGTACACGTTTGACGTCGATCGCAGGGGGCTTGATAAGTCATTTGCCGATCAGCGTGAGGCTTACATAAAGATCTTCAAGCGTTGCGGCTTACAGTTTCTGATCGTTGAAGCGTCGTCGGGCTCGATGGGTGGATCGGAGTCGAATGAGTTCATGGCGCCATCGCCCGCGGGCGAGGATGTAATTGTCAGTTGTACTAACTGCGATTACGCCGCAAACCTCGAGAAAGCCACATCACGACTTGCAGACATTCCGGACGAATCTGGACCATCAGCGCCCGAAGAGTTTCCGACGCCTGGAGTTCGCACGATCGAGGATCTGACTACCTTTCCCGGCGGCGCTGACGCAAACCGCCAGATCAAGTCGCTCGTTTTCATCGCGACGATCGATGGTGAGTCGCGTCCGGTGCTGGTGTTGTTGCGGGGCGATCATCAGCTTCACGAGACGAAGCTCAGCGACAGTCTACGTGCGACGGCGGTGCGTCCCGCGCATCCGGAAGAGATTCGCGAACTGCTGGGCGCGAGCGCGGGTAGTCTCGGTGGCGTAGGCGCAAAGAATAGATCGCGTGACTTGCAAATCGTGGCTGATTCCGCGTTGAAGAATCGCCGGAACATGACCACTGGTGCAAACAAAGACGATCATCATTTGCGCGGCGTCGATATCGCGCGCGATATTCCTGTTGACGAGTGGATCGAGCTGCGCACAGTCGAAGCAGGTGAGGGATGCCCACGCTGCGAGTCTGGAACACTCGAAGTCTTCAAAGGCATGGAGATCGGTCACATCTTCAAGCTCGGTACGAAATATTCCGCTTCGATGGGCGCAACCGTGCTGACGCAGGATGGCAAAGAAGTACCGATCGTGATGGGCAGTTACGGCATCGGTGTTGAACGAATCATTACTGCCGCAGTCGAGCAGCACCACGACGACGATGGCATCATCTGGCCGAAGTCTTTGGCGCCGTTTGATGTAGTCGTGACAATCACGAACATGAAGCAGGACGATCTGCGTAATGCCGGTGAGAAGCTGTACGAGGAATTGCAACGGGCTGGTCTCGACGTGTTGCTCGACGATCGCGACGAACGAGCGGGTGTAAAATTCAAAGATGCGGATCTGATCGGCATCCCTTATCGCGTCACGATCGGAAAAAAAATCGCTGACGGCATGGTTGAGCTGTTCGATCGAAGCGCAAAAAAGAGCGAAGATGTTAAAATCGGCGATGTCGTGACTAAAATAGCTGCTTTATCCACAGATAACACAGCTTGATTAGAATCGGTGTAATCTGTGGATGAGTTTCCTCCGACATGAAGTTTGTCTGGTTTCTATTATTCCTGCTAATTCCCCACCCCATCGAGGCATCGCAGGATCTTCTTCCCGAACTCGTTCGTCGCATCAAACCGTCCGCGGTTGCGATTGAGACGTTCGATTCGAAGGGTGAGAAACTGTCTCGCGGCAGTGGCTTCTTCGTCGAGGTCGATCGCATCGTCACGAATCGACACGTTCTCGAAGGCGCGTATCGCGCGGAAATTCACTCATCGAACGGAGCAGTCTTTCCCGTCAAAGGCGTGCTTGCGGTCGATGCGGAGGGCGACATCGCGCTCCTGAAGATTGACGCGCCGGCGGCGCCAATCCGCCCGTTGCCACTCGATAAAACTTCGCCACAGGAAGGCGAGAGCGTCGTAGTGATCGGCAATCCACTCGGACTCGAAGGCAGCGTCACGAATGGAATCGTCTCGGCAGTGCGCGACATCCCGACGTTTGGACGCATTATTCAGATCACCGCGCCGATCTCTTCGGGATCGAGCGGCAGTCCGGTCGTAAACATGCAGGGCCAGGTGATTGGCATCGCCACGTTGCAGATCACGGGTGGGCAGAGTGTCAACTTCGCGATTCCCTCCGAACGCATATCACAAATGCAAGTTGCGCAGACCCAAACCATGTCGTCTCTCGCGGATCTCGTCGCGAGCACGGGCCGGAACAAGCGTGCGAAGGCGGTCCAGTTTTTCCGCGATGGTTTGAGTTTTCTTTCGAAAGACGATTGCGAGAAGGCGTTGCCGTATTTCGAGAAGGCGACCGAGTCAGATAGCAACTACGCTGAAGCGTGGGCGCAGTCCGGTTTCTGCAACGAGAAACTCGGACGGCATGCTGAAGCGCTTGAAGCTTCGAAGAAGGCGGTGAGTTTGCGACCGTCGGCTGAGTCGTATTTCAATATCGGTCTCGCGAGTTTTTATCTCAAGCAATATAAGGACGCGGCTGAGGCTTATCGACAGTCGATCAAACTCGATCCGTATAACGCCGCCGATGCGCAATACGCGCTCGGTCTTGTTTACCGCGACTGGGGCAAACCTGACGAGGAGATTCAGGCTTACAAGCAGGCGATTCGATTGCGACCGGATTATACGGTTGCGTACGAGCGACTCGGGTCACGTTATTTAAAATCGAAGAAGTACGGCGAAGCGGTCGAGGTCTTTCGGCAGCTTGCGGCTCTGAAGCCGGGTGACGCGAATCCGCCGAACAACATGGGCGAGGCGTATTTCGAGTTGAATAAGTTGAACGAGGCGATCGAATCGTTTCGGCAGTCGATTCGTTTGAAGCCGGATTTTGGGAAGGCTTACTACAACCTCGGGCGGACCTTGATGGCGATGGGCAATCGCGACGCCGCACTCGAGCAGTACACGATCCTCACCAACATCGATCCAGATTACGCGGAAAAGCTGAACGCGATTATCAATCCGTGAACGCGGATTAGACGGATCATTAAAACGATTAACGCAGATCCGTACAAAATCCGTGTTAATCCGCGTTACTGTATTACTTCGTTGACGATGGCGGTGAGGGCGTTGTCCTGGAGGCTTGGGTTGCGTGGTAGTTGGCCGTGGAGATCGCAGCCGAAGACGGCGTAGCGTGAGAGGGCTTTGAAGATGTTCTCGCCCAATAACGACTCGCGCGTGACACGGCCGTCGCCGGGCGCGTACATCGCGTCAGTCGCCTTCTTCTTCGAGATTTTTACGCCACTGGACGTGCGGTACTCGCGTGGTCTCGTCAGCGTCACCCAGCGATTTCGTTTTTGATCGCGAAGAATCACGGGCGAGTTCAGCGTCTCTTCACAATCACCACCAATCGCAAGCAGAATCACTGGCGTGTTTTCGGGACGCATCGCATCCAGTGCTTCATGAAAGCGACGCGCACGTTGCAGAGTCGCAGCGAGATATGCGTCGAGATCGCTTGCATAACGCCGTCTAAAATTCGGAGACGAATAGATCACGCTCCAGCCATACCGTTTCCAGACTTCCTGATCGTAGAGATCAACTGCAAGCGGTTGCAGGTTCTCGTCGAGAAACCGCACTGCACGAGCGTGCGGCATGAGTTGAAAAAGCGCGGGCGCACTCACTACATCTTCCGCCGTCAATTTATTAAGCAGCGGCACGCGACGCCGCAGTCCTTCCGTGATCGAGTAACCTTCGACGAGGGTCGCGAACGCGTCGGCCGAGCCTTCGTTCGGCACGCCAATCATCACGATCTTGCTGATGTGCGCCGCGCCCTGCCAAGTCGGCTGAATTGGACCATCACCGGGTGGTAAATCAGCGTCGCCGTACATCGCGGCATAACGCGCGATCAAACCACCCATCGAATGCGCCACGATATTGAACTTCAGATCCGGACGTTGCAGCTTCGTCTTCAGTTGCGAGATCCGTCTGATGAGCTCGCGTGCGTTGCTGACGTTGTCCTTTCGCCAGTCGTAAGGAAAGACGTAGAACGTATCCTGGTAATCGTCAGCAGCGGGATTGTTCCAATCGCCATCGCGATATCCAGCGTAACGACGCAACGCCACCAGCAAGTCTCTGTAGACGTAAACCTCGGGCAGCACGCGCGCGAGTTTTACCGTCTCGATGATCTTTCCCGGTATGAGATCGTCATGATTGGCCGCGAGGTCAGGACTGATTGGCAGTCCTTCCTGTGACGTGCGAAACGCGGATGGCCAGACTGTTTCGCGGGTCTTCGGATTGAGCAACTCCGTTCCAAGAATGCCCGGGATCACGATCACCGGACGCTTTCCTGTCCTGGCGCGTGCGGTAGCAAAGATGTGTTCGAGGTTGGGAGTGCGACGCGCGGAGATGCAGCCGCTCGAAACCAGCGAGACGGCAATCAGAATGAAGATTAAACGACGAGAATACGCGACTGCTGGTCTATTCAACGGGCACCGTCCAGCGACGATTGATGAGGCTCGCGACAAATCCTGCGCCGAAGCCGTTGTCGATATTCACGACAGTCACGTTTGACGCGCAGGAGTTCAGCATACCGAGCAACGCCGCGACCCCTCCAAAAGATGCGCCATAACCGATGCTGGTTGGCACAGCCACCACTGGAACGCCGACGAGACCGCCGACGACTGACGGCAACGCGCCCTCCATTCCCGCTGCGACGATGACGACGCGCGAGCGTTGCAACAGGCTGCGCTCGGCGAGTACGCGATGGATTCCGGCGACACCGGCGTCCCAGATGCGATCCACGGCGTTACCCATCGTCTCGGCGGTCAGCGCAGCTTCTTCCGCAACGGGAATGTCGCTCGTGCCGGCAGTCACAACTGTAATCGAGCCGACGCCATGATAAGTCTTGTCGCGGCGGATGCGTACGAGTCGCGCGGCTTCGTGCCATTCAGCGTCCGTGACGACATTGCGAATCTCACCGAACGTGCCTTCGTCAGTGCGAGTGACGAGAATGTTGGGCGATCGCTGGACGAGTCGCTCGACGATGCCGACGATCTGCGCGCGAGTCTTGCCGCCGCCAAAAACGACTTCCGGGAAGCCCTGTCGCGACGCGCGCGAGTGGTCGACGCGCGCGAAACCGATGTCTTCGAAGTGAAGATTCTTGATGCAGTCGACGGCCTCGTTTGTTTCGAGTTCGCCGCTCTTGTAGGCCGCCAAAAGCTTCGCCAGTTCGTTCAGATCCATGGGCGTTCAGCATGCCATAAAAAGGCACAAAAGACACATAAGCAGAACGTACGCACGTTGGTCGTCGTTATCATCCACAGATTGCACAGATTTTTAATCATCTGTGTAATCTGTGGATAACGCCTTTTGTGCTTTTTACAGCTCTTTGTGGCAATATCTGACTACAATATCTGATAGCCGTGTCGACTGTAATTAAAAACACCCGCCTTACCCTCGAAATGATCAAGATCGAGCACACCCTGTTTGCGTTGCCGTTTGCATTTCTGGGCGCGGTGCTTGCCGCGAGGGGACTTCCCTCCGCGTGGCAGATTCTGTGGATTGTGTTGGCGATGGTCGGCGCGCGCTCAGCGGCGATGGCCTTTAACCGGATCGCCGATCGAAACTTCGACGCACGAAACCCGCGCACGGCCTCGCGAGCTATACCGGCCGGACTGTTAGCCGTTGGGTTTGTCTGGGCATTTACGATTACGGCAGCGGCTCTTTTTCTGCTTGCGGCCGCGATGTTGAATCGCCTTACCTTGATTCTCGCGCCCGTGGCGCTGGGCTGCGTGCTGCTTTACTCTTTCACCAAGCGTTGGACTCAATTCTCGCATCTCGTACTCGGCGCGTGTCTCTCGATCGCCCCCACGGGCGCGTGGATCGCCGTGCGTGGTGAGATTGGAAGTCCTGTACCGCTGCTGTTGTCGCTCGTGGTCTTGTTATGGACCGCGGGTTTTGACGTTTTGTATGCCTGCCAGGATTACGAATTCGATCGCAGCGAGGGATTGAGATCGATCCCGGCCCGCGTTGGCATCGCCCGTGCACTCTGGATCGCACGTGCACTTCACGCTGCTGCATTCCTGGCGCTGGTCTGGCTGTTTGTAATCACCGGTCTTGGACCAGTCGCATTCGTGGGCGTGATCGCAACGGGCGTATTGCTTGTCTATCAACACCGGCTTGTGCGCGCCGGCGATCTCAGCCGCCTGAATGCTGCATTCTTTACGACCAACGCATTTGTCAGCGTGATCCTGCTCGCGACGTTCGGAAGCGCTGTTTTCCTTAACAGATAGTGAGTAACTGAGATGGCTTTTTCACACGACGAAAACCTGAACGAGATTGAGAAATTAGTCACGAACGGCGACCGGCTCTCCTTCGAACAAGGCGTCGCGCTCTACGCCACTGACGATCTGCCCGCACTCGGCAAACTCGCCGACACAGTGCGACGACGCCGACATGGCCGTACGACCTACTTCAACGTCAATCGCCATCTCAATCCGACAAACATCTGTTACGCCGACTGCAAGTTCTGCGGCTTCTACCGCACACCACGGCAACCAGGCGCTTACACACACAACATCGACGACAGTATGAAAGTCGCGGCCCAGGCAGTCGCCGAAGGCGCTACCGAGCTGCACATCACCGGCGGTCTGAATACAAAACTTCCATTCAGCTACTTCACGGATTTGCTCTCGTCGTTGAAGCAGCAGTATCCGCAGTTACACTTGAAAGCATTTACGATGGTGGAGTTTGACCACTTCGCACACTTTTACAAGATGTCAGACGAAGAGGTCATACAAAAGCTGATTGAAGCGGGACTTGATTCATGTCCCGGTGGCGGCGCGGAGATCTTTCGCGAGCCCACGCGATCGATGATCTGCGCTCACAAATGCAACGCCGAGCGCTGGATGGAACTCCAGGGGAAAATCCACGCTGCGGGATTGAAAACGAACGCCACGATGCTTTACGGTCACATCGAGTCGATCGAAGATCGCGTGGATCATCTGGTGCAACTCCGCGAGCAACAGGACAAGTCGCGCGGTTTTCAGTGCTTCATTCCACTCGCGTTTTATCCGCCTGATACGCAACTGGCCCATTTGCCTGGTCCATCGGGAGTCGATTCACTAAAGACGATGGCCGTCTCGCGTCTGATGCTCGACAACTTCGATCACATCAAAGCGTACTGGGTGATGCTCGGCAAACGTCTCGCGCAGGTCGCGTTGCACTACGGCGCCAACGACATCGACGGCACGATCACCGAGGGCGGTGAATTGACCACGAGCTATTCAGTAGAAGCAAACAACGAAGTGAGGATGACGAAGACCGAGCTCATCGGGTTGATTGAAGACGCAGGCTTCGAAGCAGTCGAGCGCGACACCGTCTACAACCGCATCGAACGACCCAGCGTCAGCATGGTCTAACACAGCAATATGCCAGATAAAATTACACTCGCACATTCACCAGATTCCGACGACGCATTCATGTTCTACGGACTGGCAACACACAAACTCGACACGGGCGGTCTCCATTTCGAACATCTGCTCAAAGACATTCAGACGCTGAACGAGGAAGCGATGCGGGGCACTTACGACGTCACCGCCATCAGCTTTCACGCTTACGCCTACATTCACGAAAAATATGCGCTGTTGCCGCACGGCGCTTCGATTGGTGATAACTACGGCCCGATCGTCGTCTCGCGTGAGCCAGCCACGTCCGCCGATATCCCAAACTTAAAGATCGCGATTCCGGGAAAAATGACGAGCGCGTTTCTGGCGCTCAGAATTTTCAATTCCGACTTCCAGTACGAAGTTGTTCCGTTCGACAAAATCATCGACGCCGTGCAGGACGGGACATGTGACGCCGGCCTGCTGATTCACGAGGGACAACTTTTTTACCAGTCGAAGGGGCTGCACAAGGTGCTCGACCTGGGCGAGTGGTGGCACGAACAGCACGGGCTGCCGCTGCCGATGGGGGGAAATGCGATTCGCCGGGACCTCGGCGAGGAGCGGATTAAGGAAGTCTCGAAGCTGCTCCGGGAAAGTATCAATTATTCCCTGACGCACCGGGACGACGCGCTCCAGTACGCGATGCAGTTCGCCAGGGACATGGATCCGGGGCTGGCCGACCGCTTCGTGGCGATGTGGGTAAACGAGCTGACCTTGGACTACACAGAGCGTGGCAGGGAGGCGGTTCGGCGATTACTCGACGAGGGTCACCAAAAAGGTATCATTCCTCACAAGGTTCAGGTTGACTTCGTTGAGGGGTAGTCCACAGATTACGCGGATTACGCAGATTTTTACAGCATCTGTGTAATCTATGGATAAATGTCTAAGGGTGTAAGTTGTTCTTTTGAAAGGCCGAAGCTGGGGTGTGCGCGGTGATTTGTTTAAGCAACCCCGCCCAGAAGGGGTCACTGATCACCGCGCACATCATCGACATCAGACCACGTAAAACCAAGCTCCTCCCAAAGCCTGGTTTATCGCCCGCGCCGTGTAAGCAACGCCGCCGCTCGGCGTCACGTCTGCGCTCCCGCGCCGTAAAGCTTCACGGTTTTTGGACGAGTGCCTGTTGCCGACATGAGGACCTTGAGAAACCTTTAACTTTCAAACTAGCTGAGCCCGCCATTTCGAGGTCGTTCGGGCTCCATTTTCAGTGAACTACGCGCCGCTAGTTAAGTCGTAACTTATTCTAGTAGGGGAACCTTACACTAGATGCAAGATTTTTTGCAACAGGAAAATGGCGTTCCGGGTCTGCCGGGCTTTCCGCCCCTCCCGGGCTGGCAACAGGATTCTTTCCTTCCCGCATCTGAGGACAGGTCAGTTTTTCGCACCACCACGCGCGGTAATACGGGTCAGATCGGGCCCAGGACCTTTTCATATGTTTCAAAAATCATGAAAGAACGTATCAATATTTTTCCGCTCATTGCCCCGCTGGCCCTTCTGGTCCTCAGCGCTTTCAGTGTTATGGCCCAGACGGGGGAGAATGGATCGATGCCTCCTGCTGAGGTGGATCGCATCATTCATGCCTTCACCGCGAAGGAAGCTGAGTTTCGCAGAGCGCTCAATAGCTATTCGTTCAAGCGCGACGCCCTGATGCAAAAAATTGGAATGGGCGGCCAGGTCACCGGCGAGTACCATCGCGTCTCAACGTTCACTTTTGACGATCAGGGAAACCGCTACGAGAAGATCAGTTTCTTCCCGATGTCGTCGATGCCTGAAGTGACCAGCGAAGACATTGAAGATCTCGGCGGTGTCGAACCCTTTGCGCTCGAGCCTTCGAAGGTTGGTAAGTACAACATTCGGTACGCCGGCAAAGAAAAGATCGACGAGCTCAATCTTTACATCTTCGATGTTGAGCCGAAAGTCATGCCCGATCCAAAAAAGACGAAGGAGCGACTCTTCAAGGGTCGCATCTGGGTCGATGATCAGGATCTGCAAATCGTAAAGACAAAAGGTAAGGGTGTTCCGGAAACAAAAAACAACAAGTTTCCAACGGTCGAGACTTATCGCGAGCACATCGATGGAAAATTCTGGTTCCCGACTTACTCGTACGCCGATGAAGAATTGCTCTTCGACAGTGGCGAGCCGCTACACATCCGGATGAAGGTCCGCTACATGGACTTCACGCCGACAAGCGCTACACTCAAAGTCACAGAGATCGGCGAGAACGAAACACCGGGAAATTCAACTACTGGTGTGGCGAAGCCGGTTGATGGTGGAGCGCTTGATACGAAAGCCGTATCAAAGCCCAAGGCCGTACTCTCAGAAGAAGCGAAGCGTTTGAAGCTTTCTGGTCGCATCACGGTGAAGGTGATTGTTGATGAGAACGGCAAGGTAGTTTCAGCACAAGCGTTGAATGGTCCAGCGGCACTGCGTGAAGCTGCGGAAGCGGCAGCGCGTGAGACGACGTTTACACCAATGACAGAGGGTGGAATCACGGTCAGAGTTACAGGCACTCTGAGTTACGACTTTCCTAAGTTGTGATCGTCTTCAGCTCTTTCGCGATTAAGGCGTGTGTCTCAGCTATTAACCGATCGATATCGTGGTCCGTCGTTAGACGCCTGGTATCGATCGGTTTCATAAACACCATTTCGATCGTTCCCGAGCGCGCCTCTCCAGTTCCCTTACCCATCAACACATCCGAGTTTTTGATCGCAACCGGCACCACCGGCACGCCCGCTTGTCTCGCCATGTAGAACGCGCCTTTCTTGAACGGTAGCAACTCACCCGGCTTCGCGCGCGTGCCTTCAACAAAAACGGCAAACGAAACGCCTGACTTGATTCGTTTCGCGGCAGCTTCCGTCGTACGAATCGCGCTTTCACGATTGCTGCGATCGATAGCCATCACATTTACAAAACCCATCCCCACACCGAGCACAGGCACTTTCAACAATTCTTTTTTCGCGAGTAAACCGATTCGTCTGCCCGTGTAGACAAACATCGCCGCGGTGTCGAGGTACGAACGATGATTCGAGACGAAGACATAAGGCTGTTTCGGATCCAGTAACTCGAGTCCCTTCACTTTCACGCGAACGCCACTGAATCGGAGCCAGTTGCGCGCGCCAAAGAGCGCCCACGGATAAACCAGATCGTGCTTATTCACGAGCCACGCAAATATCAATATTGGCGGCCCTAAAATTAAGAGCAGCGCACCCGCGCAAAATAGCGACCACCAGTAATGCAGACGACGCATAAAACTGCGCCGCCCGTTTGTGCTAGACTCCACGATTGCCGGGCTTTCTTCCATCTTGTGAATCTTGTAAATCCTGTACTAGGCTTTGCCCAAAAAGTCAGGCAACAAGCTTCTTTGTGCAACCTCTGTGTTCTCTGTGTCTCCGTGGTTCGCTATTTCTTAGGGAAAATAACCTCAGAGACACAGAGAACACTGAGGTTGCACAGAGAAGAAGCCAGTTA
>DATFDT010000211.1:0-2811 GCA_035251975.1 Pyrinomonadaceae bacterium | reverse complement strand
CTCACAATGATCGTATCTTTTCTCGTATTCGTGTTTGCGCTGTTCCTGGTACTCGGCGCTTATCTGCTGGCTACGCACGGATCAGATAAAAAGCGCGCCCGGCTGCAAAAACGGCTGTCAGAGGCGCTGCTTCATTCGGCCCATACCGAGGACATTGACGTGGTGCTCGCTCGCAACGAGTTGATGAGCGAGATCCCATGGGTCAATCGCACGCTGATCAACATTCAAGCTACGTTCCACCTGAAGCGAATGTTGGACCAGGCTGATCTCCACATCACGCCTTCGCGCCTGCTCATGTTTTCGTTCATGGCAGGCATCCTCGGCGGATTGGCTGCGTCAGTCTTAACAATTTTCATCCCGCTGATCATCCTCGCCGGCCTGACTTGTGCTGCTCTGCCGCTGGGGCACGTTTGGTGGCGGCGCAAGAAGCGTTTCGATGCTTTTCTGGAGCAGCTTCCGGACGCACTCGACCTGGTTGCCAGAGCGCTGAGCGCGGGCCATGCGTTCTCTGAAGCGCTGCACATGGTGTCGGAAGAGATGCCGGAGCCGATTGCCACTGAATTTCGCAAAGCTTATGAAGAACAGAACCTGGGTCTGTCAGTGAAGCTTGCGCTCGAGAACCTGACACAGAGAGTGCCGCTGCTCGATCTCAAGATGTGTGTGACTGCGGTTCTGATCCAGCGCGAAACGGGCGGTAATCTCGCCGAGATCCTCGAGAAAGTTGCTTACACCATTCGCGAACGATTCCGGATCCTTGGTGACTTGAAAACGCTGACCACGAGTTCCCGGCTGTCGGCCTGGCTGCTCTGCGCGTTGCCGATCTTCGTCGCGCTCGCAGTCACGGTGCTGAATCCTGAGTACATGGGCGTGTTGTGGAAGGATCCACGCGGTCATTATTTGATCGCGGCGGCCCTGTTCATGCAGATCACGGGTATGTTGATTGTGAGAAAGATCCTGAGAATACAGATCTAACCAAGTACAAAACAGCAGGCGCAGAACAATGATAATCATAGTCGCCCTTTCAACTTTCGTTTGTATCTCACTCGCATTGCTGGGTGTTTACTGGTTGCTCTACAAACCGCAGAGTGCAGCCACTGAACGACTGCGCCGCATGGGTGGGAATGAAGGCGGCAATACCTCAGGCGTGCATTCGGTAGCGATACCCGATGACCGCCCCGCGGCGGAACTGGCGCAGAGGCTCGCAGAGCCCTTGAACAAGCTGCTGCCACCATCCGCGACTGAAGCCAAAAAGCTGCAAAGGAAATTGATGCACGCCGGCTTTCGTTCCGCTGAATCCGCCATCATCTATCGCGCGATTCAACTGGCCTCGATGGCCGGCTTCCCGCTGGCTGTTGCGGGTGTGTGCGCCTTGACCGCGCGACCGCTCGACAGCGCGATCATCTATATCATCTTTGCTTTTATCGCCGGCTTTTTCCTGCCACGATTCTTCCTGAATCGTGCCATCCGGAAACGCCAGCGACTGATCCGTTGGGGTATGGCCGATGCACTCGACTTGATGGTTGTTTCCGTTGAAGCAGGTTTGGGTTTGAACGCTGCGATGGTGAAAGTGGCCTCGGAGTTAAGAGATGTACACCACCACGTCGCGGTTGAATTCGAGCTCGCCAACCTCGAAATCCGAGTCGGACGCGAGCGTGACGAAGCGTTGCGCAATCTCGCCGAGCGCACCGGCGTCGACGACTTGCGTAGTTTCGTCGCGATGCTGATTCAGACTGATAAGTTTGGTACCTCGATAGCTAAGGGGCTACGCACGTTCTCAGATGGGCTGCGCACCAAACGCCGCCAGCGAGCCGAACAGGAAGCACAGAAAGCTGCGGTGAAACTGTTGTTTCCGTTGGCATGTTTTCTATTCCCGACGCTTTTTATCGCAATCCTTGGCCCTGCTTTCCTAAACCTCGCTGATGTTCTCGACATGATGTAGAGGAGTGGACCAGTGAACAAACGTAGAATCATTGCTGTTCTTATCGCTTTTGTGTTGACCATTGCCGTAACTGCGATGTGGAGCGCTTCCACGATCCAGCGCGAGGGAGACCCGGATGCGATCGTGCTTGAAGATTCGGGTTCTGAGGCAGGCAGCGCCGAGCAGCCGAAAAAGAAGGGCGGGAACAAAGTAGTAAAAGTGCTGGCCGCGCCATTCAAAGCTTTCGGAAGACTGTTTGGCGGTGGTGACGATCAGAACAAGATACATCGCATGACCGAGAAGGATGCCGAGCGTTTTGCGAGTGTCGGCGTTACGAAGATCGATGATGCGCGCAACCAGTCAGTAAAGAAAGAAACAGCGAATGGATCAGCGCGTGAGCATTTGGAAGTCGGGCGCGAATATCTGGTTGAAGGTCGTTACAACGAGGCGATCTCAGAGTTGTCACTGGCTGTATCGCTCGATTCGAAGCTGACGGAAGCTCACAATCTTTTGGGTGTTGCTTACGACAAGAAAGGTTTTGCCGATCGCGCCAAGGACTCGTTCGAACGCGCCGTGAAGCTCGAAGAAGACGCTGACACCCTGAATAACCTCGGCTTCTCGCTTTACCAGAGTGGTAACTATCGCGCCGCGGTGGATCGTTTGAAGCGCGCCGCGAAATTGGCGCCTACTGACGAGCGCATACTGAACAATCTCGGTTTGGCGTATTGCCGCCTGGGCAAGATCGATGAAGCTTACAAAGCATTTGCACGCGCCACCGGTCCGTTAACCGGAAACATCAACACCGCGAAGATGCTCGAGCGGTTTGGTCGTGAAGACGATGCGATTCGTTATTACGAAGCGGCACGCGAGATCGATCCGATCAACACGATCGC
>DATFDT010000210.1:0-10340 GCA_035251975.1 Pyrinomonadaceae bacterium | reverse complement strand
AGTATAGGAGATGCTTCCAGACGCATCAAGTTGATGAATTCTGCTGATTGTATGAGCCTTCAAATGCCTGCAGTCGCTCATCGATATCGCGCAAGTCCACGTGGACTTTAAGAATCGTGTCGTTCAGAACAGATTGGCTACACGAAAGACTGCGAAGTGATCCCTTGATTTCGCGAGTCTCTTTATCGAGTGATTCTTGTAGTTGAGCGATATCTGCTACGAGTTTTTCCCAAATAGGCCGAGTGTTATAGCGCTTTTCCTCCGCTTGTTGCTCAAGATCCTGAATACGACCCTCGAAGGCTTGCACCGTCTCAAGGATTAGCGTCAGTTTCTCGCTGTCGTTCTTAGGTAATTTTGCTGTGAGGTCTTCGCTCATTTGTTCTCCCCTCAGAGAGCATCCTAGCATCTTAGCAACGGTTAAGATAGACGCGAAAACGGCTATTTGTTGTCGAAAAGGGCTATTTTTTAGCTTGGGCGCTTTGAAGTACAACTGTAGGGGGTGGCCCTCCGTGGCCACCCGCGTTCTCCATCAATAAGAACGGGTGGCCACAGAGGGCCACCCTACAGTTGATGCAAATTCAACGTTAAACCAAGTTCATCGGCGTGGGGTTTTTGGCGTCCTTCGTATAATCGTAGAAGCCGCGGCCCGACTTCCGGCCGTACAATCCCGCCAGCACCATGCGCTTCAACAATGGCGGCGGCGCGAATCGCTTCTCGCGAAATTCATTGAACATGATCTCGGCGATGTAATACGTCGTATCGAGCCCCACGAAATCACCGAGCGTAAACGGACCCATCGGATATCCACACCCGAGCTTCATCGCGTTATCGATATCAACAATCGACCCAACACCCTCTTCCAGCGCGCGAATCGAGTCGAGCATGTACGGCACCAGCAGTCGATTCACGATGAAACCCGTCTTATCACCAGCACGCACCGGAACCTTCCCGAGCTTCTTCCCAAACTCCACCGCCTGCTCATACACGTCCGTATCCGTCAATATCGTCTTCACCACCTCGACCAGCTTCATCAACGGCACCGGATTAAAAAAGTGCATCCCGATAAAACGACGCTGACGCTCCGCTGATGTCGCCGTCATCATCTCCGTGATCGACAGCGACGACGTGTTCGACGCAAAGATCGTCTCCGGCTTGCAGATCTCATCTAGTTGTTTATACGTGCTGCGCTTTTCGTCAAGGTTCTCGATGATCGCTTCGATAATGACGTCGCAGTCTGCGAGGTCGCCAAATGATGTCGTGCCAGACAAACGACCGCGAATCTGTGTTTGCTGATCGGGCGTGATCGTCCCCTTCTCGGCAAACTTCGCGAGCGACTTCTCGATACCGCCAAACCCTTTCGCAATCAGATCCTCAGAAACTTCCTTCACGACCGTGTCGAATCCAGCCGTGGCCGACACCTGCGCAATACCCGATCCCATGAGTCCGCATCCTAAAACTCCGACTTTCCTGATCTCCATTTCTCTCTCCTATAAAAGTTTGATCACGGCGTTCCCGTGTAATTTTTTGCAGCCACTTTCAACCATTCATCGTATTCCTTACGCCAATTCGTATACTCGTCAACCAGCTTTTGGTCCAACATCGGCGGTTTTTTTTCCGTCGCCGGGCTTGCCTCGGCCGCCGCTGCCGCCAGTCTCGCAAGAATGTCTAACAGCTTGAATCTCAATTCGGCGGCACGGGCGTCCGGCACCGGCGCCTGCATTGCACTTTGAGTCACCTGCTCGAGGTTAGACAAATCGTTAGCATGAATCACGGCCGAAACTTTTTCCTGAACCTGGTTCATCGCATTCCAATAGTTCAGAAAAATCTGCCTGTTCGCATTCGGCGTGGCCTGCGCGAGCGCCGTAACCGGTCGATTAAAATTTCTGACGACTTTGTACGCTCCAAACGCGATCACGATCAAACACACGACCTGCAACGCACGCCACGCGGTCGTGAGGCTAGCACGTGCTCCGGGCCTGCGATAATCGATAAACAATGCCAGCAAAGCGCCGACGAAAAGCCCAGCAAGGTGCGCGGCATTGCTGATAAAGCTGCGCCCTATAAAACCAATGAACAAGTTTATGAAGATGATGGGCAACAGGCCCGTGCCAAACACGCGCTTGAATCCTTCCGGAAGCTCGCGCCGGTACTTAATGCCAAACACAAACAAAACGCCGACAAGTCCAAACAGCGCTCCGGAAGCTCCGGCGGAAGGCGCATCGAAACTCTTGAAAATGAAACTGCCCAACAGTCCACGCGCAAGCGACGGGCGCAGCGCAAGATAACTCCCAACCGCGCCAGCAATACCGGTCACCACGTAGAACACAACAAACTTCGCCGAACCGTAAAGCTTTTCGACAAATGGTCCAATTATCAACAAGCTGAACATGTTCATCACGAGGTGCAGTATGTCGATATGAACAAACATCGGCGTGATGAAACGCCACCACTGATTATTCGGCGCATTGATCAGGTAATTCAGTTTCGCGCCGTATGTGACCAGGACCGCTTCAGAAAAGGGGTGTCCCAGCGCGCTGAACGTCAGCCCGCTCGACTCCCACATCAGTAGAAACACAAACAGGTTGGCGACGAAAAACGCAATCGTAAACTTGTACGGTCGATTCAGAATGGCGCGAGCGAAGCGAATCGTTTCCCGGTCCGGCGGTCGTGGTCCAGCGTGAGCGGTGGGTTGCGTTGCGGTTGAGGCGCCGCAGACGGCGCATTGAGTTTCACCGGCGCCGACGATTGCCCCGCAACTACGGCACATTGTTGGCCGGCCGGGGTTAGTTTGGTTGGATTGACTTTCGGACAATGAACAGAAGACTAACAAGCGTGATGCTTCGTGCGCAAAGCATCACGCTGAAAGTCGATTACAGGATTTACATGATTGAACAGGAATTACATGTTAATCCTGAAAATCTTGCAAATCCTGTCTACAACTGACTAGCCCATCTTCTGAAGCATGTTCACAAGGTCGTCCGCGTGTTCCTCTTCAACGGCGAGAATCTCTTCCATCAGCCGTCTCGACGTCGGATCCTGGTTGCCGAAGTAAGTGATCATCTCGCGATAACTGTCGATCGCGATACGCTCGGCAACGAGATCCTCCTTGATCATGTCGGTGAGCGTCGTTCCTTCGACGTACTCCGCATGACTACGCGTCAGAAGTCCTTCGGGGTTGAAGTCCGGCTCGCCTTGTAACTGCACGATTCGATGCGCAATCTGGTCGGCGTGTCCCTGTTCTTCGTTGGCGTGCTGCAGGAATTCGGCGGCAACGCTCTCCGCGTTGATGCCGGAGGCCATGAAATAATGACGCCGGTAGCGGAGCACACAAACGATCTCGGTTGCGAGCGCTTCGTTTAGAAGTTTGATTACGGTTTCGCGGTCCGCGCTATAACCCGATGTGACAGCACCATTCTCGATGTGTTGCCGGGCGCGTTCGCGCAAAGTTTTGATATCAGTGAGAAATGGTTGATCAGCCACGAGCTCACTCCTCTGCAATATGAATTTAGGGGAGGCAGGATCTTAACACATATCAGATCCGTTTCAATCCGTGGCGGAAAGCTTGCCACGTACTTTCAACTCTGTTGGCGCGTTCGCATCACTCGTCACCTCAACCGGCACTTGCCACACGAGCGTTTTGATTCGGCACGTGCCTGTATTGTCTTCCCGACAGTAAAACAACGTGACTTGCGCGCGAACAGTCGCCGAGCCAACAGCAGTCGCGTTTAGCGGCACACGCACCGGAAGCTTCAGATCTTTACTAGCGCGTGCGGCATTCTTTTCATCAACGGCCAAACTCTTTCCATCAACCGAAACTTTGTAACGCTGCGGCGCGAGCGGATTCAGGTGGTAGCCTTCAGGCAGCTCCACGTCGATCTGAAGCGCGCCAACAGCACCCGCGCGAAGCTTCTGCGCCGCGACTTTGATCTCTTCAGCATTTGGACCAGACGCCGTCTCCAGCGCCTGCACGTTTTTCATCGGCGGCGTGAGACCGTTGAGCTTCAACGTGCTCGTGCGTTTTGTTTTCAGGTCGACGACGCGAATCGCATGATTGTTTGTATCAGCGATGTAGAGATTTCCGTTCGCGAGCGCCAGTCCAGCAGGCTCGTAAAACGAAGGCGCTGATCCATCTGACTGTCCGGGCTTTCCGGTGCCGAGCAGGCTCGTGACTTTCTCCGCTTTCGGATCGAGCTCCTTGATCTTGTGATTGTAAGTGTCGGCGATCAGGAGTTTATCGCCGTAAATTAGGAGGCCGAGCGGATGTTGCAGTCGAACATCATCGCCGGTGCCGTCAACATCACCAAACTCGAAAAGATCGCCACCGACGAGAGTCTTCACTGTACGGCCCGCAAGATCGATCTCGCGAATGATGTTCGACTCGCTGTCAGCAACGTAAAGTTTTTTGCCGTCAGTCGCCATACCGGAAGGTTGCGCGAAACCTGCTTCGCGAACCGGCCCATCAATGCGTGCTTCGCGACCCGAGCCCGCGAAAGTCGATACCTCATTCTTATCGAGATCGAGCTGCCAGATCTGGTGTGGACCAGCCATCGCGATGTAAAGCACGCGGTCGACGAGTTGCAGATCCCACGGCGAGCTGAGTGCGACAGATCGCGCCGGACCGGTTTTGAAATACTCGCGCGTTTGCTGGCCTGTGCCGGCGATCGTTTCCACATTGCGCGATTTCAGATCGACGCGGCGGATCAAATGGTTTTCAGTGTCGGCGACGTAAAGACTGTCGCCGGCGAGCGCCATGCCTTGCGGACGATAGAAGGTCGCTTTATCGAACGCGCCGTCAGCAGCGCCGGCATCGCCTGTGCCGATCGTGTCGACGAGCGTGCCGTCGAGTTTCGTGACGACGATGCGGTTGTGATTTGAGTCCGCGATGAAGAGTCGATCGGTTTTAGCGTCTGCAAGAATCTTGCCGGGAAATGCAAGCGGCAGTTCACCGACTTTCGCACGCTCGAGAACGAGTTTCAAAGGCTCTTCGTTCAGCACGCCTTTGCCGCGAAAGTCTGTAATGAGCTTGGCGATCGTCTGATCGATAACGTCGTAATTGCCTTCGCCGGAAACGCCGCCGACGATGTAACCCGCGGGATCGATCAGCACCTGCGTGGGCCAGGCGCGCACGCCGTAACTTTGCCAGACCGCGTATTCCGAATCGTTATAAACTGGATGCTCGATCTCGTACCGCAAAATGATTCGACGGATGTTCTCCGTTTCCTTTTCATTCTGAAACTTGGCGGAGTGAACGCCGATCACCACGAGTTGGTTGGCGTATTTCGCTTCAAGTTTCTTCAGATCGGGGATGATATGGATACAGTTGATGCAGCCGTAGGTCCAAAAATCGAGTAGAACGATTTTGCCTTTCAAAGCGGCGAGCGAGAGCGGCTTGTCAGTGTTGAGCCAGCCCTGGCCGCCGGTGATTTCCGGAGCGCGAACTTTTGGTCGTTCTTGTGCAGACATTGAAATACCCTGGGCAAACAAAAGTAGGACGAATATTAGGGCCACAGATTTCACGGATTTCATACGAAATTTTTTCTTGTCGAGGCCATTGTTTACGATCCGCCTGCATCCGTGCAAATCCGCGGCTAATATTTTAACCTTTACGCCTCGTGAACAAGCAGGCGTTTACAACTCTCGAATACCAGCATCTGCTGGAGCTGATCAAGCGAAACGCGCAGACCGAAGCCGGGCAGCGTCGCGTTGAAACACTGTCGCCGATTGACGACGCGTCTGATTTGCGCCATGCGCTCGCCGCGCTTGCAGAATGTGTGCGGCTGCGCGCGCGTGGAGTCAAATGGTATTTCAACGGATTGACCGAACCGTCTGAATCGATTGGACGATTGCGTGTTGAAGGCGCGAGTCTCGATCCGCTTGCGATCTTGCAAACCGCGCGTCTTTGCGATCAGGCGATGTCCGCGCGTGCTGCGATTCTTGCCGAGCGTGATGAAGCGCCGGTGCTGTGGCAACTGGTCCAGGATCTCCCACGCGAGCTCAACACGCTCGTCGCGCGTGTCACGAATAAGATCTTGCCGAGCGGAGAGATCGACGATCGCGCGAGTCCGGAGCTCGCCAACATTCGTCACGAGATCAATGTTCTTCGTTCGCGCATCACGCGTTCACTTGAAAGATTGATGCAGCGATCTGCTGAGGCGATTCAGGACGAGCTCGTGACGATCCGTAACGATCGTTTCGTGATTCCGGTGAAGGCTGATCATCGCGGGCGTGTTCAGGGCGTTGCTCATGGTTATTCGTCTTCCGGCGCAACAGCTTTCATCGAGCCGCTCGAGACGATCGATGCGAACAACGAGCTGCAGAACCTGCACGAGAGCGAGGCGCGCGAGATCGCGAAGATACTCTTCGGTCTGTCAGAAGAATTGCGCGCGCAACTGCCTGCGATCGAGATGGCGGCGGAGGCTGTCGCCGAGCTCGATTTCATCAACGCGCGCGCGGTTTTTCACCACAGCTTCGACTGTGTCATTCCTGAGATTCAAACGGAAACAAATGGCAGCGGAGAGCTGGAGTTGATCGAAGCTCGCCATCCGCTGCTTGAAGAAAACCTGCGTGCGACGGGCGGCGCGGTTGTGCCAGTCTCGTTCGCGCTCGACGACGAAAAGAATGCGATGGTGATCTCGGGCGCGAACGCCGGCGGCAAAACGGTCGTGTTGAAGACGACGGGGTTGCTGGCGTTGATGGCGATCTCGGGTATTTCCGTACCGGCGCGCTCGGCACGTTTTCCGTTTTATGCGTCAGTGCTCGCTGATATCGGCGATCATCAATCGCTCGCCGCAAATCTCTCAACGTTCACTTCACACGCTGCCAACATCGCGCGGATGATTGAGTTGTGCGAAGCGCCGGCGCTGGTGCTGCTCGATGAAGTCGGCACGGGAACTGATCCCGAAGAGGGCTCGGCGCTCGGTGTCGCTGTCGTCGATCATTTCAGACGTGTTTGTGATGCGCATGTGATAGCGACGACGCATTACAGCGGATTGAAGATGTATGCGGCCAACGAAGAGGGCGTGTTGAACGCAAGTGTTGAGTTTGACGAAAAGACTTTGCGGCCGACGTACCGGCTGTTGGTCGGCGTCGCTGGGGCGTCTTCTGGTTTGGAGATTGCGCGACGGTTCGGCGTTCCCACGCAAATCGTGGAAAACGCGATGCGATCGGTGGCAGACTCGTCGTTGCAGGCGTCTGAGTATTTGCGTCGCATCAAGCGCGAGTCCGAAGAAGCGGAAGCGTTGCGCATCGCGCTGGAAGAGGAACGACAGGCGGTCGCTGAGAAGTTTGCGTCGCTCGATAAGGAAGCTGCGAAACAGGAACGCGAACGCCAGTCGACGTTTGATCAAACGGTGCAGCGCGTGATTGGCGAGCTTGAGAAGCATGTGCGCGAGCTCGTTGCGAAGATCGAAGATCGTACGGAGCGCGTTCGTGTTGAGCGTGATGCGCAACGACGGATTGCGGAGATGAAGCGCACGGCGCAGAGGGAAGTTCGTCTTGTGCGTGAAGGGCAGCCAGTTCAACTGGAGCGCATTGAACCCGAAGTATCAGTCGAAGAAGCTCCGGAATACGTCACGGCAGCACCGCGCGAGATCGTTGTTGGCGATCGCGTTAAGCTTCGCTCGTTTGGTTCGGTCGGCATCGTGGACCAGATCAAGAATGGTGTTGCTGAAGTGAGAGTGAAATCACTTAGGCTCCGTGAGAAGCTCGAGAATCTTGATTTAGTCGAAGCTACCACTCCGAAACCGCAAGCCGGCAAACTCGAAAAACTGCGACGCTCGGCAGCGACCGAAACTCGCCTCGCGCCTGCTGACGACAAAGCGCAATCGGAGTTGAACGTCATCGGACAGACGACCGACGAAGCCGTTGACGCGGTTGATAAATTCCTGGACGAGGCATCGCTGGCGAGTCTGAGCAAAGTAAGAATCATTCACGGTCACGGCACGGGCGCTCTCCGCCGCGCAATCGGAGCCCTGCTCGACGGCCACCCTCACGTTTCACGCTTCCTGCCCGCCCCACCCGACCAGGGCGGTGCTGGTGCAACACTAGTTGAGTTGAGACAATGATTACGCCGAAGGCGTTCGCTAATTTCAGCCCAGGGTTCGATGCGAAGCGAGAACCCTGGGTTACAAAAGAAAATATGTATTGAACCCTGAAAGGGTTCGGCGGTTAGCGAACCCTTTCAGGGTTAATATTGAATTTAATGACTATCCCCAGGGTTCTCGCTTCGCGTCGAACCCTGGGCTGAAATTGGCGAACGCCTACGGCGTTAAGAAGGATGGCTTCACCTGATAATAGCTTCGACATAATAGCTTCGTGTTAGTCCCATTTAAATGCGTTACCCCCAGACATTCATCGACGATTTAAAACGACAGGCAGACATCGTCCGGGTCATACAGGATTACGTGCAGCTCAAGAAGAAGGGCGCGAACTGGATGGCGTGCTGCCCGTTCCACAAGGAAAAGACGCCCTCGTTCTCTGTCAGTCCCGCCAAGGAAATCTTCTACTGCTTCGGATGTCATAAAGGTGGCTCGGTGTTCAATTTTGTTATGGAGGTCGAGCGCGTCCCGTTTCCCGAAGCGATCAAAATCGTCGCTGACAAAGTCGGAATGCCGTTGCCGACAATGGTTGACGACGGACGCTTCGAAGCGCGTCGCCAGGAGTCGGATCTCGTTATCCAGCTCAACGGATGGGCCATGGAGTGGTGGCAACAGCAACTCGAATCCAGCAACGAAGGCCGCATCGCGCGCGAGTATCTGAAAGACCGCGGCATCACCGATGAGACGGTAAAAACGTTTCGTCTCGGCTACGCGCCGGACAGTTGGGACGCCCTCTCGATCTATCTGAGAAACAAAGGCGCCACTCAGGACCATATAGATCGCAGTGGCTTGGTTGCAAAAAAGGAGGAGACCAACCGTTCATACGATCGCTTTCGTGGTCGACTGATGTTTCCAGTGCTCGACGCGCAAGGCCGGCCGATCGCTTTCGGTGGCCGCACGCTCAAAGGCGAAGACGCGAAATACATCAACTCACCAGAAACCAGCGCGTACGTAAAAGGTCGAAATCTCTACGGTTTGAATCTCACGCGTGACGAGATTCGCCGCGCCGGTTTCGCGATCTTAGTTGAAGGCTTTCTCGATCTGATCGTGCCGTATCAACATGGGGTGCGAAATGTCGCCGCGAGTTTGGGAACGGCACTGACGCCGGAGCAGGTAAAGCTTCTAAGTAGGTTTGCGCGTAAAGTTGTAGTCAACTATGATGGCGACCGAGCCGGCATCAACGCAGCAAAGAAAGCGATCGAGATTCTCCTCGCCGAGGATTTCGATGTGAAAGTGCTGGTGCTTCCCGACAACGCGGATCCGGATGAATACATCCGCAAGTTTGGAGTAAGTGAATATCAGCGACAAAGAGCGCAGGCACAACCACACATCCAATTCGTAATCGAAAGTGCTTTACGCGACCGTAATCTTCACCGGCCTGCGGAAAAGGCTGAAGCCGTCGAAGAAGTTCTTCCCTACATTCGCGCCGTCAACAGCCGCATTCAGAAGCGCGAATATTTTGACATGGCAATGGATGCGCTCGGGATCGATCGTGAGAACGTCAACACGTCAACATGGCGACGTGAGTTGTGGCAGATGGTGCGGGACCAAAGAAGAGTCGGGCCGAGCACGGTTCAAGCATTGACAAGACGAAGCGAGGCCACCGCTGCAGAAGAGCGTTTGCTCGGACTGCTCTGTGCGGACGCAAATCTGCGACGCGAAGTACTGCCGATGTTGAAAGAAGAAGATTACGAAGATTTGGTCACCGCCCCGATCTTCAAAGCCTTATATGAACTGGAACGCGAAGGCACAGAAGTCGATCTTGATAATTTGAGCCTTAAAACCGAGGGCGATGAGCTTATGGAAAGGATGATTCCGTTGGTCCTCATGAACTCTTCCTTGCACGGTTCAAATGAGCATTACGTGGCTGAGGAATGTGTTTCTACGTTCAGGTTGATGAAGATCGAGCATCGGATCGGAGAGTTGAAAAGGGATATAGCCATAGCAGAACGGGAGCAGGACAGCGAAAAACTCTCGAAGCTTTCAGCGGAACAGATTCAACTCACCGCGCAGGGGAAACAGATTCAATTCAATGCTCAGGGGAAGTCGCTGATCTGGACCGACTTGCCTCAGTATGGGAAACGCAATGCTTGAAGCGCAAAGTAACTCGGAGCAGTAACCGTGAGTAGTATGGAAGAAAAAGATCGTGACGACGTGATGGAGCGACTGCTCGAGCTGGGCGGTGACAAGAAATACCTGACGTTTGACGATCTCAACCGCGAATTGCCGGATAATGTCGTATCT
>DATFDT010000209.1:0-16617 GCA_035251975.1 Pyrinomonadaceae bacterium | reverse complement strand
CCACAAAAAGGCACAAAAACACAAAAAGAATGACGAAACTCGCGCGTGATCTACTGTTTCCCCTAATCGCGGTGGTGGCTGCCTTCATCGTCGGCGGCATTCTCATTCTGATCGTCGGCGACAATCCATTCGAAGCATACGCCCTGTTACTCGGCAGCGCGCTGTCGTGGCCCGACGGAATCGGCTACACACTCTTCCAGGCCACACCGCTGATCTTCACCGGACTCGCCGTTCTCGTCGGTTTTCGCTGCGGTCTCTTTAACATCGGCGCCGAAGGACAGCTTTACATCGCTGCCTTCGCGACCGCGTGGGTCGGGCTCAGATTTGCGAACCTTTCACCCTGGATCCTGATCCCGTTTTGCTGCGCGGCTGCGATCCTGTCGGGCGCGTTCTGGGCCGCGATTCCGGGTGTCTTGAAAGCAAAGTTTGGATCGCATGAAGTCATCAATACGATCATGTTGAACTTCATCGCCGTCGCGCTTGTCAGTTACTTCACGCAGTATCACTTTAAAGAGCGAGGCGATCCGATTCTGCAAACAGCGCCGATCGGTGTAAACGCATACATTCCACCGCTTGGTAAATTCATTCCAGGCTTTCCCGAGCGCATTCCGTTGAATGTCGCATTTCTACTCGCGCTGCTTTGTTGTTTCCTGGTCTATGTCTTTCTCTGGCGCACGAAGTGGGGTTACGAGATCCGCGCTACCGGTAGTAATCCTTTCGCCGCAGAATACGGCGGCATCTCGATTGGCAAACAGATCATTCTCGCGATGGCCGTGTCGGGCGCGCTGGCGGGCATGGTCGGTATCAACGAGGTGCTCGGCAATCGTCATCGTTATTACGACGGCTTCTCAGACAACTACGGATTCACCGGCATCGCTGTCGCACTACTGGGCCGCAATCATCCAGTCGGCGTGATTCTCGCGGCGTTGTTGTTTGCTGCACTGCAACACGGTGGTATCTACGTCGACGGTTTCTCGGAGCACGTAACGAAGGACATCGTGCAGGTATTGCAAGGCATCATCATTTTGTTCGTTGCTGCTGAAGCGTTTTTCAAATGGCTCTTGCAACGAAGAGCGTTGATGGAACGTTTGCGAGCGTAAACCCATGCGAGACATTTTCACTCTCTCACTCATTGCTTCCACGATCCGGCTGGCCACTCCACTCGTGCTCGCTGCACTTGGTGGTCTGTTTTCAGAGCGCTCGGGTGTTATAAATATCGCTCTCGAAGGAAAGATGCTCGCCGGAGCGTTTACTGCAGCCGCTGTGACTTATGCTGCTGACAAGAGTCTCGGACTCGGCAATGCGAGCCCGTGGGCCGGATTGCTCGCGGGGATGCTGGCGGGATTATTCATCGCGGCAATCTACGCAGTGAGTTGTATCAAGTTCAAAGCCGATCAGGTGGTGAGTGGCGCCGCGATCAATATCCTGATGATTGGTATGCCGGGATTTCTGAGTGGCGCGTTTTTCCTGTCATCCGGTTCGACGCCGCAGATTCCGAAGGACCATCTACTGCCGCAGTCGCCCGTTGTAATCGCTCTCACGATCCTCGTACTTGTCGCTGTGATCTGGTACGCGCTTTACAAAACGCCATTCGGGCTGCGGCTCAGATCGGTTGGTGAGAATCCTGAGGCTGCGGATGCAGCGGGTGTCAGCGTGAGTAAGATTCGGTATTCGGGCGTGCTGCTGGCGGGCGTTCTCGCGGGGCTTGCTGGAGCGTATCTTTCGATTGGCCAGTCGTCGTTGTTTGCGCGAAACATGACTGCGGGTCGCGGCTTCATCGCGCTTGCGGCGTTGATCTTTGGCAAGTGGAAGCCGGTGCCGACGCTGTTGGCGTGTCTTTTCTTCGGTCTTACTGAGGCTATTTCAATCCGGATGCAGGGAGTTGTTAAATTGCCTTCGGGCGAAGATATTCCGGTGCAGTTTATTCAAATGGTGCCGTACGTCTTGACCATTGTGGTGCTGGCGGGCTTTATTGGATCGTCCCGGCCACCGCGCGCGCTCGGTATTCCGTATCAGAAAGAGAAGTAAATGGTTGAGCGAATGGCAAGTACTGGTCTTTACGAACGCGCCGAACACGCTACCAGGGTAATTCGATCGCGAATCAGTGTTGAGCCGCGCATCGCCCTCGTGCTCGGTAGTGGACTGGGCGGATTCGCTGACGACTTCGAAGAAGCTGTCGGCATTCCTTACGAGGACATTCCGGGATTCGTGCGCTCGACAGCGCAGGGCCACGCCGGGCGTCTCGTGATCGGCAAGATCGGTAGTGTGCCTGTTTTGGCGATGCAGGGGCGCGTTCATTATTACGAAGGTTACTCACTCGAAGAAGTCACCTTCCCCGTTCGCACTTTCGGTTTGCTCGGGTGCAAAACACTCGTGCTCACGAATGCCGCCGGCGGCATCAACGTTCAGCTAACGCAGGGAGCGTTGATGGTGATCAGCGATCATCTTAATCTGATGGGAGTTAACCCGCTGCGTGGTCCAAACGATGAGCGATTTGGACCACGCTTTCCGGATATGTCGGCGGTTTACTCGCCCGAGTTGCAGGAGTTGGTTGTCGATGAAGCGAAGGCGATTGGTGTGGAAGTGCGGCGCGGAATTTACGGGGCGCTTTCTGGTCCAAGCTACGAGACGCCTTCCGAGATCCACTTGCTGCGCAACCTCGGCGCCGACGCCGTCGGGATGAGCACCGTGCCCGAGGCAATCGTGGCGCGTCATATGGGCCTCGAAGTGCTGGGCATCTCCTGCATCACCAACATGGCGGCGGGAATCAGCGACGAGCCGATCAATCATGAAGAAGTAATGGCGACCGGCAATCGCGTGCGTGAGACGTTCGCAGAGCTGCTGCGAAGAGTGATAAGCGCAATTAATCAACGGGTTTGAAGTTTTTTTGAAAGTCTCTTTAGACAAGATTTACAAGATTAGACAGGATTGACAGGACCATCTTGTGCAATCTTGTTAATCCTGTCTAAAAACTGACTTAACTCAACGCTAGCGGAATTTATCTCTCGATCATGATCATCGGCATTTCAGGCGGAACAGGCTCGGGCAAAACCACAGTCGCCAATCGCATCCTCGAATCGGTCAGCGCCAGCGAAGTAGTTTTCATCCAGCAAGACTCTTACTACCGCAACGTTAGTGATCTGCCGCTCGATTACCGCGGCGTCGCCAACTTCGATCATCCCGATGCGCTCGACAACGAGTTGCTCGTCAATCACGTGCGTCGTCTGAAATCTGGTGAACCGATCGAGTTGCCGCTTTACGACTTCAAAACCAACTCACGTCTAAACGAAACGCGTACCGTCGACCCCAAACCGATTGTCATCGTGGAAGGTATTCTGATCTTCGCCGAGCCGCGCCTGCTCGAGCAGATGGACATCAAAGTTTTTGTCGACACGCCCGACGACATTCGTTTCATTCGCCGCCTGCGTCGCGATCTTGCCGAGCGCGGGCGCACTTTGGAGTCAGTTATAGAACAATACATAGGGACGGTCCGGCCGATGCACATGCAGTTTGTCGAACCGTCGAAACGTCATGCCGACGTAATCATTCCTGAAGGTGGTCATAATCTCGTTAGTATCGATCTGTTGAGCTTGAAAATTCGCGAGAGGCTGGCCAGTGCTGTATCAACTGTCGGAGGTCAACTTTGAGCGAAGAGACAGAGTCGCTGATTGAAGCGGCGAAGCGTGCACGCTTGCAATCAGTGGCGCCGTTTTCGAATTTCCAAGTCGGGGCGGCGGTGCGGACCGCGGATGGCAAGATTTACACCGGCTGCAACGTCGAGAGTGCGAGTTATGGCTTGACGGTTTGTGCCGAGCGCGTCGCGATCTGGAAGGCGTTGTCGGAAGGTGAACGCCAGTTTACGGATCTCGCGGTGGTCGCAGACACTGAAACACTGACGCCGCCATGTGGAACCTGCCGCCAGATCATCTGGGAGTTTGCGCGTAACGCCAATATCGTGTTCGCTAACCTTGCCGGCAAGAGCGAGGAGTTTCATATGGCCGAGTTATTGCCACACGCCTTTGACGCCAAATTCTTAAAGAGAACCAATCCGTGAATAAATCCGTCCTAATCTGTGTTTCCCTGATCTTAATGACCACACTTTCGAACGCCATCGCCCAGACTCGCCGGCAACCTGCCGAGCTTCTCGTAGTCGGTGGCACGATTGTGACGATGGACCAGACTCGTCGGGTTATCGAAGACGGCGGCATTGCGGTGTCAGGTGGCCGCATCGTCGCGATTGGTCCACGCGCTGATATTGAATCTCGATACACGTCACGGCAGAAGATCAACGCGGCGGGCAAGGTCGTGACTCCCGGTCTAATTAATGGTCACACGCATGTCCCTATGGTCCTGTTTCGTGGTCTGGCAGATGATCTCGATCTTCAGGAGTGGTTGACGAAGTACATCTTCCCGGCTGAGGCGAAGAACGTCACGGAAGAGTTTGTGCGCGTCGGCACTCGTCTCGGTCTTGCTGAGATGATTCGCGGTGGGACGACGACCTACTGCGACATGTATTACTTCGAAGATGCGATCGCGGATGAGACTGCGAAAGCGGGAGTTCGCGGTGTTCTTGGTGAAACCATCATCGACTTTCCTGTCGCTGACAATAAGACGAACGCCGAGGGCATGGCTTACGTCGAGAAGTTTGTGGCGCGCTGGAAAGGGCACGATCTGATCGTTGCGGCGATCGCGCCGCACGCTCCGTACACAGTCTCAGAAGAACATCTCAAAGCGGCGCGTGCCTTTTCCGATCGCACGGGGGCGCCGATCGTGACTCACATTTCTGAGACGAAGCGCGAAGTCGATGACAGTGTGAAAGCGAAAGGATCGAGCCCGGTTGCGTATCTTGAGCGTATTGGTTTTCTCAATGAGCGCGTGATCGCGGCGCACATGGTCTGGCCGCAGGGAAGTGACATCGCCATCTTGAAAAATCGTGGCGTGGGTGTGGTTCACAATCCGCAGTCGAACATGAAACTCGCCTCGGGCGTTGCTCCTGTGCCACGCATGTTGACTGAGAAGCTTTTCGTTGGATTAGGTACGGATGGAGCGGCCTCGAACAATGATCTAAACATGTGGGAAGAGATGGACACAGTCGCAAAGCTGCACAAAGTGTTCACCGGCGATCCGAAAGTCATTTCTGCTCAGGAAGCATTCGAGCTCGCGACGATCCGCGGCGCTCAGGCGCTCCATCTCGAAAAAGAGATCGGGTCACTCGAAACCGGCAAGCGCGCAGATCTCTTGGTTATCGATCGCGACACTCTCAACCAGATTCCGCTCTACAACGTCTACTCTGATCTGGTCTACGCCACCAAAGCCGCCGACGTCGAAACCGTCGTCATCAACGGCCGCATCGTCATGCGCAACAAGCGACTCTTAACTCTCAACGAAACCACAATCAAATCCGACGCCCGCACCTTCCGCGACAAAATCATCAAAAGCCTCAGCACCACCAGATAAAATTTTAGCCACAAAAAGCCACAAAAAGCTCAAAATGAGCAGAACCCCAATTTGAGCTTTTGTGGCTTTTTGTGGCTAAAGGTTTTGGATGAACTTTTCCACCGCGCGTCGAAACGACTTCGGATCGATCGCTGGATACTTATAGAGTTGATCCTCGATACGTGAAAAGTATTCCAGCAGTCGAGACGGTTCCACCAGTCCACGGTCGATCATTTGCTGAACATCAAGCAGATCAGTGTTGTGGCCCCGCTCGATCTTGGCGAGTGCCTGGGCGTAGAAATCATAATGGAAGAAATCGATTCCGCCCTCGCGGGCTATGAATCCGCTGCGGTCCTCCCACCCGGGTAGTGGAGGAATGAAATCGTCGGGCGAAGCAAGTTCGACGTTGATTTGCAGGCGCTCCTTTAAATCGGGTAGCGCCTTGAGAATCTCATTCGCTTCGGGAACCAACTTCAAGTCAATGTCGATCGTGCTTTCTCTCCAACCGAGCAGTACAGCACTCACGCCGCCAACAAAATAGATGCGAGCGTTAGTTTGACCTGTATGGCCGAGTGCTTTCATGAAGCGCTCGATTGCGTCTGCACTTACTTTTTCACGCATGCCATTGCTCGCTCGAAGCTGACAAGCCGTCGAATCAAGGCGTTGTATTTGGAATGTGCTGAATCGGGATCAGAATCAGAAAGCAGGTCGTAGAGGCGATGCTCGGGGGTTGAGGGTAGGTCTTCCGGGACTTCCAGACCAAGACTGCGAAGCTTGGGTGCCCCGATCGCCACTAACAGCGCCGGGATTGTCTGCCGTTGATGCAGCAAATCCTCGACACCCATAACAATCAAATCATTTCCCGGTAACGGATCCATAGGCAGCAAATTCTACCACTCGCGTATCTGACTAAACTTTTTGAAGATAAACTAAACGCTGCGCTGGTGTATACTTCCCATCACTTAAACCAGGCCGCTCTGATTGCCTCGCGCTCAGTAAAAGAGGGATGTCCATGAGAAAGGTCTTCGTCAGTTATAGTCGAAACAATCTTGAGGTGGTTACCCAACTGGTCGAGGACCTGCAGGCCGTTGGTATGACTACGTGGCATGACCAGACGCTGACCGGTGGACAGCGCTGGTGGGATAATATTCTCGCCAATATTCGCGATTGTGAGATCTTTATCTTCGCGCTTTCGCCGGAGTCGTGGGAGTCGGAGGCGTGCCGGAGCGAGTTGTCCTATGTCTGTGGACTCGGCAAGCCCATTCTCCCGGTTTTAGTTGCAGACGGCATCAACCTCAATCTCCTGTCTGCGCCACTCCATGAAATCCAGGTCACCGATTATCGTTCGCGCGACAAGGGCGCGGCATTCTCGCTGTTGAAGGCTCTCAACGCTACGCAGGCATGCCCGCCGTTACCCGAGCCGCTGCCGCCACCACCGGCAGTTCCGGTTTCATATCTCGGCACTCTCAAGGAACGAATCGATTTCAATGGGACACTCGGCGCGCAGGAACAGAATCTATTGTTCCTGGAACTTGAAGAGGCGATGGACGAAGGTCGTTCACCCACTGAAGTTCGCGAACTGTTGTCGAGTCTAAAGCGCCGAGACGATCTCCTTGCGAAGGTGGCAGTCAAGGTTGATGCAGCGCTGAAGAGTCTCGATGAAAAGGCTGCCATGCAGCTCCGGAAAAAGGCTGCGCCCGCCGGTTCCGGATTAGCATCGGCCGGAATAAAGAAGCCGGAGATGAGCAATCCCGTCACCGGACCCAATCAATGCCCGCAGTGCCATCATCCGGTGCAGGCAGAATATCGTTTCTGCCAGAAGTGTGGGACGCCGCTCCAGCAGCAAGCCGGCAATTTCACTCCCGGCCCATTCGATGGCAACTACGTCCAAAAGATTCCCGGCTCCACGAGCCGCCGCTACACGTGCCCGGAAGAGGACGCTGTTCGCCTCATTCAGGACGTGAAAGGATGGCTCGATTCACAAGGATTTGATACGCAACAACTGAGCGCGGACGATCAGAGCCTGCTGGTTCAGATCAAAAAGCGTGGCGGCTGGCGCGATCTGGTGGGTATGGCAACGTCTCTGAACATCCTGTTTCATCACAATGCTGACACGCTTACGGTTGAGATTGGCGCCGGAAAGTGGGTTGATAAGGCTGCGGTCGGGGCGGTGAGTTTAGTAATCCTGTGGCCTCTCGCGATAACGGCTGGAATGGGCGCGTGGGAGCAAATGAAGATGCCTGACAGGATTTTTGACTTCGTCGGCGGTCGACTGGCTTACCGCTAAAACTTTCTTATCCTCAGATTACGCAGATATTTTATCTCTTCTGTGCAATCGGTGGATGACTTTGCTTGCCTCATTGGCCATGTTGCGGCCATAATGCCCCTGTCAAATTGATACCAACTCAAGCGGGCATACGCTCGCTTTCGTATTTCAGGAGCCAACAATTTGAGGTCTTTTTCCTATTTTAGATCCTATATTCATGCATCACTCCCGACAGTTCTTATTCTAATTACAGCCGTTTTGGCGCTGGGCCAGTCGACTGGCTCCAGTGAAGACGCGTCAGCCAATCCGGTTTTGACGCGAATTGAGCGTGCCCGTGCGCTTGCCGCCGTGCACCAGCTACAAGCCGCTGTGACTGAGCTTGAAAACATTCGCGCGTCCTCAACCGACGTAACGCTCCGCAACGTCACGACGCTGATGTTGCTCGGAATTTACCTCGAAGAGGGAAACTACGGTCGCTCGCAGGCGTTGCTCGAGGAGGCGTTCACCTCGCGCGCGGCGCAAAAAGACGAATCTATCCGCACTTATTTCGCGGCTGCGGGCCAAACAGTAAACGGCATCCGCGCGCACCTCGCTCGATATCGCAGTTATGGCATCAATCCCGGCGACTCGAATCTGCCTGCCGAGGCGAATGCCGATCTCGACCGCGTGCGCGGGCTACTCGAGAGACTGATCGCGCAAGCGAAAGAAATCTCGACCGAGCAGGGCCGCTCTTACGACGCACTCGCGTTACAGGAAGACGTGCTCGGCATTCGACTCTCGCTTCCTAGAAACGAAGACGACCGTACGAAGTGGCAGGCGGAGTATTCGGCAGCGAGAGAGAAAATGGCCTCGTCACAGATTCAGGTCGCGTCACTCGGCCGCTCGCCCGCACTCGATGCAGTTACCAACAGAATTCCAAACCCGTTCACCACGGGTCCGAAACCAACCACTTCTGCCGATCCGGTGCAGAGTGTGGCGCCACCGCCAGTCACGTCCGGACCGGAGCCACAGTTAGTCAGCACCGGCTCGCTCAGCGGCCGCGAAACAAAGCGCATCACTCCGGTTTACCCGTCGCAGGCAAAGACACACAACGTAACCGGCACGGTCCGCGTGTTTGCGATCGTCGATGAAAACGGAAAAATCTGGGTGACTAACTCAGAAGGTCCGACGTTGCTGCGGAAGGCCGCCGAAGAAGCCGCACGCGCTTGGACATTCCCGCCCTCACTCGTGAATAACAGACCCGTCCGTCTCGCCGGGTATATCGACTTCGACTTTAAACTTTAGCCACAAAAAGGCACAAATACGAGCAAAAAAACATTTGTGCCTCTTTGTGGCTAATCTTGACTTAAAAGTAAGGTTTAGCTTAAGATGCGTCAGGTTAATGATTTAGACGCGCAATGAAGATCTCAGCTCAAGAAGAATATGGCCTGCGCTGCTTGTTGCAGTTAGCCCGCGCGGAGAAGTTGGGCGAGTCGCTAACCCTCTCGCAGCTTGCCCGGCTCGAGGGAATTTCGACAGCGAACGCCGGCAAGCTGATGTGGATTTTGACCAAGGCCGGACTCGTGAATTCCACGCGCGGCATCAAGGGTGGCTACTCGCTACAGCATCCTGCTTCGGAGATACGTTTGAACCAGGTGATACGCGTTCTCGAAGGCGAACCCGCCGAGTCGCATTGCAAGAGCTACGCGGGCGTCCTCGATGCATGCGTTCACACGGGCGACTGCGGCATTCGTCCGGTGATCATCGAGTTGCACCAGATCGTCGACAACGCGCTCGGGGAGATCACGCTTTCGCAGTTGTTGGGAACGGAGGCAAACGTCGACGCGGCGCTCCACCAGATTCAGGGGACCAGGCAGAAAGATAATCGAGTTTAGTGATGAGTACAGCAGAACTTTTAGCCAAACAAGAATATAAATACGGCTTCGTAACCGATATCGAGTCGGACATGATTCCGCGCGGTTTGACCGAAGACACGATTCGTCTGATCGTCGAGAAGAAGAACGAGCCGGAGTGGATGCTGGAGTTTCGTCTCAAGGCTTATCGACACTGGCTGACGATGACGGAGCCGAAGCACTGGCCCAACCTCACGTACCCGAAGGTTGATTACCAGGACATCATCTATTACAGCGCGCCGAAACAGAAAGCGACGAAGAAGAGCTTGGATGAAGTCGATCCGGAGTTGCTGCGCACGTTCGAGAAGCTCGGTATTCCGTTGACGGAGCAGAAGCAACTCGCCGGTGTCGCAGTCGATGCGGTATTTGACTCAGTCTCGGTGGCGACAACTTACAAAGAGAAGCTCAAGAAGGTTGGCGTGATTTTCTGCTCGTTCACCGAAGCGATCAGAGATTATCCCGAGCTCGTGAAGAAATATCTCGGATCGGTCGTGCCGACTAACGACAACTTCTTCGCGGCGCTGAACAGTGCGGTCTTCTCGGATGGAAGTTTCTGCTTCATTCCGAAAGGCGTGCGCTGTCCGATGGAGCTCTCGACTTACTTCCGCATCAACAACGCCGAATCCGGACAGTTTGAGCGCACGTTGATCGTTGCGGAAGAGGGCTCGTACGTTTCATATCTCGAAGGCTGCACGGCGCCGAAGTTTGACAAGAACCAGTTGCACGCGGCGGTGGTCGAGCTCATCGCACTCGACGACGCGCAGATCAAATACTCGACAGTGCAAAACTGGTACGCCGGTGACGAAGAAGGACGCGGCGGCATTTACAACTTCGTGACGAAGCGTGGCAAGTGCGCCGGTAAGAATTCGAAGATCTCGTGGACGCAGGTCGAAACCGGATCGGCGATCACGTGGAAGTATCCGTCGTGCATTCTCCAGGGCGACAACTCGATCGGCGAGTTCTACTCGGTTGCGTTAACGAATCACGCGCAACAGGCCGATACCGGCACGAAGATGATTCACCTCGGCAAGAACACACGCTCGACAATCATCTCGAAGGGCATCGCGGCAGGGAAGTCAAACAACAGTTATCGCGGTCTCGTGAAGGTGATGCCGAAGGCCGAAGGCGCGCGCAATTACACGCAATGCGACTCGATGCTGATCGGATCGACATGTGGTGCGAACACGTTCCCGTATATCGAAGTGATGAACAACACTTCGAGTGTCGAACATGAAGCATCGACGTCGAAGATCAGTGAAGAGCAGTTGTTCTATTTGCAGCAACGCGGCATTTCGCAGGAAGACGCGGTGTCGCTGATCATCAACGGCTTTTGCAAGGATGTGTTTTTGCAGTTGCCGATGGAGTTTGCGGTTGAAGCAACGAGATTACTGGGACTTAAGTTGGAAGGCAGCGTAGGTTAACGAATGTTAGAGATTAAAAATTTACGAGCCGGGATTGATGGCAGAGAGATCCTCAAGGGCATCAACCTGACAGTTAACAAAGGCGAGATTCACGCGATCATGGGACCGAATGGTTCCGGGAAGTCGACGCTTGCGAAGGTGCTCGCGGGACATCCGCAATATGAAGTGACGGGCGGCGAGATTATTTACGAGGGTCGCAACCTTCTCGACATGGCGCCGGACGAGCGTGCGCGTGAAGGCGTGTTCATGGCGTTTCAGTATCCGATCGAGGTGCCAGGCGTTTCGAATGCACAGTTTCTGCGTCTCGCTTACAACGAGAAGCGTAAACATCTCGGCGAAGAAGAACTCGATCCACTCGAGTTCAAGGATCTGTTGAAAGAGCGCGCGAAAGTCGTCGAGATGGATGCGAGCTTCATGACACGCTCGGTCAACGAAAATTTTTCCGGCGGTGAAAAGAAACGCAACGAGATCCTGCAAATGGCCGTGCTCGAGCCAAAGCTTGCCGTGCTCGATGAGACTGATTCAGGTCTCGACATCGACGCATTGCGTGTTGTAGCAAACGGAGTGAATCAACTATTCACGCCCGAGAATGCAATCATCGTCGTCACGCACTACCAGCGACTGTTGAACTACATCGTTCCACATTTCGTGCACGTGCTGGCCGACGGGCGCATCGCGCGCGAAGGCGGCAAGGAGCTCGCGCTCGAGCTCGAAGCAAAGGGATACGACTGGATCAGGACTGTAGACAAAGGAGCGGGCGCGCCGGCGAACTAGGAATGGTTACTGAACTCGTTAAGTCAGAAAATAGTTATCAAGCGTCGTTTCGCTCGGTGCGTCCGACGCTGGCGTGGCTCGAGCTCGTGCGCAATAGCGCGATGGATCGTTTCGAGCAGCTCGGTTTTCCGTCGATTAAAGCAGAGGATTGGAAGTACACGAACCTCGCGACGCTCGCGAAAGAAGAGTTTGTGCCGGTCACGGGTGGGTCCGCTGACGCGCGCGAAGTAGAGGGATATCCGGAAACGGCCGAGACTCATCTCGTCGTTGTTGATGGTTTTCTGCGCGAAGATTTATCGACAAAGACCCAACTCGGCGATGTGGTCGCGATCGATCTTTTCAGTGCAGTTGAAGACGCGCGTTACAACAAGATCGTTCGCAAGTACCTGGCGCGCAACGCCGGCTATCACAACAACGGGCTGACCGCGCTGAACACCGCTTTCCTTCAGTCCGGCGTCTTTTTGTGGATTCCGAAGAATGTAAAACTCGAACGTCCGTTGCAGATCACGTTCGTCGCCGAGGCCGAGAACGGCGCCAATTTCCCGCGACTGCTGGTCGTTGCCGAAGAAAACAGCTCGGCGACTTTGATTGAGAGTTTCGTGTCGAGCAATGGCGGAAAGTATTTTACGAACGCGATTGCAGAGATCGTTCTGAAAGACGGCGCACAACTCGAGCACTATCGCGTACAGCGGGAGAGCAACAACGCGTATCACGTTTCGACGACGAGCGCTGAGCTGGGACGATCGAGCCGTTACGATACGACGTCGATCAATCTCGGCGCGCAACTGTCGCGACACGATGTTTCAGTCGTAATGGATCACGAAGGTGCGGAGACTGCTGTCGATGGTCTCTACATGGTCGGATCCGATCAGCATACTGACACGCACTCCGTGATCGATCACAAGCAGCCGCATTGCACGAGTCACCAGTTGTACAAGGGAATTCTCGACGGCAACGGACGCGCGGTCTTCAACGGCAAAGTGTTTGTTCGTGAGGGCGCGCAGAAGACTGATGCGCAGCAAACGAATAAGAACTTGCTGTTGTCGGATAAAGCGCGTGTGGATACGAAGCCGCAGCTCGAGATTTATGCGGACGATGTGAAGTGTGCGCACGGCGCGGCGGTCGGTCAGATCGATCCTGAAGAGCTGTTTTACCTGGAGGCGCGCGGCATCGGCCCGGAGCTCGGGCGCAGCTTGTTGACGTACGGATTTGCTGAAGAAGTGATCGGGAAGATCAAGATCGAGTCGATTAGGTCGCAGCTTGATGAAATCGTGTTGCGCCAGTTGCACACGAGTTTAGAGGCGTAGTTTTGTTCTCTGCGTAACCTCTGCGTCCTCTGCGTCTCTGCGGTTAAATTTATACGTTAACCGCAGAGACGCAGAGGACGCAGAGGTTGCGCAGAGAAGGGAGTTAGAACTGTGAGTGCTGGAACTTTAATAACCCCAGAATCCCCGGTTTCCACATGGCCCATTGAACGGATTCGCGCCGACTTTCCCGTCCTGCAACAAACAGTCAACGGCAAACCGCTGATCTATCTCGACAACTCCGCCTCCTCGCAAGTCCCGCAAGTCGTGATCGATCGCGGCAGCATCTATCTCGAACAGGAACACTCGAACATCCATCGCGGCGTTCACTACCTGAGCCAGAAAGCAACGACCGCTTACGAAGGCGCGCGCGAAAAGGTGAAACGTTTCATCAACGCGCGCGACGTGCGCGAGTGCATCTTCGTGCGTGGCGCCACCGAGGGCATCAACCTCGTGATGCACAGCTACGGCCGCAAATTCATCGGCGCGGGCGACGAGATCATCATCTCCGCGATGGAGCATCACGCCAACATCGTTCCCTGGCAAATGCTCTGCGAAGAAAAAGGCGCGCGCCTCCGCGTGATCCCGATGAACGACGCGGGCGAGTTGCTGTTAGACGAATACGATGGCCTGCTGAACGAGCGCACAAAGCTCGTCGCAGTGATGCATGTCTCAAACGCGCTCGGCACGATCAATCCGATCAAAGACATGATCGCCACCGCGCACAAATACGGTGTACCCGTGCTGATAGACGGTGCTCAGGCCGCACCGCACATGCCGATCGACATGCAGGATCTCGACGCTGATTTTTACGTCTTCTCAGGTCACAAGATGTTTGCGCCAACTGGCAGCGGCGTCGTTTACGGCAAGCTCGAGCTACTCGAAAAGATGAACCCGTTCCAGGGCGGCGGCGACATGATCAAGACCGTCACCTTCGAGAAGACCACTTACGCCGATCCACCCAATCGTTTCGAAGCAGGCACGCCCGCGATCGCATCGCAGATCGGTCTCGGCGCCGCAATCGATTACCTGAACAGCATCGGCCGTGAAGCTGCGGCGGCATACGAGATGGAGCTGCTGCGCTACGCCACCGCAAAAGTTTCCGCAATCGAAGGCGTGCGAATCATCGGCACCGCAAAGAACAAGGCGAGTGTGTTGTCATTCGTGATCGACGACATTCACCCGCACGATATCGGCACGATCCTGGACCAGGAAGGCATCGCGGTCCGCGCCGGACATCACTGCGCGCAACCCGTGATGCAGCGGTTCAAAGTGCCGGCGACGGCGCGCGCGTCGTTTGCTTTTTACAATACGAAGGAAGAGATCGATGTGCTCGCGCGCACGATCGAACGTGTGATTGAGATATTTAGCTAATGTCTGAACTGAGCGAACTCTACCAGCAGGTAATCCTCGACCATAACAAGAAGCCGCGAAACTTTCGCAAGCTCGAAACTGCTAACCACAGCGCTGAAGGCTACAATCCACTCTGCGGCGATCAACTCACGATCTACATCAATCTCGAAGACGATCAGGTAAAGGAAGTCGGGTTTGAAGGATCGGGCTGCGCAATCTCGAAAGCCGCGGCGAGTATGATGACGCAGGCCGTCAAAGGAAAGAGCAAAGAAGAAGCCGAGAACCTGTTTCAGGAATTTCACTCGATGGTTATGGGTGAGCTGAATGAGGAGACCGAGGAAAACAGTCTCGGCAATTTAAAGATCTTCGCGGGCGTGCGCGAGTTTCCAGTGCGCGTCAAATGCGCCACCCTCCCCTGGCACACCCTCCACGCCGCCCTCAACAAAGAAGCGCAAGTCTCCACAGAATAAACAGTCTGACTGTGTCCAAGGACGGGTCTGCTTAATGCCGCTGGCTGTACGCTCTTAGCGCAACTTGCTAGAATCCCTGCAACCCTCTTCCCTCGAATCCTAACGATGCCGAACACGATACTCATCGTTGATGACGATAGGAGCGTCACAGGCGCGCTGGCCGCCATTCTTACAGAGGCGCGCCATCAGACGCTCACCACAAACAGTCTGGTTCAGGCCAAGACGATTCTGAGCAGCCGTTCATTCAATCTGGTCCTCGTAGATCTGCGTTTAGCCGACGGCACCGGGATCGATTTGATCAAGCACATCAAGGAGCAAAATCCTGATACCGAAGTCATATTGATGACTGCCTTCGGCTCGATTGAGGTAACGATCGAAGCTATCAAGTGCGGCGCTTATTACTATCTGGAGAAACCGTTTCCCCCTGATCGACTCCTGGCTCTGGTCGAGAGGGCTTTACAGTTCGCGGCCCTGAAGATCGAGAATCAAACCCTCAAACGTTCGCTCGTGGGCGACAGTGAAATGTTCGGTCTGGTTGGCCGCGATCCGCGCATACGAAACATCCACGAGACGATACGCACGGCAGCACCGTCTGACGCGTCAGTGCTGATCGAAGGCGAGAGCGGCACCGGAAAAGAACTGATTGCGCGCGCGGTTCACAACGAAAGCCATCGCGCAGGTGGACCATTCATCAGCATTAATTGCGCCGCGATTCCGCACCAGCTTATTGAATCCGAGTTGTTTGGTTACACGAAAGGCGCGTTCACGGGAGCGCAGCGCGACAAACGAGGCCTGATCGAAGTCGCTGAAGGAGGCACACTGCTGCTCGATGAAGTTGCGGAAATGCCTACTCATCTGCAAACTAAACTCCTGCGAGTGTTACAGGAACGTAAACTTCGCCGGCTGGGCGACGAACGGGAAATCGACGTTAACTTTCGTCTCGTGTCCGCCACGAACCGCGACACTGAGTTGCTATTGAAAGATGGATTTCTAAGAAAAGATCTTTACTTCCGCATTAGCACTATCAAGATCAAGGTACCACCTCTGAGACAACGTCGAGACGACATAGTTCTTCTCGCGAGACGCTTACTGAAACGCTATAACCAGCAGTATGACAAAAACATCCGAAACATCTCGCCAGATACGGTTGTGCGGCTGACTCACTATGACTGGCCCGGGAATGTACGTGAACTGGAGAGCGTGATTGAGCGCGCCGTGTTGTTCTGTCACGGAGATGAATTGACGGTTGCGGCCCTGCCGGATGAGCTCCAGGACTTTCAGATGACACCTAACCGCGTTTTCGCTCCCCAATCTTTGTCGTTGGAAGAGATCGAGCGCGACGTAATCATTCAGACGCTTGAGCGAACGAAGGGCAACGTGAAGAAAAGCGCGGAGATTCTTCGCGTTCACCGGCCCACTTTTTATCGCATGCTTAAAAAATTCGGTATCAAGGTCGAACGGAAATCCGGGTCTGACAGAAGCGGACATGCGATTGTTATTGAGAACTCACCACACCGAAACAGGTTCAATGTGAAACACGCCGGCTCCTGATAGTGATTCTAGATGAGACACATTTTTTCTTCCTCAACTGCGAAAACCTAAAACTTCGGGCGAATAGCCTTATTTCACCTTTCAGGCATGAACGTTGCTTTTCGACCTTTCGCTCGAGAAGCTTTCTTGCATTCTTCAACTTCGCTTCAT
>DATFDT010000208.1:0-35464 GCA_035251975.1 Pyrinomonadaceae bacterium | reverse complement strand
TCTCGATCGCGCTCTTCTCTGTGCGACCTCAGGGTCCTCTGTGTCTCTGCGGTTGATGAATTCCGAGTAAAACCACACCACAGAGGACACTGAGGTTGCACAGAGAAATCCCAGAACAAAGTAGTCCCTTTCGAGATTTGAAGTCCTCTCTGCGACCTCTGCGTAACTGTAGTCGCGAGAAGTATGTAACGCAGAGGTCACAGAGGTACGCAGAGATCGCAGAGAAGAATCAGAGAAGAATCAAATAGTTGTAAAAGGCACTCTTGGTGCAGAGCCGACTAGACGCGGACGTGAGCAAGCGTCCGGCGACGGCGATACCACCAGCCAACGCCTCCCAGCAACAACAGCAATCCGAAAACAATAAGTATCTTCCAGCTTAGCGCCACGCTCGCCGTTTGCGGCAACGGCTTAATGAGCTGCTGATAGTCTCCCTGAATCGTGAACGCACCCCAATAATAAGGCGACGCCCATTCCGGTTCCTGACGGATACTATTCTGCGCTGCGCGTAATGCTTCAGCGGGACTCATTCCTTGTTGCAGGAGATTGCTGTAGAAACGCTTCATCAATTCGGCTGTTGCACCATCATCGACGCTCCATAAACTTGCTACAACGCTGGAAGCGCCGGCATGTATGAAGCCTCGAGTCATCCCCACCAGACCCTCGCCACGCACATCTTTTCCCAATGCGGTTTGGCATGCACTGAGGACAACGATATTGACGGGCGCCCGCAATTGATAAATGTCCTGTAGTCCAACAAAACCATCTATCTTTCTGCCCTCGCTGTTAACAGTCGACAGCAGCAGGCCGGAGTACTCAGGTCGCTTGGGATCGAGAAAGCCATGCGTGGCCAGATGCAGAATTGCGAAATCGCTCAAGTCTGTATTCAAGAGTCGTTCGCGCGTTGCAGCAAACTCACCAAGCACTAAGCCTCCGCCACCGGCCAGGTCGCGGAGATTGCGCAACTCTCGTGCAGCATAAAACAGCGGCGCAATCACTGACGGGTCAAAAGAATCTCTATTGAGCTCGACGTCGCGTAGAGTCGAACGCCAGGGAATATCGCGAGTTTGAGCCGCGATAAGGTCATCGCTGCTTTTTTCCCCGTTGTTCGTGGAAGTTGAATAAAAGACGGGATCCCCGAAAGCTGCGAGCAATTTCGTCGGAGTTTTACGGCGCTCCCTTTCCTGACGCAGATCTCCGATGATCGAAGCGGAAGGAGCGTTGACGATCTCAAATTTAGCCACGAGGGGCTCGTTTCCCGACGGCATTGGCAAAACTTGAAAAGGAATGTAATGCAGCGCCCCGTCGGCTACTACAATCACCACTCGCTTGTTTAATTCTGCTGCCACCGGAGACAGAATCATCTGGCTCAATTCTTGAGAAGCTTGCGTTAGTTGGTTGGCGGTATCGGAAGCAGGTGGAAGCGCAAGTAAGGCAGAGACTTTTCTTGCCGCTTGAGTTATCACCTCTTCACCCGGGATCTCAAAGGTTTTGATCTTGTCGTGTGTGACTGCCCAAACGTAGCTCTTGCTCGCGCCGATGCTGTATTCCAGAAGTAGAGTTTGATCGTCTTTGATGATTTCTTCCTGAATTCGACGCACGTCCCAGGCAGTCGGCTGTGTGATCTGTTTATAAGCAGGATAGCGCTGATTTATAGTTTCGATGAGTTGACCATACTCTGCTTCCAGTTGCGACAGCTCAGTGTTCACTGACTTCAGCTCATTTAAGCTCGAAGCAGTTTCCTTGCTGGTCAACAATTGAGAGCGATAGTCAGCTTTTTGCCAAATCGACTGCCGCAACGACTTCTCCTGTTGAGCCAATGTAGAGTCGACGCCACGTGCGAAATCCGTGTTAGTGGCACGTAGGAATTCCGCGAGAGAACGAGCCCGAGCCGCTTCACTCGTTTCAAACGCTTTAACATCTAGAGCAAGCGCGGGGTCCGACTGGTGCTTACCCATCAGACACTCGATATAAGCCTGGTAACGATCGTGAACTGATCCAAAAAAAGCTACGCTGAGGTCTCGGCTGGTAGGAATGCGATGCATCTTTTCGGTCATCTGAATAGAGCGCGATAAGAAGTCTTCGGCCTGGACATACTTTCCACGTTTCAGCTCTAACCGGCCGAGTGCGTAATAAACTGCCGCCTGATTGACCTGATCCGAGAGTTTGCCGAAGGCGTCCACTGCTTTCAAATAGCTTCCCCGCGCACGCGCAAACTGTCCTTGCTGCTCGAGGACCTGACCGATCAGTCCCTGCACGCGCGCAGCTTCAAACGGATTAACAGCACGTGTGTAGACGTCGAATGCAAACTGCAAATCCTGGAGCGCGGCGGGATATTCGCCTGTTTCCAGGTGGACCATGGCAATGTATTCACGAGTGAGTGCCGCCTCTGGTCCACTATCGCTGTCGGCGTGAGTAAGACTCTGTTGCAGGTAACTCAAGGCTTCTGGATATTCGTGAAGGAGATAGTGCGTCCAGCCCAAGCCCCAGGTGGCATACCAGATCAGATGAGCATCCTGAGTCTGCTGATAGTAGGTTAAGGCTCGCTTGTAATGAATGAGGCCATGTTCAGGCAAGTTGTACTCATTGTAGACTTCAGCCATGCCGCAGGCTATTTGGCCCATCTTTTGGGGTTCGGCTGCCTCATCAATCAGACCTTGCGCTTGCACGAAACGGGAGATGCTGCTTTGCCACTCCGCTTTGCGCAGGTCAATGAAACCCAACATGATCAAAGCGGTGGCCTGCTGCGCCGAATCATTTAACTCCTGCCACAACGGCAGCGCCTGTTCGAAACTTTGGGTGGCTCCCAGGAGGACGTTCAGGGCTCGGTAGCAAATCCCTACCTGTTCGTAAGCGCGGGCGATTCCCCGTTTGTCTCCGATGCTTTTCCAAAGATTGAGGGAATTTTGCGCTGTGCTTAGAGCTCTGGCGTGATCGTCAAAGTTATAACGGCGACTTAGCGTCAGGAGAGCCTGCGCATGGCCGGCGGTGTAGCTCGACTGCTCACTCAACGAGATGGCGCGATTGAGGGTCGGTTCCACCAGACTCTTGTCCTGTTGCAGCATGAGAGCGGCGGCAAGTCCGTTGAGATTATCGACTTCGACCTGGGGCGAGGGCGACTGCTTCAGCAGATCCAAAGCTTTGTTGTGGGTGGTAATTGCGTCTAGTGGAGAGTTGAGGATTAGTTGGAGGTGGCCCACGCGGTTGAGGACTCGGGCCGCCTCGAGTATTTCCCCAGCGCTAACAAAAAGCTGAGCCGATTCATTCAGCTTTCTCAGAGCTTCTTGCCGCTCCGTTAGCGTCGCGGCTTCATCGTTAGCCTCAGCGGCAAGCTGCCGCGCCGTCTTGATGCTATCGAGATTCCCCTGGCCTTGCGCAATCACAGTCAAAGCAAGGACCAGTAAAGCAAAAAGAAGGCGCGGCACTTTGAGTCGGTTCATGGCTCAGTTGAGCTGAAGGGCTGAAGGGGCCTTGCACGAAAAGTCGTCACTTGCTTTTCTCTGTGCAACCTCTGCGTTCTCTGTACCTCTGTGGTTATTTCCTAAAGCAATCTTCAACCACAGAGACACAGAGAACGCAGAGGTTGCACAGAGAAATCAGATTTTTCGTGCAAAGCCCGTTGAAGGTTTACTATTGTCAACGAGTCGTAAAATCTTTACGTAACTGCCTCAATATATTAATCGCTTGCTGGTTGTGGGGCGTCAACGACCGCTTGTCCGAATGCGTGATCGATGGATAATTCTTTATCGACACGCAATCGCAGTCATCGCCCTGTGGATCGCGGCTGCCGGCTACACCCAACGGATCTCTTGATCCTGCCGGGCCTAGTTGTCCGTCGTCATTGAAAACCTGTGTCGCCAGAGCCTGCACCAATTCAAGTAAGTCGCTATCGAGATTTTTCGCGATGAAGGGTGGCTCCACATCATTGACTTCGTCACCCGCGGGTTTACGCATGGTTTCGGCGAAGTACAACTTCAAGAACTGTTGCCACTTTGTTTCTTTGAAGGCAAAGCGTCGATAGAGTTTTTTCCACATCGGATTGGCAACGGGCTCCGACCATGGAAAGAAAACCGACAGCCCATGCGCGTATTGATAAGCCGGGCCGGCGAATTCCGAACGCACGATGATGCCATTGTCATCGTTATGTTTGCCTCTCTTTAAGACGGTCATAACGTCTTTACAGGCATTCTCGATTTCTTGCAGGAGGCGCTGCGTTGGACGCGATGGATTCTTGATCCGTTCAGCTTCGCAGTTGGTTCTTAGGCGGAAGCAGTAATCGTATAAATCCGTGTACTGTTCCTGAAAAAAACTTTGCGCTTCCCAGTGTGCCAGGATCATCAGCTCGCGTACGATCGAGTTGTTTGTTCTTCTGGAGAATCTCAACCCTTTTAGCAAAGCCTTGACCAGATTGGAGACTGGTTCCTGGAGTTCGCCAACCTTGTTCAAGTCACACAGCGTTAGATCACAACTATACCCCGCGAGCTGAAAATCGAAGCTATTGAACAGGCAATAAGCGAAGATTTTTTTGCACAGACGCTTAACGTTGATACGCGGCACCGCCCGGAGGATCAGCTGCCGGTTGATCCGCCTCAAGTCTTTTCCGTCGAGTTCATCAACTTTGATTGTAGAAGGCGGATCGTTTCGCATGGCGGTAAGTTTTTTCCGCATGAACTCTTTGGAGAGTTTTGGATCATCAAGCAAAGCGTTGAGTTCATCAGTCAGAGCCCCTACGAGTTTTGGCGCAGGCTGTTTTCCCAAAACATGCTCTTCCAATAGTTCTCGCGTCCCGTTTCCGTTAAGGCGACTGCGAATGAACTTGGAGAACGGGTTTGTTCCGCGCTTAACGAGGTCTACTATCCCGTCTGGTAGCTCTCCTTTAGTGAAGTTTTTGCTGGAATTCAAATCATTAAACAGACGAATCAGAATCTGACGGTAAGGCCAGGCGCCGTTGTAAGTCGGGCCTTGGGCAGCAAGCATATAGTTCGCCTTGCCCTGGAGTTGGAAAGCAACTTCGGCTCCGCTCATCGAGCAGGCGTGAAAACCTATCATTTCAAGTTGCTGGTGTTTGCTCAGACGATCGTTGAATTTATCCAGTATGTTAGCCAGGTCCACTAGCGACAGAGAAACCGGGCGCGAATTTCCCTGGCGAGTTGTAGCAACATGTTCGTCACGCAGAAACAGCTCGTTGCCCACGATCACGCCGTGCCCGACCATGAAAAGCATGTAATGCCGGGCCGGATAGTTTTTCTGGCAGAATTCGAGAAATACCTCCAGGGAGTCCTTGGGCGCCAGTTCCTCAGACAACTTCTCCGGAGGCACAGGCAAACGGAAAGGCATATCTATATTCCGTTTTTTCAGAGCTTCCTTGAGGAGTTTTTGAACATCGTCGGGCCAGAGCTTATCGGTGACGAGGTTTCGAACAAAAGGGTCATTGCCGGCAAAACCGATATTTGCTTTATTCGGGTTCTTCATTTTCTCGATGCTATTCACATCAAAAACGTGAACCGGGAGATTTACGGTGTGGGGGTCAAACTGGGCCAGTACGTTGACTTCCGGATGATATCCGGCATTTTTTATCGCTTTGAGGTGCTGAATAGTACCTGGGGCTAGCGGATTATCACTCGCAAGATAGAACATCACCGTCCATTCTCGTTCTTCGTTCATTTCGTCGTCTCCTTTATGGGGTGGTGTGGGAATACCGCCAGCGCCATTGCTTGTGGGCTTTGAACGAGTGCAGCATGGTTGGTAGCCTTCTCACAAATTGGATTCTTCGCTTTGTTATGAGAGTTACTTAAAAAATATTTCTCATCGCACAGCGTTAGGGGGGATCCTGTTTGGCTCTTCTATCACAGAGAGGGGGTGTTGAGACGGTGAATGGAGTTTTATGTGATTACTGTGTCTCTCGGGGCGGGAAGACGCAGAGATCGCGAAGAAGATTTCAAACATGTTCAGCCCCGTTTGTAGCTTCCAAATGTCTGCGTGATACACTCACCGCATCGCACGTTATCTTTGCGATTTGGTCTACGCGAGTTCTACCAGCTTCACCTTGTGCCCCTGTAGCTCAACGGTTAGAGCAGCAGACTCATAATCTGTTGGTTCGGGGTTCGAATCCCTGCGGGGGCACTAATAAGCTTCGTTCGATTCTATTATGCAAAGGCGAACTTAGAGTGAACTGTGTCGTCCGTGAACTCAAATTCGGTTTCGTCAGGGTCGACAATAGGTTTCAGTTTCATTCGGCAAACGAATGATCCGTCCTTAAGTTTCGAAGGAAACAACGTCGAAAATTCTGTTATGGGTTGACCAATCGATTGAAGCGTGTTGCGTCAGGGTGTCCACGGAATTTATCTCTTTTCGTTCAAACGCAACTTGAATGTTACCGATGAACACGCCGATGGCATATCTCAAGTGTCGCTTAAGGTTAACCTCACATGCTCCTGAAGCGGCATCCAAGATTGGAATAAGCTCAGCATAGCGTGACTCAATTGCCGAGATGCCCGGACCGGAGAGAATGAAATCTCTCTCGATCTCGAATGTCTGGGCTTTTGTTGCTTCCGGTGGTTGGTAAACAGAACCACTATAACTGCGAAGATGATTTTCAAGAGCCCCTTTAGGTAGAAGAAACACACCTGCCTTTTGAGCCGCTTCAGAAATGCGAGTAACCTTCGCCACCACGTAGTCAATCTCACCAACTCGTTCGGGTAAGTTTGTTCGTAGCACCTCTTCGTCCTGGGCGTCGAGGTCACCAATACAGGTGGGAGCTTCGTTAGCGTGCAATATGAGGAACTGGCGAAGGTCATCGATAATCCTAAAGTCCAGTAAGTATGGCGAATGCGTTATCAGAAAGAAAACCTTAGTTCCCGGCTCTGTGCGAGGGTCGCCGGCCATCTTTCGTATCTCCGCTAAGAGAAAGGTTTGGAATTGTGGGTGAAGATGCAACTCTGGTTCATCAATAATCAGCGCATTGAAGTCATCTCATAGAGAAATGCTAGTAAAGTAATTAATTCCTTGAGCCCGTGGCATTCGCTCTCCTTCATTGCATACTCTGGGCCGGCAAGAATCTTTTGAATCTTCGGCTTCAGGAATCCACCTTCCTCAGCGAATCTGATTCTGCGTCCAAATATAGTCGCAAGAAAAGCTTCGATGCGGATGCGCACATCTATCTTCTCCTTGAGGATGACAAACGCATCAGCAGCGAGGCCCTGTTGGTTTCCGTACTTCTTATATTGTTGATACTGACCTACATCGAATCCTCGGTACAGGGCACCCTGTTGCCCCCATATGGCGGATTTCTCCAGACCCGCGAGCCGCTCAGCACTTAGATAGCGCGTTTTTATTCCTGCATTAGAAAGTGCCTGTCGCAGCGGTTCTGCGAATCGAGTTTTCCCACTTCCATTCGGGCCTACGAGGTAGTTCACAGCCCCCCACTCCGTTTTGGAAAATTCTTGAATACCCCATAGATCTTGAATACTCACCGCCACCGGTATATTCATCGACACAGTCCTCTAATTATTAAGGATTTTACCTAAGTCATAAGCCAATTATTGTAACAGCAACCTATTGCCGAAATGGACAGCACCTCGGTTGGTTCTTTCGAAGGAGTCCTCACCTTCGCATTAGATTTGAGGTGGGCGCGATTGAGATGCGGTTCTTTATCTGACCGTGTAAACTCTATCCCATGATCTCACCCGAAGAGCTTGTCGGTGAGGAATGGGCCGCGTGGTATCGTCTTTCACCAGTTGAGCGTTGGCGCGAATCGGAACGACTCTGGCAAATCTATTTCCACCTAGGTGGCTCGCTTGACACGCAACCCGATACTCAAAGTCCTTTCTTTGATCCGCGCGCACCGCGTACACGCCCTCTTAATGGGCGGCCAAGCATGCGTGTTCTACGGCGCAGCCGAGTTTAGCCGCGATACGGATCTCGCCATTCTTGCCAGTTCTGAGAACCTCGCCAGACTCAAAAAAGCAGTAGGAGATCTGCAAGCGCAAGTAATCGCAGTGCCGCCATTTGAAGCAGAGTACCTCCGCAAAGGACACGCGATACACTTTAGGTGCCAGCACCCTGAAGCCGTTGGAATGCGAGTCGATGTGATGACAAAGATGCGAGGTGTCGACCCTTTTCCCAAACTCTGGAGCCGACGAACGACTGTTGTGGTCGGTGGCGACTCGTTAAATCTGATGTCGCTTCCCGATCTGGTTCAAGCTAAGAAAACACAGCGCGACAAGGACTGGCCAATGGTGCGGCGACTCATCGAAGTAAATTATTTCGAGAATCGCGAAAATCCCACTCGTGAGCAAGTGCATTTCTGGTTCCTCGAACTGCGCACTTCCGATCTGCTGATCGAACTAGCCCAATCAGAAGGACGAATACCGGCTCACCTGCGTCGTAAGCGTCCACTTCTGGAACTTGCCTTAACGGGCGGTAGCTCCTCACTGGCCGACGCGCTGCTTGCAGAAGAGCAGAAGGAACGTGAAGCTGATCGGCAATATTGGGTGCCCCTCAAAAAAGAGCTCGAAAGCCTCCGACACTCGCGAGTGTCGCAAGTAAAGCGTTGAATGTTGATCCAAAACTTGGAAATCTGGAACAATGAGGGCACAGCGTTCTTCGCGGTCTGAAACTATGCTTTTTTTTGATGTGCCACTTGTGTGCCAACTCAGCGAAACTCAGCTGACCTCAGCGGCACAGAGAAACAAGCTTGAGCTCGAAACCTTAAACAAATCAGCATCAGCCGATACGCAACCGAACGCATAGGAACTCGCCTTGCGAGAATCATAATCTGTTGGTTCGGGGTTCGAATCCCTGCGGGGGCATTAGTAACGTTGGTTTCTAAATGATCACGCCTGAAGAAATCGTCGGCGAAGAATGGGCTTCGTGGTATCGCTTCTCACCGCAAGAGCGCTGTCGTGAATCGGAAAAGTTGTGACAGGTTTATTTCTACCCTGGTGGCTCGCTTGAAACGCAACCCGATACTCAAAGTCCTTTTTTCGATCCAGACACATCGAGTAAAAGCGCCGCTCATGGGCGGTCAGGCATGCGTATTCTACGGCGGAGCCGAGTTTAGCCGCGCCACTGAGCGATAGCCACCTCTCCTCAAAGCGCTTAAAGAGCGAAGACGAATCACTTCTCGCGACATTGTTGATCGAGGAGGGGTGAGTAAACCCATTTATTTTCCTGCACCAGCTTTTGCGGCGGCCGCAGCATCAGCAGCATCCGTCTGCTTCTCAGGAATCTTGAAGCCGATGTACGTTCCTGCACTGATTCCCATCAACGCAAGCAGCGTATCGCTGAACTGCGGCATCGAGAGGCTGGCCCAGACTGAATACAGAAAGAACAAACCTAATACAATGGTCCAAACCAGCATTTGAAAGCGATGAAAAGTCACTCCATTAGCATCAGTAAGAAAATCCAGTATCGGTCCTGCCGTAACGGGTCTTTGCTGTTCTGAAATAGCATCCTGAAGTTGTGATTTGACTTGCCGCAATTCTTCCACTTTTGTTGCCAGGTCAATCTCCCATGCCGCAAGGTTGGTTTTAAGAGTCTCATCTGCGGTCGGAAGGTTTGCTTCGGCAATCTTGCTTTTCAGATCGGTGATTGAGGCCTCGAGTTGAGCTTCCTTTGGTTTGAGCGTATTTAAGTCGCTATTACTATTTTGTCGTTTGTTGGCATCCACCATCGCCGCGCCGAGCGCCGTGCCTGCTCCGATTCCCATGAGTACCAATGAGGATGAACTGATCGTGTTCACATCCCAGGTAACCAGCGCGATAAAGAGGAACGAGCCAAGGATAATGAAAAACCACCAGGCCATTTGAGCTCGACCCAAACTGAACGGCCGCTTGAGTGGACCACCGTCGGGGGTAGGCGGTCCGGAATCACGAATGATTGTTGTGTAACACGCTGCTACGATGAAGCCGATTAATGCTGCAATGAACAATACGCTAGCCACATAAAGCAACTTCCGATTGTAGAGTCGCAGGGTAAAAGACTTACCTGGAATGGGCGGCTTGCCCTCCATGCCAACACTGGCGGTGACCGGCTTTGTTGAATCACTCGGATGTCCAAGGAAATTGAGCCACGCGTCCTGTGTGTCGACATTGCGCCGCAACTGAAAATGCAACTCTCGATTTGGACCAAGCGTGGGATGGAGCTTTTTCATTTCGATGTCATCGAGAAACAACACGTATTTGCTTGGGTCGAGTTGTTGTTCCAAAGGTATTGGAGGTTCCTGCTTCTTTTGTCGCTCGATCTCCTTATCCAGATTCTCAACGATGATGGTGATCGTATCGTTAAGACCGGCTGATGCTCCATTCACGATCACGTCCTTCACACTCAGCGGAAAAGGAGTAGGCGCCGGCTTTGGTTGCTCACTCTGATTTTGGGGCGCGGCCGCGTTGTTGGGATTGCTCGCAACTTTTTCAGTCGAGCCTGAAGAGCTGGAGGTCTGCGCGTTAGCCGCCCAGGTGTTAATAAGCAAGGCCGCAAACAGAAGCAAAATCGTTCGAGTACTAGGGTAAATAAGGGTAATCATGAGTTGCCTCCTTTAAGAGAGTGGTTATGAAGCTTATTCACTTCCGTGAGAACGGATTAAACAATGCGAACAAAACATCCGGATCAAATGTGAAGCCGAAATTGCCTCGGACCTCTTTTTCTTTGATTAGTTCGGTCCGGTTTGCAAACGAGAATGACAACGGTATTCGGATGCCTGAATTCTTGATCGGAATCGTGAACTTGAGTTGTCCTATCCCGACATCTCCCTTTCGCGCATCGATTGCATTCGACATGAGACGCTCATACCTACCAGCAAAAGAAAGAACGGGTTTACCCATGCCCAATCCCATCTCGCCAAACGGAACGTCAAGCTGCGTGGCAAAACTAAAATCACGGAGTCGACCCTCGCTGGCTAAATCGGATTTCTTGTTGAATATCGAGAAGGAGCCGTTGAATGTGAGATCGAGTCGAGGACCGAAGCCTCCCTCTCCGATGAAATTGAATTTTGATAGGGAGCGAGCATTAACCGGACTATCGTAAATGTACTCGAAGGTGACGATGGGTGCTTTGGCAACCTTATCGAGAATACGCTCCCGCTCGTCAAGCCATGCTTTGAAGGTCTCGCTAAAGCTTCGGAGTTCATCCAGTGTTGCCGCGTCTAAATCCTTGGGAATGTTGTTGAGTTGGGCTCGTAGAACCGCATCGATTTCATCCATTCCGCTCGCGCCGCGAATTGCGGCGTCGGCCAGAACGAACCAATTTTGCAGTGCGGGATCGTGCCATGTGTTGGCGGCTGGATCGGTTAGATGGGTGAGTGACGTAAATATTTGCGCTGAGAGAGCCTCCGACTGATTGGAGAGAAAAGCATTCCAGTCTCTGGTGTATCTCGGCGCTCTCGCATCACGCTGGTTGTATAGATCGATTCGAAACGATCCATTGGAAAATTGCTGCTTGCTTCCAGTAAAGGGTGCGTCCGGACTGTCCCGAGTCGGATCGAAAGAGAATGAAAAAGACGTTCGCCGCAGGAACCTCGCCGCAGCGCTGTCGTCGTCGTAGCCACTGATGAAGCCTTGGCCCGCTAATGCCTTTGCTAATCCCGCCACGTTACCGCGGAAGGTAAGCGTCGATCCATTTGTTGATTTGAGTAGCGCGCCCGTATCGACCGCAAATCCGAGGATCGACGGCACACTGCCCTTACTCACAAGTGAGGTAGAACCTGAACTCGAAACATCCGAGCCTACTTGCTTGTCTACTCGCTCATTTTCCGCTTCAACAACGTACTGAGCCCGACCTTCCCTGGCTAACAGCGTGATCATGACAAAGAAGAAATCTCTGTTAAGTCGCAAACCTTGGACAGTATTAGCCTTTTTCCTTCTATCAATGTCGGCTACGCGGCCACAAAAGAATTTCTCAAGATTCGAAGCTGCAGCGGTATTCTGGTTCACAACCGAGCAGGCCCGGATTGGCAGGACATCGCCACTTGCCGGCGACGTTATGGGGACAGGAGCGGGCGAAGTAGCAGAGGTTGTTGTAGTGAGAGCTATAGCACCCGGTGTTGGCGCACTGTTGTTATTAGTATCAGAAGGAATCGGATTGTTGGTGTTCGGCGGTGCAGAAACTGGCGCGGACACTGTATTCGCAGCAGAAGAAGTATCGATGGGTTTCCCCAGCTGACGGAGCTTTGCTTCCAGACTTTGTATCGCGGCATCCATCTCCTGAGCTTCCTGTGCCTCCATCGTTTCACCGAGAGTTGCTCGTACTTTTCTCTTTGAATCGATTTGCGTCTGGAGCAGCGTTCGGAGTTTCGTTCTGGCCGTCTCCAATTTGACTCTATTGGTGGCCTTGTCTTCGCTCAGAATGGAGTCATCACGATCTACCAGTTCTCTGCGTTGGATCTCATTCTCCAGTTGACTGACGTCCTGTGAAGCGGTGGTTTGAGCGTTGGTATGAACGACTCCACAACAGCACCAGATCAGCATGAAAATCAAAGCAACAGCGGTGTTAGATCTCATTAGAGTCTCCTAGATCACATGAATCGTGAAAAAGATTGAGTCACCCGGAATACCAGAGAATTGAGTTACCGAATGACGTGCAATCTGGCCGCCAGGGCTTCCGCTCGCAGTAAGGTCATAGTTCCCGCCTTCTGATTCGGAAAATGTGAAGAGCATGCTCAATATGACGGGACTGTTCACCTTCCGTAAGACAAACCGTATCTGCGCAGGACCAGTAGTTGGCAAAGAGCTCGTCTGGCCATTCAACGTGAAACTCACCAGGCGTTTTGTGCCTGTAGCGCTCACGCCGACGGTGATCTGTTCGCCGTCAATACCTTCCAGATCGAGTGGGTCATTGTTTCTAATCCTCATTGGATCCTCCTGTGGTTTTTTGGAAACGGGCCAGCCATACTGGTTTGTCAGCGACCAAACGAGTCGTTCCTGAACCTTAATGAAAAAAATCAAAAAAACATTTCAAGGGTGGTTTTAGTAATCCAGAACAATTAGTTTGATGGACCAGGAAAGGTGAACGAGTGTGCGTAGGTTGCAATCGGCGGCGTACTAGTTAGGTCGTGAGGTTATCGTATCGCCAGTCTTCTGTTGATAGGTAAACTGATCGAAGAAAAAGAGGGCACTAATCATCTTTCGTGATCTATTACTCGAATTCACATGCGCGATTGACCATTTGTTCCAGTGCTGCGGTGGGTTGTACGCCCGTTAGTGCGAAGCGCCGATTGAAGACAAAAGCGGGGACGGCGTGGACGCCTAGTTCGGCGGCTTCGCGTTCGTCAGCAACCACGTTAGGTTCGAATTGTTTGTTTTCGAGCGACGCGCGTAGGGTTGAGGCATTGAGCCCGAGATCCTGGGCGAGTTCACTGAGCACATCGATCTGGGAGATGTCTTCGCCACGTTCGAAGAACGCGCGAAATAGAGCCGTATTGTAGGCGTCGAATTGATCCTGTGTTTGGGCCCACTTCGCTGCTTCGTGGGCGCGGCGCGAGCGCGGTTGAATCGGCGGCAAACGCATCGTTATGCCTAATCGCTCCGCGAGCGGATACACCGAATCGCGCCACACGCGCGTCAGGTACTCACCGGCTGGATCGAGTGACGGCGCCGGATCGGGTCGCAACTCGAACGCCTTCCAAACCACCTCAACGTCCGGTCGTATTCGCTTCAGTTCGTGCAGGCCTGGCTCCGCCAGCCAACAAAATGGTCAAAGGTAATCAGAAAATACTTCAATCCGCACCGCCATCAACCCCCATTTAAGGTAGTGGGGTATTAGTGTGTTGCAGCGGATCCACGCAACATCGATTAGAGCGGGGGCAAGCCCCTCTTCCTGACTTGTTCTATTCTCAGTTGCGCAAATCGTCTAATGGAAACTTGAATCAAAAAATAGAACAAGTCAGGAAGAGGGGCTTGCCCCGCTGTTGAAAAACCACAACACACTAATACACCACTACGCCATTTAACATTTGTTAATCCGCACAATCGAAGAAATGGTACACTCGTTACTGCCTTTACCGCTGTTCTCATCTCGCCCGAGGTCAGCACAAACAATCGAAAAGGATTATCAGATGAACTCTTCGTCTTGCGTACCGCTGCGTCTGCTTCTTGTGGCACTCGTGTTCTTTGTACTCACTTCGTCATTCAACGCATATGCGCAAAGTCAGCCGTCGGCCGACATTGTTGTGTTGAAGTCCGGTGACGAAGCCGTCGCGCTTGGCGGCCAGATAACCTACAGCCTGATCGTCTACAATGCCGGTCCAGACCAAGCGGTCAACGTCGTTCTCACCGACGTGATCCCAGCACACACGACTTTCGTGTCGGCCTCGACCAACACCGGATCGGTATCATTCGACGGGACCACACTAACTGTCAACGTAGGCCCGCTTGCCTTCGACAGCACGGCCGTGGCCACGTTCGTCGTGCAGGTTGATCAAGACACACCGCGCGGCACGATCATCAGTAACACGGTGACCGGCATGCCTGATACATCAGACTCTGACACAGCTACATCAGACCCTGACATCTCGAACAACTCTGCGACCGCAATGACCGCCGTCACAGGTCCATTCGCGGGAGACCTTCTCATCAGCGAGTTTCGCCTGCGTGGTCCGGCCGGAGATGACGATGAGTTCATCGAGCTTTACAACAACACTGATGCTCCGATCGCAGTCGCCACTACCGACGAGTCTTCCGGCTGGGCACTGGCCGCCTCAGACGGCGTCATCCGTTTCACGATTCCGAACGGCACAATCATCCCCGCGCGCGGACACTTCCTCGGCATCAACTCCAACGCCTACAGCCTGTCCGATTATCCCGCGGGCATCAACGATGGTGAGACATCAACCGCAACCGGCGACGCTACGTACGAGACCGGCATTCCCGACAACGCAGGCATCGCGCTTTTCCGTACGTCGGAAACCGCGAACTTCTCCACAGGGACGCGGTTTGACGCGGTCGGCTCGACTGCAGAAGCGAACACGCTCTACAGGGACGGAACCGGCCTCCCCGTGCTCGTGTCTTTTGATGCCGACTACGCATGGGTCCGCGACACCTGCGGCAAGGGCGGATCGATCACGACCTTTGGACCGTGCCCGACCAACGGGCTGCCGCGAAACACTAACAACAACGCCGCTGATTTCTACGTCGTTAACCCCAACGGCACTGACGTCGGGGCCGGACAGCGTCTCGGCGCTCCGGGACCAGAGAGCTTGTCGAGTCCGATTCAGCGCAATGCGGACATGCTGGTCCTAAACCTGGATGCGACAGTGAGTAGCACTTCTTTACCAAACCGTGTGCGCGACTTCACTTCAGACCCGGCAAATAGCTCAACCTTCGGCACGCTCGACATACGCAGACGCGTCGTCAACGGCACGGGTTTCCCGGTCACGCGGCTGCGTTTCCGGATCGTCGATATCTCGACTTTTGCGGCGCCTGTGGGAATTGCAGATCTTCGAGCACGCACTTCAACTGACTTGACGGTGACTGGCATAAACGATGAGGGCACGTGCCTCGGCGTTGCGCCTTGCAACGTCACTGTGCTCGGAACGACTCTCGAACAACCGCCTAACCAGAGCAACGGCGGTGGCTTCAACTCGTCGCTGTCATCCGATTCGGTGACGCTGGCGACGCCGCTCGCGCCCGGAGACTCGATTAACGTTCACTTCCTGCTGGGTGTGCAGCAGACAGGCTCGTTTAAGTTTTATGTCAACATAGAGCTGCTGACCGATCAATCGGGAGGAGAACTGTTACGGCCAGCGTCTACGTCGGGATTGCGAAAATCGACGAGAGGGACGGTGGTTAAGACCGGAACAGCATCCTCAACGCCCGCGCAGCCGAAACTGACAATTCAAATCAGTCCTGCCGCAAAAGTCATGAAGGTGTCGCTTGGACCAACTGTAGTAGAGTCGTCTGGTAAGTTGGGTTCGCTAGGGAAAACCGTCGCAGGGTGGTCATCACATTAAGCCACGTATGATACGGATATAAATCCGGATTTTTATCCGTGGCTTGTTTTACTAACCCAAAAACGGTTTACTGAGTGCCCATGAAGCGACTCATAATTTTATTCACTTGTGTCGTGCTCTTTGCGAGTTGTGCGCGCTTTCACAACACGCCGACTGAATCGAAAGATGCACGCTACGTCGTTATCTCGCCGATCTACAACGAAGTGATCTGGGCCCTGGGCGCGCAGAACACGGTGGTTGGCATCGATCTTTCTACCACCTATCCACCTGAAGTTAAGAACGTGCAGACTGTCGGCTACCATCGCGCGTTGAGTGCGGAAGGCATTCTCTCGCTACATCCGACGGCGATAATTCACGACAACAACATCGGCCCGCCGCAAGTGGTGCAACAACTTCAGCAACTAAACATACCGATGAAGCAGTTCACCGCGAAAAATGATTCCTTCGATGGGACGAAAGCGTTGATTCGCGAAATGGGCGCCTACTTTCATAAAGAGTCGCGGGCTGAAGAACTCTGTAACACACTCGACACGCAACGCACCGCGTCGCTGGAAAAGGTAAAGCAATTCACGGATCATCCACGCGTCGCGGTGATTCATTTTGGACGCGCGTCGAACGTTTATCTCGTCGTTGGCAAAGGAAGTGGCGGTGATGGCGGTGGCGTTAGTCAGATGATCGAGCTCGCCGGCGGAGAGATGGCCGTCGAGAACACAGGCGGCCGCGGCATGCAGCGAATGGAATCGCCTGAGACAATCGCGAAGGCGAATCCCGACGTCATTTTGCTGACCGACTACGGATACGATCGTCTCGGTGGCTCAACCGATCAGATAAAAGCGTTACCGGGTGTGGCAACGTCGAACGCTGCTCGCGACAATCGCATCTTCCGAATCGAAGAGAACGTGCTTAATTACTTCGGCCCGCGCTCAGGTGAGAACATCGCCAGGGTAGCGGAAATCATCCATAAAAAGTGACAACGCAACACGGCCGTCGACAATTTGTTCTCGTTGCGTTAGTCGTCGTCACGCTTCTCGTACTACTCGCTTCGATAAGATACGGCGCGATCGATTTTTCCACCGCGGAAATCAGTCGCGCGCTCGCATCTCTGTTTCCCGGGCAGCGTGAACCAACTCTGGACCAGCGCATCTTTCTCGAGCTGCGTTTTCCGCGGGCGATTCTTTGCCTGTTGGTTGGCGCAAGTCTCGGCGTCGGCGGAACGCTGATGCAGGCGCTGTTTCGAAATCCGATCGTCGAGCCGGGACTGGTTGGGACTTCAAGCGGCGCGGCATTTGGTTCGGCGTTGTTCTTCGTACTCGGTGGCGTGTTTCACATCGGCACGAGTCTCTGGAGTTTGCCGATTGCAGCGTGTGCCGGCGGCGTGATCTCGACTTACCTGGTTTTTCTCCTCGCGCGCTCGCGCGAAGACGGGCGCGCGTCGATTGTGATGCTGTTGCTGACGGGGTTGGCCGTTAATGCGCTGTTCATGAGCGCGATCGGATTCTTGTCGTACATCGCGCGCGATCCGCAAGCACGCTCGATCACGTTTTGGAGTTTGGGAACTTTGTCCGGAGCAAGTTGGAAGGCCGTCGAGATCGTCGCGTTGTCGACCGTGCTTGGATCGATAGTCGCTTTACGTTATGCAAAACAGCTCAACGCGTTGATGATCGGCGAAGAAGAAGCGACGTATCTCGGTGTTAACGTCAATCGACTGAAGTGGATCATTCTTTCAGTCAATGTCGTCATCGTTGCGGTAGCGACAGCGTTTACGGGCGTCATCAGTTTCGTCGGGCTCATCGTTCCGCACATTCTGCGAATGCTTGGCGGCGCCGACAATCGATTTCTGATCGTTGGCAGTGCACTGACGGGTGCGACACTGCTGACACTCGCTGACCTGATCGCGCGGCTTTCGGTGCGACCGGCGGAGCTCCCGATCGGTATCGTGACGTCTGCGGTTGGAGTTCCGGTGTTTATCTTCTTACTGCGGCGACGGCAGTACGTGTTCTGATGCTTGTTGGCCGTAACATTACTTTCCGCGTCGGTAGCAAGGAGCTGATCTCGGATATTTCTGCGTCGTTCGCGCGGGGCGGGCTTCATTTGCTCGTCGGCCCGAATGGCGCTGGTAAGTCGACGCTGGTGAAAGTTCTTGCGCGTCTGCTGCGTCCGCAAACAGGTAGCGTTGAGTACGAAGGCGCCGACGTAGTTCACGCAAGCGAAGCCGAGCTTGCGAAGCGTCGCGCGGTGCTTTCACAGGCGATAGAGATCGCGTTTCCTTTGACGGTTCGTGAAGTGGTGATGATGGGTCGCTATCCACACTTTTCCGGTCGACCTGGACCAACGGACGAGCAAATTGTTGACGAAGTCATGCGGCATTTTGATGTCGTAGAGTTTAAGGATCGTTACTATCAGAGTCTGAGCGGTGGTGAGCGTCAGCGCGTAAACTTCGCGCGTGTGCTGGCCCAACTATGGGACCACACTACTGATTCATGCCGTTATCTTTTTCTCGACGAGCCGCTGACGTTTCTCGACATCCGTCACCAGATCGATTTCATGAAGCGGATACGAAGTTTTACGAAGGAGGCTGAAGTGGTTACCGTAGGCGTAGTGCACGATCTCAATCTCGCGGCGCGGTTTGCCGATCAGATCCTGATGTTAGATGGAGGACGCGTTGTCGCCAACGGCGCTCCCTCTGAAGTCCTAACGACCGAACGGATCAAACAAGTCTTCGGAGTCGAGCCAACAATGATTCAAACTGAGGACTCAGGCATCCATCTGATTTTTGGTACTGGTTCAGTTTGAAATACGCCGAAGGCGTTGGCTAATGTCAGCCCAGGGTTGGAGCTTGCGACAACCCTGGGACCATCATATAAAAGGCGTTGAACCCTGAAAGGGGTTCGCCAACCGCGGAACCCTTTCAGGGTTTGGTTTTTCTTGTTGGTTTCGTCCCCCTGGGTTCTCGCAAGCTCGAACCCTGGGCTGAAATTAGCGAACGCCTTCGGCGTACTGAACCAAAATTCGATTTTAATTAACTCGATGTTATTGACCATAACCAGCACCACAGCTCCTGCGACCGACCTGGGTTATTTGCTTCATAAGAACCCGGCTCGACTGCATTCGTTTGAACTTTCTTTCGGGGAAGTACATCTCTTCTATCCCGAAGCAACGAATGAACGTTGTACGGCGGCATTACTCCTGGAAGTTGATCCAATCGGCCTCGTTCGCAATCGACGCGGACCTGCTGGTGAAGGTGGGACGCTCGACCAGTACGTCAACGATCGTCCATACGTGGCGTCTTCCTTTCTTAGTGTTGCGATCGCACGTGTGTTGGGAAGCGCGCTAGCCGGCAGAAGCAAAGGCAGGCCCGAGCTTACCGAGATCCCGATGCCGCTAACAGCGAAGATCTCGGTTCTTCCGTCACGCAATGGTGAGAAATTTTTGCGACGATTATTCGAGCCGCTGGGCTATGAGGTAACAGTTAACCGTCACGAGCTCGACAGTAAATTTCCCGAATGGGGTGAAAGCTCATACTACACAGTCGAGCTACGCGGAAACGTCCGGTTGCGAGATTTGCTCACGCACATCTACGTGCTTGTTCCCGTGCTCGATAACGAGAAGCATTACTGGGTAGGCGATGACGAGGTTGAGAAGCTATTACGACACGGCAGCGGTTGGCTGGCAGCTCATCCCGAAAAGGAAGAGATTACGAAGCGCTACTTGAAATACCGTCGCGATCTTGCGCGCGAAGCACTGTCGCGCCTGGTTGATGAAGAGTCGCCCGACGCGGACGCCGCTGCGACTGTTCACAATAACGAAGAAGAGGCGATTGAGCGTCCTTTGAATCTGAATGAGCAGCGAATCAATACCGTCGTGGCGGCGCTCAAGAGCTCTGGCGCGAAACGCGTTGTGGATCTTGGTTGTGGTGAAGGCAAACTGCTGCGCGCGTTGCTCGAGGATCGGGGATTCGACGAGATAGTCGGGTTGGATGTCTCTCATCGTGCGCTCGAGATTGCCCAGGAGCGACTCAAGCTCGAGCGATTGCCAACTCGGCAGCGCGAGCGTTTGAAGTTGATCCAGGGTTCGCTGATGTACCGGGACAACCGGCTGGCTGGTTACGACGCGGCGACGGTTGTTGAAGTTATCGAACATTTGGACGAGCCTCGCTTGACTGCATTCGAGCGAGTGCTGTTTGAGTTTGCGAGGCCCGCTACCGTAGTGCTGACGACCCCAAACGTCGAATACAACTCATTGTTTGAAACTCTGCCGGCGGGCAAGCTAAGACACAAGGACCACCGCTTCGAGTGGACGCGAGAGCAATTCAAAACGTGGGCCGAGGGAATTGCCGGAAGGTACGGCTATGACGTGAGACTGTTAGCCGTGGGAACCGAACACCCCTCGCTCGGCTCGCCTACACAAATGGCAGTATTCAATCAGAACAACGAACTTTGAGACAAAAGTGTCTACTATTGATTTCTCTGTGCAACCTCTGCGTTCTCTGTGTCTCTGTGGTTAACTCACCACAGAGACACAGAGAACACAGAGGTTGCACAGAGAAGAGCGATCTCAGGAGTTTCAGTTGAGTAAGGTCCTAACTATTCCAGAACTGGCGCTCGTGGTGCTCGTCGGTCCATCCGGAGCGGGCAAATCAACGTTTGCGCGAAAGCACTTCAAACACACCGAAGTCCTGTCGTCTGATTTTTGTCGCGGGTTATGTTCTGACGACGAAAACGATCAGGCCGCAACGAATGCAGCCTTTGAAGTTTTGCACTTCATCGCAGCGAAGCGGCTCAAGGCGGGAAAACTAACTGTCGTAGACGCGACCAACGTTCAAACCGAGGCGCGCAAGCCACTCGTAGCGCTCGCGCGTGAGTATCACGTCATTCCGGTGGCCATTGTCTTCAATCTGCAAGATCGACTTTGCCAGGATCGAAACCGGGATCGATCGGATCGCAACTTTGGACCACACGTAATCCGGCAACAAAGCCAGCAATTGCGACGTTCGATCAGGAACCTTAAGCGCGAAGGCTTTCGTCACATCTTCGAGTTCTCAACACCCGAAGAGATTGATGCAATCGTCATCGAGCGGCAGCCGCTCTGGAACAATCGTAAGCATGAGCATGGACCATTTGACATCATTGGCGATATCCACGGTTGTTTCGATGAACTTCGGATGCTTCTCGGCAAGCTCGGATACGAGATCACGGAAGTCGATGGTCACTTCGAGACAAAGCATGCGGAAGGTCGCAAAGTAATCTTCCTCGGCGATCTCGTCGATCGTGGTCCAAAGATACCTGACGTATTGCGTCTGGCGATGAACATGGCCGAAAGAGGTGACGCTCTTTGCGTTCCGGGCAACCACGATGTCAAGTTGATGCGGAAGCTCAACGGCAAAGATGTGCGTATTACTCATGGTCTTGCCGAATCACTCGAACAACTCGAGCGCGAGCCTCACGAGTTAAAGGAACAGGTCGCAAAGTTCATCGATAATCTTGTCAGTCATTATGTGCTCGATGATGGGGGGCTCGTAGTCGCACACGCCGGACTGAAAGAAGAGCTACAAGGTCGAGGATCCGGCAAAGTTCGCGACTTTGCGCTGTTCGGCGAGACAACTGGGGAGACCGATGAGTTTGGATTACCAGTTCGCTATAACTGGGCCGCCGAATACCGCGGTAAAGCCACAGTGGTCTATGGTCACACACCGGTACCAGAACCTGAATGGCTGAACCGAACGATTTGCATCGATACCGGCTGCGTTTTTGGCGGAAAGCTCACCGCGCTTCGTTATCCCGAAAAAGAGTTGGTATCGGTTCCGGCTCTCCAAACTTACTACGAGCCTGCCAAACCGTTTCTACCTGAGGAGGAACAAGCGCCCGCACTTACAGCGCAACAGAAATACGATGACGTGCTCGATATCGAGGACGTGATTGGAAAACGAATCGTCTCGACTCGATTGCATCGCACCGTAACCATCCGAGAAGAAAACAGCATTGCGGCGCTGGAGGTTATGAGTCGCTTTGCTGCGAATCCAAAATGGTTGATCTATCTGCCGCCAACGATGTCGCCATCGGAGACGAGCCAACTGCCCGACTTGCTCGAGCATCCTGCCGAAGCGTTTTCTTACTATCGTCATCAGGGAGTGGCAAAAGTTGTGTGCGAGGAGAAGCACATGGGCTCACGTGCGGTGGTGGTGGTTTGTCGTGACGAAGACTCTGCACGCGAACGACTCGGCGTTATCGGCGATGCCTCGGGCATCTGTTATACGCGAACGGGTCGTCGCTTCTTCGATGATAAGGCGCTGGAGCGTGAGTTTATCAGTAAGATTCAGTTAGCGATTTCCAGCGCAGGGCTTTGGGATGAGTTCAAGACGGACTGGTTCTGTCTTGATTGCGAGCTCATGCCGTGGTCGGCGAAAGCGCAGGAATTACTGCGACAACAATACGCTGCTGTTGGCGCCTCGTCGCGCGTCGCGCTTGCTGAGGCTGTTACGGCGCTCGAGCAAACGGCGGCGAGAACCAGCGATGTTGGACCACTGCTGGATCGTTATCGAGCGCGAGAGCAAGCCGCCAGCAAATACACGGACGCATATCGTCGTTATTGCTGGCCGGTCAATTCGATCGCGGATTTAAAGCTGGCGCCTTTCCACCTGTTAGCGACAGAAGGAAAAGTTCATACGGATAAAGATCACATCTGGCATATGCAGACACTCAAGCGACTCTGCGATGCCGGTGATGAAATGTTGTTAGCAACATCGCACATGGTCGTTGATGTAACTGATCCGGCAAGCCATGACGCCGGTATCAAATGGTGGCAAGAATTAACCGGCGCCGGCGGCGAGGGAATGGTTGTGAAGCCTTTCGACTTCATCGCCCGTGGACCTCGTGGTCTCGTTCAACCGGCAGTGAAATGCAGAGGGCGTGAGTACCTGAGGATCATCTACGGGCCTGAATACACCGCTCCCGAGAATCTTGAGCGACTGCGGGCGCGAGGATTGTCGGCAAAGCGTTCGCTGGCGTTGCGAGAGTTTGCTCTTGGAATCGAGGGCCTCGAGAGATTCGTTCAAAGAGAACCATTGCGCCGAGTACATGAATGCGTTTTTGGCGTTCTGGCTCTCGAAAGCGAACCGGTCGATCCCCGGTTGTGATTAGCCGCGGATGTTGATTTCTCTGTGCAACCTCTGTGTTCTCTGTGTCTCTGTGGTTAACTAATCCACCGCAATAACTCACCACAGAGACACAGAGAACACAGAGGCTGCACAGAGAAGAATGATCTCGTTAAAATCATAGACTCGAATTCATTGCACAGTGTTCCTTCTTACCCATGACCCAGTTTTGCTGGATCAGATAGTCGTTCAAGCCGAGTTTCAGGTTGGCGCGCGCGCCGTTCGGCGTTGCGTAGGTTGATCCAAACTGTCCAACACACTTCGACGCGTTTTCCAATCCGTATCGATCAAACCATGCGCCACCGGTCGGGTTAGTTATCACTCTGCTTAGCAATTGCGCCAACGTCGATGCCATTGCATCCGCTGCCAGGTTTTGATTTGGAGTCGGCAGCTGAACTCCTCCCGTAAAAAACTGCGGTGCTGCGATCGTAGGACAACGGTTCGGATTGCCGATAAATGCGTACCGGAATTGCGTTCCCAACGCCTCACCCGTTCCATGATGCGGCAGTGCTGAAGCTACGCAGAATCCCGTTGCGTTTGAACTCACGTCAACCGACGCCAGTACGACATAGATACCAGATGGAGTCAGCGGGAGTGCGCCAGTAAGGATCTGATTCTCGACGATTCCCGCAATGTCTGACGCAGTCAGCTCGAGTCCATGCGAATATCGATCGATAGCAGCTCCGGAATAGAAGAACGCACCGCTTGGTGCTCCACCAATGCCATTCTCATACATTGCGTTGATCTGGAAGTAGGGCGATCCTCCGAGGTTCGAAAGAAAGTCCGTCAGAATAAATTGCACCGCCGTATTATCGGCGTTGTTATCCCAGGTTCCATACCAGACGAAATACACTTCCGGAACTCCAGTCACGATTGGTCCATTGTGATAAGCCATCTTGCTGTCGGTCTTTACCTCCTTCTGGTTGGCCGGTGCGTTTTGGGCGAATGTTGGAAGCGCGCAAAGAGTTATGGCCACGGCCAGCATTATTGAATTGATACTTTTGTTTCTCATAGCCTTCTCCTTTACTCAGGTGTTGTTAGCTGATCTCGCGCCGCGACGAGGGATCGGACACACACGACAAGCGAGCCGTTGGACTCCTCGCGATAGTGAATCGAACCGCATTCGATCAGGCGATAGATCGCTCGGGTTGGTACATGTGACAAAAGCGCGGCATGGTCTGGCGGCAGCATGATTGCGTCTCCGGTCGAGCATTCGGAGCAGAGTGCGGGCAACGAGCCGCTCGCGGTCCGGATGGCATAGAATTCGTGAATCTCAACTGTCCTTTCAGTCCTGCGTGTTTTCTTCACGACCTGTCTCCGTTAAATTGCCGTCGTTACCAGCCGACCCTATAATTGGCGAGCTTTCCGCCAACCGGCGCCGACCTTAGTCCCGGGTGCTTTAAAAAGTCTTTTGGGTTTTCTTAAGTTGCGCTGATAAAGCTCTTACCGCGGGTCTTACAGAATTCTTACAGCCGCTATGCTGTGGCCTGACAATCACTTATATGAATTCGGGCCCTTTGTGCTGGACGCGCGCAGCCGCATACTGCTCCGCGACGGCATTACAGTTCGTCTCACCCCGAAAGCTTTCGAGACTCTTCTCGTCCTCATTCAGCACGGCGTGCAGGTAGTCGAAAAGGAGCAATTACTGAAGGAGGTGTGGCCGGACACCTTTGTCGAGGAGGGCAGCCTTTCGCGCAACATACACGAATTGCGGAAGGCGTTGGGCGACGATTCTTCGCAGCCCAGTTACATCGAAACCATTCCGAAGCGCGGTTACAGGTTCCTGGCTCCTCTCAAAGTTTCTGATGTTGCGCAAATCGCTCCTGTCTCCGTTAGTGGAGAAACGACGGTTATCGAGAAACACACGTTTGCCCGGGTATTAAGTGAAGAGTTTGAGCAAGCCGAGCTCGAGCCCTCACCAGCGAAACTTCCGCCGGCTCGCGTCATAACACGACGAACGAAAATATTTGTTCTCGTTGTCTCAGCAGTGCTTGCACTATTGCTCGTCGGCGCCATGAAAGCGGTTTTTTATCTGAAACAGCGCGCCACGTCTCCGGCGCCAGTGTCGCGCGCCAAAAGCACCCTACTCAGATTGACTAACAACAACGCAGTGGACGCTGGACCCACCTGGTCGCCTGACGGCAGCCGGATAGCCTTCTCGAGTAATCGCGACGGGAAGGTTGAGATCTACGTGATGAACACCGATGGATCGAACGTGAGACGACTCACCAACAATTTGTCGGACGACTATGGTCCAAAGTGGTCCCCCGACGGCCGCAAGATCCTGTTTGATAGCGAGCGAGATGGGAATAAAGAGGTTTATGTCATGGATGCCGACGGCGGCAACCAGACTCGCTTAACCATGAACACTGCATTTGATAGTGCTACCTCATGGTCTCCTGACGGTAGCCAGATTGCATTTGCGAGCAACCGCGATAACTCCAGTTTTTATAATTTTGATATCTACGTGATGAAGGCCGATGGCTCTGATGTCAGGAAAATCGTGGGTGACCCCGAGTATGATGCGGAGCCGCGATGGTCTCCCGATGGTAAGAAGATCCTTTTCGTCACCGGCAGGAACGGTAACTTTGACGTGTACGAGGCGAACGCCGATGGCACGGGCCAGCGTAACCTGACTCCCGATTACGACAAGAACGACGGCGCGGCTGTTTGGTCACCTGACGGCAACAACATTGCATTTGTCAGGACCATCCAGGGCAAAGAGCAAATCTTTGTTATGAGTGCCGATGGGACTAATCTCAAACGTGTGACCAACAACTCATCAAATAACGGCCGGCCCGAGTGGTCGCCGGACAGCTCTAAGCTTCTTTTTCACACTGACCGAGACGGGAACTTTGAGGTGTACGCCATGAGTGTTGACGGCGAATTGGCCCAGCTTACCGATGATCCGGCCGATGACGTCGATCCTGACTGGTTTCCCGACGGAAGCAAGATTGCCTTTTCGAGCAACCGCACGGGCATGCATCACATTTACGTTATGAACGCTGATGGAAGCTCGCCCGCACAAGTAACGAACGCCAACGCGGACGATAGTGAACCGGCGTGGTCGCGCGACGGAAAACGAATAGCATTCGTGCGGGGGACAGACGGAAATCCTGAGATCTATGTGGTGAATGCTGACGGAAGTAATGAATCCAGATTGACATCCGATCCCGGGATTGACATGTCTCCTAATTGGTCACCGGACGGAAGAATATTTTTCACCAGCAACCGCGAGGGTAAACGTGAAATTTATTCGATGAACGCCGATGGCAGCGGTGTCCGTAGGTTCACGACTGTGGGAGCGAAAGCGCCTGCGTGGTCGCCGGACGGAAGCAAAGTCGCTTTCATGAGTCTGAGTCAGGAGCCGGGTAGCACTTATCATATATTTCAGGTGTTTGTTGCGGATTCGGATGGCGGGAACGTCAGGATGGTTACAAAGGATCCACCGAGCTCGTTTAATCCCTGCTGGTCTGCTGACGGCGCCAGCATCGCTTTTGCGATTGATAATCTCGCAGCCGCGTCAAATATCTTTCAAGTCGATTTGAATGGCGGCCATCGCCAGCGCTTGACCGCCGGACCCAAGACCGACGCACAAGCAGCAATCTCCCCCGACGGCTCAAAGCTCGCCTTTCAGACCAACCGCGATGGTAATTTCGAGATTTATGTAATGAATCTCCGCTAAGATTTCTCTCTGCGTAATCTCTGCGTCCTCTGCGCCTCTGCGGTTTACATGCGTTTTCGTTTCTTTTACCGCAGAGGTGCAGAGGACGCAGAGGTTGCGCAGAGAAATCGCAAGCGCTTAAATGTTGCTGTATGCCGATGGATGAGTTTGAGCGCGGCGGCGCCGTTGTAGAAAAGACCGAGAGTAAGACAAGACTGGAGCGACCACCGCTCTACAAGGTCCTTTTGCATAATGACGATTTCACCCCGATGGAGTTTGTCGTCTTCATCCTGCAAACTATATTTAATCACGGCGAGAACGACGCCATTCGACTCATGCTCGACGTACACAGGAAAGGCATTGGTCTGGCTGGCGTCTTTACTTATGAAGTCGCTGAGATGAAGGTAGACAAAGTCACAAGCCTGGCTCAAGCTAATGAGTTTCCTCTCTTGTGCACGATGGAAGAGGACGATGATCACAAAGGAACTTGAAAACACTTTAAGCCTGGCCGTTGCAGAGGCGACTAATCGACAACACGAGTATGTCACGTTAGAACATCTCCTTCTCGCGTTGCTCGTCGATCCGACTGCGCGCGACGTTATCTATTCCTGCGGCGGCAACCTCAATACTTTGAAGAAGGAGATCGAGGAGTTCTTTGCCGCGCACGATGAAATGGTTAATCCGGATCCGATCACGTTGCCGGAACAGACCATTGCATTCCAACGGGTGTTGCAGTACGCGTTGCTCCAGGCGCAAGCGAGCGAACAAAAGGAAGTGAACGGTGGTGGTGTTCTGGCGGCGCTATTCCACGCTGAGCATTCTCATGCAGTGTATCTGTTAAATAAACATGGAATCACACGTCTTGCCGTACTCAACTACATCTCACACGGAATTTCTGCTGTAGGTGAGACGCAACCTACCGGTGACGTCGACGCTGATGAAGGCGAGGAAGAAGCTCGGCCAGCCAAAGATCCATTAAAGGCTTTTACAGTTAACCTGAACGAGCGTGCCGCCGCGGGACAAATCGATCCACTCATCGGCCGCAACGATGAGTTGCAACGAACGATTCAGATATTGTGCCGTCGTCGTAAAAACAATCCGGTTTATGTGGGCGAGCCTGGCGTTGGCAAAACAGCTATTGCTGAAGGTCTCGCACTGAAGATTCATCTGGATGAAGTTCCTGAAGTGCTGCGATCTGCAACTCTGTATGCATTGGATATGGGAGCCGTTCTGGCCGGCACGAAATACCGCGGTGAGTTCGAACGGCGCTTCAAGGGCGTGATCACTGCGCTCAAAAAGATCCCTGGTTCGATTCTTTTCATCGACGAGATTCATACGATAGTCGGGGCCGGGGCCGTTAACGGCGGCTCGATGGATGCCTCGAATATTCTCAAGCCCGCGCTCGCTTCAGGTGAATTGCGTTGTATTGGTTCTACGACCTACAGCGAGTACAAGGCGTCGTTCGAAAGAGATCGCGCCCTCGCCCGCCGGTTTCAGAAAATCGAAGTCTCAGAAACTTCTGTCGAAGAAACAGTGGGAATACTGAACGGACTGAAGAGCTATTACGAAGAGTATCACGGCGTGGAGTACAGCGCCGCTGCGATACGAGTAGCTGCTGAGATGTCCGCGAAGTACATGCACGATCGGTTCTTACCGGATAAGGCGATAGACGTACTTGATGAGGCGGGCGCGGCGTTAAAGTTGAACTCAACTTCCGAGAAGAAGGTTGTCGACACGCGGGACATCGAAACTGTAGTTGCGCGAATGGCTAAAGTCCCGCCGAAGACGGTTGTGAGCTCAGAAAAGGTCCGGCTGGGAGAGCTGCAAAGCAAACTACAGGGCGTGATCTTCGGCCAGGACCACGCGATCGAGCAGGTCGTTCGCGCCATCAAGTTGTCTCGCTCCGGGCTGGGCCAACCCGAAAAGCCCGTCGGATGTTTCCTGTTTTCCGGCCCTACGGGTGTAGGCAAGACTGAGTTGGCTAAACAGATTGCGGTGATTTTGGGTGTCGAGTTTATTCGCTTTGATATGAGCGAATATGCTGAGAGTCACACCGTGTCGAGGTTGATTGGAGCGCCGCCGGGTTATGTGGGCTTCGATCAGGGTGGTCTACTGACCGACGCGATCAACAGAACTCCGTACGCAGTGTTAGTGCTCGACGAAATTGAGAAAGCGCATCCGAATCTCTTCAACATCCTGCTGCAGGTGATGGATCATGCGACGCTGACTGATAACAACGGTAAGAAAGCTGATTTCAGAAATGTCATTCTGATCATGACGACCAATGCCGGAGCGCGAGAGCTTAGCGAGAGTGGGATTGGGTTTCAGAAAGATCAGGGCAAAGGGCAGGGAAGAGGCGCGATTGAGCGCACGTTTAGTCCGGAGTTTCGCAATCGTCTGGACGCGTGGATCGCGTTCAAGGCATTAGACGCCCAGGTCATCGAACAGATTGTCGATAAATTTATTGCCGAATTGAACGAGCAGCTCGTTGAAAAGAACGTGGTTGTAAGGCTTTCGCCTGAAGTGCGCTCGTGGTTGGCCCAACGTGGTTTCGATCGGCTTCTCGGCGCAAGACCGATGGCTCGTTTGATCCAGGTGAAGATCAAGGAACCGCTGGCCGAGAAGATCCTGTTTGGCAATGAGCCCGTTGCCGGCGATGTTTTGGTAGAACTGAAGAACGAAGAACTCTCATTGAAATTTCCTGATGTCGCATCATAGTGGCCTGATTCATTTCATCGATCCCGAACAGTCAATTGATGGCATTGTTGCTTTAGGTGGACCTCTCACCACCACAAACCTTCTGCGCGCTTACCTTCGTGGGATTTTTCCATGGCCGGTCGAGGATTTTGTGCCGTGGTGTTGCCCGGAGGAAAGAGGCATCATCGAGTTTGACGAGCTGCACATTCCACGGCGGCTCACGCGCACCAGGCATAATTTCCACTTCACTATCGATCGGTCGTTTTCGCAGGTAATCAGTCACTGCGCGACAATCAAACGCAAGCACGAAACAGGGACGTGGATCACCGCGCAAATGATCCGCGCGTATTGCGAGCTGCACAGGCTGGGCCATGCTCACAGCGTCGAGGTTTGGGAAGGCACTGAGCTCGTCGGCGGACTTTACGGCGTAGATGCTGGTGGGAGTTTTGCTGGTGAAAGCATGTTCTCGCTGCGATCGAATGCGTCAAAGTTAGCACTGCTGTTCTTGATCGATCACCTGAAGGAGCGCGGCCTGGACTGGATTGATATCCAGATGGTGACACCTCACCTCGAAGCACTAGGCGCGAAACTCATCTCGCGCGCGGATTTCCTCGAGAAGCTGACCGCCACCCAAAAACGCAACCTGATCTTGTTTGAGCCTACGCCACTAGAACACACCAACGAATAAAACAAGTCAGGAACAGAGAATAGAACAAATCAGGAAGAGGGGCTTGCCCCCGCTGCTGTTTGGATTTGGACGAGCGGGGGCAAGCCCCTCTTCCTCACTTGTTCTATTCTTCTGATTCGTCCAGCTCCGAACCGTACTATCTCTTCCCAATGCGCCTTACATTCTGACCGACATACCTCCTTTCCTGGGCCGGGACTGGTGCTCGTGGGATACCTTTCACTCATCAACGTGCAAACAATCGTGGCCCGTCGTCATGGCCAGACTTGGAGCTGGATCTTTGCCCTCGTGTCGTTAGTGCTGAGCGGATTTGCGATCTATCGGATCGACGCTCGTAACCACAGACGTGCAGGGCAATGCGAATTTCGATATTACGTGACGGCCTCGAGTGAATTGTTGACCGCAACTGCCACTGACCCGTCAGGAAACACTTCGGAGTTTTCTCCCTGCGCCACTGCTGGCTCCATCGGATTTTCGCTTGGTGATGTGTCGGCCGTGGAAGGAAACTCGGGCACGACGAGCCTTAGTTTTCCGTTGACGCTCCAGTCTGCTGCGACACAGGACGTTGTCGTTACGTTTGCGACGCAAGTAGGATCAGCAGTGCCGTCAGTCGATTTTGTTGCCAACTCGGGGACGGTCACGATTCCTGCGGGCCAGATGAGCGGACAGATCGTGGTCCAGGTCAATGGCGACACCGACGTAGAAGATGACGAGCAATTTTTCGTCAATCTCACTGCCGCCACCAACGCCGTAACTCTAGACGCTCAAGGTAAGGGAACGATTCTTAATGACGACGAGATCAGATTGCTACTGGAAGAGACTGGACCAGCCGCTGACCAGGCGGCAGCTTTGGAGTCGGTGTTATTTCTGAGAGATCCGTCCCGTGTCGTCAATCCGGCGAACATGGTGAAGGATCAGTTCAATCCAAACACCGGCGTAATTGTGTTTGCACAAAACCTCACCCTGGCCTTTTTGAACCACCTTCACAGTCGGCGCGGGCACGTGCGTCCTAAAACTAGTGCTGCCTTTTTGTGGCTAAAATACTACCTTCACTTCGGCTTTGCACAAAAAGTCCTTGTTCTGGGATTTCTCTGTGCAACCTCAGTCTCCTCTGTGTCTCTGTGGTGTGGTTTTACTCGGAATTCATCAACCACAGAGACACGAAGGACACTGAGGTTGCACAGAGAAGAGCGCGATCGAGACTTTTTGTGCAAAGCCCCTCACTTCGCAATCGCAGCCACAAATTTCACAGAGCGGGCGTATTTGCCGTCTGAGAGGTTGCCGGCGTTGTCGTCGATGCCGCGGACGATTCCGTTTTCAACTTTGTATTCCTTGAGCTTGTTGCTGCTGCTTTCCTGATACTGGCTGGGGTGATAACGAACCCACATGCCGTTGTCGTCGAATACGTATTCGAGGCCGCGGATCTTCTCGCCCTCCAACAATGTCGCTGACTTTATCTCTTCGGCCAGTGCCTCAGGTGGAATCGGCTTGTCTGTCACCAGGACCACCAGTGAGTCCGTTCCAAAGCGTTCCGCGCGTCCAGCGTAGGAGTATTTCAACTCCACGACTTCACCTTTCGCGGTATAAGTGCCACTCGCCTGGCCCGGCTGCAGTTCACCAGGGGTTGTTGGCGCCTCCGGCTTTGCCGGCGACTCTTTAGCAGCCTGAACGGGCTGATTCGTGCTTTCACTTGTCTGAGATTGTTTGTGCAACCCGCACGCAATGTTAAGAAAGACAACAACGACACAAAATGCAAAGCCGCGTTTCATGTTTTGTTCTCCAGGGAGAAATTTGCGGAACGCCGAATCGTATCACAGGTGACAATCGTGAAACTGTCCTAAACATCATCAGCGGCAATCTCAAAACACGGGATACTGCGGTCCATCATGAGATCGCACCCCACACACTCCCACAAACTCCTTCCACTACCCGCAATGCTGTGTTTGTTGTTGCTTTGGACGACTGGCGCTTCGGCACAGTCGTCCACCATTCCCGATCCGGTGGCTTCTCTCCGATCCGCAAAACTGATCTACGTCAAATCGTCTTCGCTACTGGTTGGCACGTCCGTGATTGAAGAGAAACTTCAGAAGAGGTCAGAATTTTCACAGATGGGTCTGGTTATTACGCGAAACCTCAACGATGCAGACCTGATTCTTGAAGTACATCACGATCGCTTAACGAAGTATGTCTATACCGCGATCGATACGAGATACGACATCGTCGTAGCCAGCGGTAAGTTGAGCTCGTTGGGCGGAACGGTCGCGGGCAAAGTAGCAAAGCGATTCTTGAAACAGGTCATGAAGGCCCGCGCGACTGCTCCGACAAAAAATTAGAAGAACCTGCGACCCCACGTCAGTTCTTTCCAGTGGCGAATCGTGAGGGCGAGCGGGCGGGTCAACCAGATTCCGAGAAGAATGGCGAACACATTCAAAGGAAAAGCCACCTTAGAGATTGAGACGAACGCCAGCCAAAGACCAAAGCAAAATAATGGTATTGAAAAGTAAAGCGCGGCCCACTTTCGCAGGAAGGCGAGACCGAAGCCAACCACTTCTGCCGCTGCGAGCAGAAAGAGCCCGCGAAGCAACTGCGTCTGTGTCTGTGCGCGAAAGAATATGTCTCCTAATATCGCTGGACCCAGCAACAAAGTAAGTGCGCCAAAGGCTCGAAAGTAGTTCCGACTCATGCGCACGTTACACGCCGGGGAGGATTACAAGTTTCAATTATCGCCAGTCGGGTGGCTCTAAACGTGGCGGAACGTGGTCGGACTCACCGTTACTGAGTTTCAAGGTGGGATCTACATTCCGACGCAGTATCTGTCGAAAAGTTGTGTCCTGATTACTACTTTGAAAGGCTCGCTTGGGAACAATCGAGAGCGAGTGAATGTTCTTGCCATAGATCAAAATGTAGAAGCTGTCGTTTTCAACCACACCTGAATAAAAATTCCACGCGGTCATGGAGCTCATGTTCTGCGTATGAAACTCGATCCCCGCGTCTGTGAAGGTTAAGTAGTAGTCGTCGCGAAACTTCGGATCACCCTGGAAGTAGGTGCGTGGACGGTCCACGACGTAGCCATGGAACAACGCGACCCCAGCGATGCCGACCAGTGCGAGGTTGGCCCAAATGGGGAGAGAGAAGCCCACCGCTAACGGCAACAACACCAAGCCCACCGAGAACAGCACATAGGTTACTATCGCGCGCCCCAGGAGAGTCTTGGAGTGCCAGAAATAGAAACGTATCGCGGCGAGGTATTCCTCTTCGCTGTACCTGAAACTTAACTGGACCGCTTCGTTTGCCGAATGGCTCATTACGGCTTCTTTCGACTTTCCCACTTAAAAGGCTTATCAATATTGAAGTAGAGCGTTGACTCCTGGTTAGTCTGCGGATCGACCACTTTCATCGCATCGTAGAAATGGCCATTATCCATCGCCAGCGCTTGTCCTATCGGACGTAGATTGAGAGAACGGATCAATCCATATTCTTCATTGATCGAGATCACTTCGAAGGCCGTCTGCGGGCTTTTGCCGTCGACTGACGACTTGATGGAGTTTAGCAGACCGTCAGCCATGAACTTGTGAAACTGCGCTCGCTCAGCGTTGCCAGTTTCCTGGTAAGCGATCTGAGCCGCCATATGCGAATTCACCTCGACGAAGTTCTTAGCTAAAACTGATTCGGCGATTTTCAACACCTCTTCATAATTCTTCTGTGCGGAGACGGTAAATACAATTGAGAGAAGAATGAGGAACGCACCGATTACTCGCATAGTTAAACTCACTTTCTTGAGTTGTTCGTCACTTCATGGATATTCGCACAAAATATTTGTGATGCCTAGTTTGAGGTTTCTCTGTGCAACCTCTGTGTTATCTGTGTCTCTGTGGTGGTTTTCCGAGCAGAGTTTCACCACAGAGACACAGATAACACAGAGGTTGCACAGAGAAGAATTCAAATGACTTTCCCGCGCGCGGCGTGATAATTTACAAACACCCCAAGTAGTTCCCCGATACCGAATCCAACCCTGACCAGAAGGGGGATTGAATGTTCGCGTCTATACGTTCGCTTTTTGTTATTGCGCTGTTTGCGATAAGTATTTCATTGGCAGCAAAACCGGATCGCGTAAACACCGCCGCCGGACTCGCAGCGTGGGATCAGGTCTACGCCGTACTCGTCTCGCCGCGTTGCATCAACTGTCACACTGCGACCAACTATCCGCAACAGGGCGACGATCGTCACCGTCATTTCGCGAACGTCGTGCGCGGTCCGGAAGGCTTCGGTGTGCCCGGATTGAACTGTATTAGTTGTCATCAAGAGAGCAATGCCGACAGCACTGGCGTTCCGGGTGGACCTAACTGGCACCTCGCGCCACTGTCTATGCAATGGCAGGACGTTAACGATCGGCCGATGTCGAGCGCTGCCGTCTGTCGCGCGGTGACAGATCATTCGAAGAATGAGGACATGGATGGGCCAGCGTTGTTAAAGCATCACGCAGAAGCCGATCTTGTGCTCTGGGCTTGGAAGCCTGGCCTCAGACCCGACGGCACAATGCGCACGCTGCCGCCCATCTCGCATCAGGAATTTGTCGCCGCAACTCGCACATGGGTAGAAGCAGGCACACCCTGTCCAAAAGGAAGATAAAAGACATGGCAAAGTATCGACTCACTGTGAACGGTTCTGAGAAGACGGTGGACGTTGATCCGTCAACGCCTCTGCTCTGGGTCTTGCGAGAAGAGCTGAAGTTGACGGGTACGAAATACGGCTGCGGCATCAGCGCGTGCGGCGCTTGCACTGTACATGTTGACGGCGTGGCGACACGCTCGTGCGTGGTCCCGGTGTCGCTGATTGGTAAACGAGAGATCGTCACGATCGAAGGCGTCGCGAGCGATCCTGTCGGTCGCGCAGTGCAGAATGCGTGGGTCGAAAAGGATGTCGTGCAGTGTGGTTACTGCCAGAGCGGGCAGGTCATGAGTGCGGTTGCGCTTCTGAAAGGAACACCAAACCCGACGGAAAAGGAAGTTGACGAATCGATGGGCGGGAATCTTTGCCGATGCGCGACGTACGTGCGTATTCGTGAAGCCATCGCGACCGCTTCGCGACAGATCAAAGGAGCAGCGTGATGCGTTCAATCACAAAGGCACAACTGAGCCGGCGAAGTTTTATTCAGCTCACCACGGCCGCCACCGGCGGACTATTGATTTCGCTTTATCTCGACAAATCTTTACTGATTGCGCAGCAACCTCCGCCACCGAAAGTTTATCCACCAGACGCGTTTGTCCACGTGCGGCGTGATGGACATGTCGTGATCACGGTTAACCGGCTCGAGTTTGGCCAGGGTGT
>DATFDT010000207.1:0-6514 GCA_035251975.1 Pyrinomonadaceae bacterium | reverse complement strand
AGCCGCTGAGACGCGCGCTGAAGCGATGTTCTATCTCGCGCAAACATACGCGCGTGCAAAACAGTGGGAACAAGCCCGCGCGACCGCCGAAGAGTTGCGACGCAATTTTCCGAACAGCAACTTCACGCCGCGCACGTTTGTCGCCGTCGGGCAGATCGCGTCTGACGCAAAAAATTCGGCTGACGCTTCGTATTTCAAGCGCGCCGCGGTCAATGGATTTGGCAGCTCGATAGAAGTCGCGCAGGCACAGTTTGATCTCGCTTGGGAAACGCACCAGGCGAAAAACTACTCGGAATCGTCGCGAATGCTCACCGAGCATCTCGCAAATTACGCTGACAAGAACACCGACAATCGTGGTCGCGCAGGCTACTGGGCCGCGCGCGATTCGGAGCGCGCAGGGAAACTCGCCGAAGCACGCGCGCTTTACGAGGCGATGCTCGAACGTTACGACGCGAATTGGTACGGCTATCTCTCGAAGCAACGACTGGGCGCGATGAGTCGAAACACTCCTGCGAAGTCGTTTCCTCCGGATTCCGTTGTTGCTCGTGCTGTCGCGAATCTCAAGACTGTCACAGTTGCAGAAGAAACAGTTGGACCAGAAGAAGACACGCGAATCTTGAAGGCCGATCAGTTGTCGAATATCGGGCTCGATGATTGGGCCCAGTCGGAACTGGCGAAGGCTGGCGAAAAAGCGCCGGACAGTCCGAAAGTTAATCTCGCGATTGCGAAGATCTATCGTTCTGACGATGACAACGTTCGCGCACTCAATACGCTGCGACGCAGTTTTCCCGATTATTCGCAGATGAAGCCGGAAGAGATGACGCGCGAGCAGTGGGACGTGTTTTATCCGCTCGCTTACTGGGACATCATCGCGCAGGAGTCGAAGGCGCGTAATCTCGATCCGTATCAGGTTGCGGGTTTGATTCGCCAGGAGACGGTCTTCATTACGCGCGCGCGTTCCGGCGCGGCTGCCTACGGGCTGATGCAGGTGCTCGTGCCGACGGCGAGACTAACGGCGCGAAAGTATGGCGTGAATCGTGAGATCACTGCCGAATCGCTTTACGAGCCGCGTTTGAATATTCAATTGGGAACGGCTTACCTGCGCGATCAGATCGACAAATTTGGCCGCATCGAGTATGTGGCTGCGGCTTATAACGCTGGTCCGCTGAGAGCAGTGCGATGGAAGGCGTCGCTGCCGCTGGAGCTGGACGAGTGGGCCGAAGCTGTGCCGTTCAAAGAGACGCGCGGGTACGTTCAGGGTGTGGTGCGAAACCGTTTACAATACCTGCGGCTTTACGATGACAAGGGAAACTGGCGGCCTGAAGTCGGGTCGCGCGCTGTGACCGGTGACGATCCGAACGTGAGAAAGCGGCGCGTCAGTGGCAACGGCGAAGAATAGCCACGGATTACACGGATTGTTTACGGATTATGAAGTTAGGATTTGCGGTCCTGTTGTTTTTACTCGTCGCGCCCTCTATTCACGCGCAAGCCTCTGTCACAATCACAAGTGAACCTAATGCCATTGTTTGGATCGACGAGATCCGGCGTGGGATGACGGACGCTTCCGGCAAACTCACGCTCACGAAAGTCTCCGCAGGTCGACATTCAGTTCGCGTTCGTGCGAACGGATTTAAAGAGACTAGTGCTGCGCTGCTTCCCGGGCGCCGCGCGCTGACTGTGAAGCTCGTGGCCACGACTGATCCGGCAGAGCTGAAATTTCAGGAAGCCGAAGCTGCACGTGAGAAAGCGCGCGATGAGGCGTCGATGGAAAAAGCCGTCGATCTATATCGTGAAGCGATCAAGCTCCGGCCCGCATTTCCCGCTGCGCAAGTCGGACTCGCGCGCCTGCTGATGTCGCTCAACGAGTTCAAAGAAGCACATGCCGCGATTGACGCCGCGCGACGAGTCAGGCCATCGTACGCCGAAGCTTCAGCGGTTGAGGGTCGCATTTATCGCGAAGAAGCATTTGACGACGATGCGATACGATCATTTCGACGGTCGATCAGGGAAGGCGGCGGTTTGCAACCTGAAGCTTACGTCGGCATGGCGAAAGTTTGGGAAGACAAGGGCCAGTTTGCAGAAGCGATCGTCGAATACAAAAAGGCGCTGGTCCAACTTTCTGATAGCGAGCCCGTCATTTACCAGATGCTCGGCGCTGCGTACGAACGCGTCGAGAAGCCGAAAGAAGCCGTGACTGCTTACGAGAAGTATCTGGAATTAGCGCCCAACGGCAGTTACGCCGCTGCGATCCGCTCAATCCTCACACAATTGAAACGCGAAGCCGCCGGCGAGCAGATCATTCCTTAAATCCGGGTAATCTGTGGTTAAATTGCTTCCCTATGACTAGTCCATCACCCTCAAAGAGCAGGCATGTATCGAAAAAGGCGAGCTCGTTTACCGAGTCAGTGATTCGGGAGATGACGCGCGAGGCGTTGAAGTATGGCGCCGTGAACCTGTCGCAAGGCTTCCCCGATTTCTCCGCGCCAGCCGACATCAAGCGCCGCGCGATGGAAGCGATCGATCAGGACATCAATCAGTACGCCATCACGTGGGGCTCGAAAGATTTTCGCGACGCGATTGCCGCGAAGACACATTCGTATCTCGGTATTGAGATCGATCCGGAAGCGGAGATCACGGTCACCTGCGGTTCAACTGAAGGCATGATCGCGGCGATGATGGCGACTGTCGATCCCGGCGAAGAAGTTATTGTCTTCGAACCGTTTTACGAGAACTACGCGCCTGACGCGATCCTTTCCGATGCGCATCCGGTTTACGTGCCGTTGCGCGCGCCTGACTGGACCTTCGATCGCGATCAGTTGCGAGCGGCGTTCAATAAGAAGACGAAAGCCATCATCGTCTGCAATCCCAATAATCCGACCGGAAAAGTTTTTAGTCGCGATGAGATGGAGTTTGTTGCCGGGCTCTGCCAGGAGTTTGACGCGCTTTGCTTTACCGACGAAATTTACGAGCACATTCTCTATCCGCGTGAGGGCGCCGAGATCAAACACATCTCGATGGCCCAACTCGACGGCATGCGCGAGCGAACAGTTGTCGTGAACTCGATGTCGAAGACATATTCGGTGACGGGTTGGCGCGTGGGTTACTGCATCGCACCGCCGGAGATTACGGGTGCCATTCGCAAGGTCCACGATTTTCTGACTGTCGGTGCGGCGGCGCCGTTGCAAGCAGCGGGCGCTTACGCGTTGTCGTTACCGCAGGAGTATTACGACACGATGCAGCGCGAGTATCAAAGGCGTCGCGACATGCTGTTGCCGGTGCTCGAGCAATCGGGATTCGGAACGTTCGCACCCGACGGCGCTTACTACATCATGACTGACATCTCGAAGTTTGGCTTTGCGGATGACGTGGAGTTCACGCGGCATTTGATCCGGGAGATTGGCGTGGCGTGTGTGCCTGGATCGAGCTTCTACAGCAATCCCGCCGACGGCGCGCAACAGGTGCGCTTCTGCTTCTGTAAGAAGGACGAGACGCTGCACAGCGCGGCTGAGCGACTGTCGAAACTGCAATCTCGTTAAGCATGATTATGAAACTTGTTATCGCAATCTTTACGTTACTCGTGTGTTTGACGCCGGGCCTCGCGCAGCAACAAGCCGATCCGGAATTTGATACGTCCGTCGCGAAGCCCGCGTATAAAAAAGATGGGCCGCGCGTGATGTTCGACGAAGCGCATCACAACTTCCACACCACCGACGGCCGCTATAAACCATTTGTCGATCTGCTGTTGAACGACGGCTACAACGTCATTCGCAATCGACAGCCATTCGTCAAAACAAGACTCAGCGGTTTCAAGATTCTCGTCATCGCCAACGCCCTTGGCGCCGAAGAAGATGACGACAAAGGCGCTGACGATTCAGCGTTTACTACAGAAGAGATCGCCGCTGTCGCCGATTGGGTGAAGGGCGGCGGTGCGTTGCTGCTCATCGCCGATCACGCGCCGTTTGGTGGCGCAGCCTCGGCACTCGCGAACAGTTTCGGCGTCGAGATGAGCAAAGGTTACACATTCGATCCGCAAAACTGCGTCGCCGGCAGTCCCACACAACTGATCTTCTCGCGCGAAAACAAACTCCTCGCAAACCACCCCATCGCTGAAGGCCGTGATGCGAATGAGCGGCTCAATCTCGTCCGCAGTTTCACGGGTCAATCATTGAAAGGACCGGAAGGCAGTGTCGAGATTCTCAAACTGGCCGACTCGGCAACTGATAAGCCGGAGTACACAGCCGAAACGTCAACTCCAGCCGCCGGACGTGCTCAGGCGATTGCATTGAAGTTTGGCAAAGGGCGCGTGGTGGTCCAGGGCGAAGCGGCGATGTTGTCGGCGCAGATCTCAGGGCCGGACAAACGCACGATGGGAATGAACGTGCCGGGGAACGACAATAAGCAATACGCGCTCAATCTGCTCCACTGGCTGTCAGGGATATTGAAGTAGTGTGGGACAAGAAGCGTCAGGTGATATGGATCGCGGGCGGTGTGCTGATGGGAACGTACGTCGCTTACTCGAACGCGTTCACGGACGAGGGAGTGTTTTCGTTCAGCTTCTTCGTCTTCATGGAGGTGCTGATCTTACTGATCATGGGCGGGCTGTTTTATCTCTATTCGAGGAAAAACTAATTCGGTTGTTGCATTGATTTAGACCGGACGGTTATTCCTTCGTTGCCGACCACCAACAAACTGCGGGCTTGTCCAAATGGAGCGCTAGAAGGCACGTACGAGAGTACGTAACGATTCTGTCTTAGCTCATCGCAAATCGCTTTCGCTGCTACTTGCGGTTCGTCGATCGAGAAAATCTGTCCGCCGGTTCCTTCCGCCAGCTTATCAATCACGACTTTCGGCTTTGGCACGTCGCGTCGAATCGCACCACGGGTGCGATCTACTGCCTGCACCGCATAGACCATGATGTTTTCTGTCTGCAGCTCCGCCAGCGTCTGTTCAAACGTTGCTTTGCTGCCACGATCAAGACCATCACTGATCACGACGATGATGCGCTTCGGATTCTGTTGCGGCCGCAACGCTTCTTCGACCACGGCACGGATCGCGTCGAACAAGTGGGGCTGGCCTTTCTTTCGAAACAGCTTCAACGACGACTCGATCGCTTTCGCGTCATCGGTCCAGTCAGAAACGATCTCCGCCTGTTCGTCATAGCCGACGATCAGCAGCTTGTCGCCTTCGTAAATCTCGTAAGCGAACTCGCGCGCGGCCTGCTCGAGCTTCTCAACGTCCGCGCGAATCGTTAGTGAATTGTCGACGAGCAGAACGATGCGCGCCGGCGACGGATCGGGCGTGAAATTGCGAATCGACTGTTGGACGCCGTTGTCGAAAACGGCAACGTCGTTGCTGGTGACCGGGTTGGTCTGCTTGTTATCGCGTCGCGCCACGACGCCGATCATCACGCCGCCCGCCGCGTTCGCGTTTGGTCGAACGCCGGATTGGGCCACGATCGAGATCGACAATAATCCGATGACGAGGAGGGTGATCAGGAGTTTACATCGCGAACGCATGTTGAAATCCGGAGCGGCTATTCGCCGGTTGAAGCTTTAGAGGGTGAAGGCTTGTCGGAAGTCTTCGAAGTCTTCTGGGGGGAACTCTCTTTCGTCTTCTTGTCTGTTTTTTCCGTTTTTGATTCGGTCGTTGACTCGGATTCCGACTTCTCGCTTTTAGTTGTCTTTCCGGCGTAATCGGTGACGTACCAGCCGGAGCCTTTGAACTGAATCGCGGGCGCGGAGATCTTCTTTTCCAGCTTCCCGCCGCACTTGCGGCACTTCGTCAGCGGCTTGTCGTTGACCTTCTGAAAGGCCTCGACGTGAGCTTGGCATTTCTTGCATTCGTACTCGTAAATCGGCATGCTACGTTATATTAACCGCGGATAACACAGATAACAAATCTGATTTTTTTATCCGTGTCATCCGTGGTTAAATTGTCCCGAACGATGTCGAATACCGCCCAATCGCTTTCTCTGGAACGCAAGATCAAAATGCATGAGGCGCGCGAGGGGATTATCAACCGCCTCGCGATGACTCTGCCTCACGCCATCAATCTTGACCGCTTCCTCAACGTCATCGTCTCCGAGCTGGGCCGGATGATGAACGTCGATCGCTGCGACGTGATCCAGTTGAAGTCTGCGAGCGAGCTGCGCATCAGTCACGAATGGCGCGCGTCGAATGATGTGCCTTCGAGTCTCGGCACGGTGATCCCGCTCGATCTCAAACAACTTCAGGAACATGTCGATCTGCGGAAACCGATCCGATTGGACGATATCTCCGCCGCTAAGATTGATCAGAAGGTGCGCTATCTTGCCGCGAGTCTCGGTACGCGATCGTTGCTCGTCGTACCGGTGATGCTTGGCGATGACGTGCTGGGCCTCGTTGGTCTACATACCACTCACTCGCCGCGCGAGTGGCTCGATGATGAAGTGAGTTTTCTGCAATCGATCGCCGGGCAGATCGCGATCGGTTATCAATACACGCGGCTCTACACCGATAAGGAACGCGAAGCGGAA
>DATFDT010000206.1:0-10745 GCA_035251975.1 Pyrinomonadaceae bacterium | reverse complement strand
TGACTTGTTCGCCCCTACCACTCTTGAGGATCTGAAAATTTTTTGAGACTGAGCTAATGACAAAACGTCTTCCGAAAGTGGTGATGCTGGTCCTTCTTTTGAGCGGGACGGTGCTGGCCCATGATCCGGGGTTGAGTGCGGCTGAGGTTCGCATTCTGCCTGATCGAATTGTGGCGGACGTTAGTTTTGCTCGTGTCGATCTGGATCAAAACGTTGGCGAGCGCCTGCTGGAAATCAAAGCCGATGAACAAATACTGAAGTTAAGACATTTTGATGTTCAGACGCCCGACACAACCAGCATCCATTTCATCCTGGAATTTCCAAACTCGCCCGCCAGCGAATTGCGCCTGACCGCAGTCGCACTCGAACACCTGCCTCGCGGTCACAAGCAATTTCTTTCAGTGCGAGACAGCAATGGCAAACTACTCGCCGAGCGCATGCTCAGTGCTGAATCGAAAGACCTCACGATCACTCTACAAACCAACTCCGGTTCGAGCAGCGAACGGTTCTTCCGTTTTCTTGTCCTCGGTATCGAGCACATCCTTACCGGTTACGATCACCTCGCATTCCTTCTCGCCGTGCTTCTCACAGGTGGCTCACTGTCGAGCAACGCGCGAATCATCACCTCATTCACGATCGCGCACTCCCTGACGTTAGCGCTCGCAACGTTCGGCGTCGTCACTTTACCGGCGACCATCGTCGAACCACTGATCGCCGCATCAATCGTCTTCGTCGGAATCGAGAACCTCGTCCGCCGACAACTGGCGAAGCGGTGGCTGGTGACATTTGGCTTCGGTCTGATTCACGGACTCGCCTTCGCACAGACTCTTCAAGACCTGGGCATCGCTGCGACTGGAATACATGCGGGAACCCACGGCGCCATCCCACTTTTGTCATTCAACCTGGGCGTCGAGCTTGCACAACTCTCAATCGCCGCTGTCACTTTGCCTTTGATATGGCGATTACAGCGTCGCCCCGCGTTCATGCTGAAACACGTTCCGGCACTCTCTTTATTACTCACCCTCGCGGGCATCTACTGGTTTCTCATTCGGACCCTGGTTTGAAAGAGCCGAGTCTGAAAGAAACTCGCCGAGAACTAGTCTGCCTCACGCCGGCCGTGAGGGGCAATGGCCCGGACGATTAATCCGATTCCACCGGCTAAGAGCACGATCATCACGATCGTGCCGAAGAGACTTGTAGGCTGAAAATAAATGTGAAGATTCATCAGGACGCCCGTGAAGATGATCACGACGCCGATGAATGAGAGTAGCCAGCCGGCGATTGATTTACCGTTGAAGAAGAGTATTCCGATGCCGAAGATCAATGGGATCAATGATAGGCCAAAGGCGCTGTATCCCCAGAAAGACCAGTAACCACTTACCACCACGATACGATTTGTGATCAAATAGGCTCCGGCTATAACCATCACGAGGCCGATAAAGAACTCTGCAAGTCCGCCCGGTGTGCCGCCTGCGCCTCGAGTTCTCGATTCATAATCGTCTGTGTCTTTTGTGGTCATCTTTGTACCTACGATAGTATGTTCAAACAAGGAGACTGCTCACATGATAACCAAAGGTTTACTCGTCAGGTTAGAAGCTAAATCTGACATGCACGAACAGGTGGAGAATTTTCTCGTCTCAGCGCTTCCGTTGGTCCAACAGGAGACGGCGACGACCGCGTGGTTTGCCATTCGTTTTGACGGATCGGAGTACGGAATCTTTGACGTCTTCCCGGATGATGCCGGTCGAGACGCGCATCTTTCAGGTGCAGTAGCAAAGGCGCTCATGGAAAATGCTGCGACGCTGTTGTCTGAGCCACCTAAGATACAGAAACTCGACATACTGGCATACAAGCTTCCCGAAACTCCACTCGCGGAACCGAACACGAAAGGATTGGTCCTGACTTTCGAAGCGAAGGAAGGCCACCAGCAGCAAGTCGAACAATTCTTGCGCGACGCGAGAGCGCTGGTGTTGGAGGAGCCTGACACGACCGCGTGGTTTGCCATACACACGGACGATAACAAGTACGGCATCTTCGATGTCTTCCCCGATCACGGTGGACGCGTCAAACACCTGATCGGTCACGTACCCAGAGAATTGGCGAAACACGCACTATCGCTCCTGGGCAGTCTGCCGGAACCGGACTTGCTCGACGTCCTTGCAGAGAATTTGCGTCAAGAGACGTAATCAACGCCGTAGAGCAGCGGGGGCAAGCCCCTCTTCCTGACTTGTTCCATTCGAACTGGCTAAATTTCTCCAACGTTCTGAGGCAAGAACAAGTCAGGAAGAGGGGCTTGCCCCCGCTGCTTCTTGTGCGTGTTATTCTCATTCAGAGGGACGTTATTGTGTCTACATTCTCGCGGTCTACTTTCCTGGTATTCGTCTGTTTACTTCTGTCATCGTGTTCGCGTTCGAGTCAGACTCCGCCCAGTCAACCTAGTCCGAGCAAACCAACTCGCTGGGCATTACTCGTTGCTCCTAAATTACTGCCGGATGATTGCGAAAATTCTGAACCCTGCAAAGGCACGCCGTACGTTCGTGCTCCTTATTCAGATTGGACTAAAGAAGGTGAATACAATTCGTTTGAGGAGTGTGCTCGAGCCATCAACGCCCCACAACCGGATCCAGACGCAGAGTTGCACCGTCAGGGGAAGTTGAGCAAAGACGAACTGCTCGTCGGATTCAGATGTATATCAACCACAGATCCTCGCTTAACCTCACAGCCACCGTATAACTGGGAAACCGAAGCCCAGGTCGACAAGTAATCGATCAAAAGCAGACGCGGTTGTTGTTTGACGTGATGCGGAACGTTTCCTGTTCTGCCGCGAGACCGATGCCTGTGAACACGTCGATGTGTTGCCCGACGATGCCGTTACCAACGTCGGTGGCGCGGAAAGTCTTTGATGCCCACGGACTCGGCAAGGTGGCGATCTGCACGTTGGCGCCGCGCGGGATGACAGAGCGATCGATGGCGATCGCGCCGTCAGTCAGTCGATTCCCGGAAGCATCGAGCGGTCCGGAGTTAGAACGATGCCAACCATTCGAGTAATAGCCGAGCGCCCATCCGAAGCGCGTGATGCCCCAACCTTCAGTGCGAATCTCGTTAAGGAACTTTTTACTGAAACTAAGATCGCCGAGACGTTCGACGTTAATCTGTTCAGTAGTGTCAGGCAGTTCGTCTTCACGCGGGACGTAGTAGCCGGTGATATACCAGCCGTCGGAGCAAGTTGATTGCCCGCGCGTCTGGGTCGCCGTTGAATTTAGAGTCGACGCAATCAAGAAACCAATGCAGATGAGCTTTTTTAAATCGAACCTCATGCTTGCAAAGATACTCATATCAACGCGAGATTCGGTTAAAGACACGTTGTTTTAGTTTCTGTATTTTGTGGCAGAGAAATAAATCAGTCTATACCAGATGCGGCTCTTAGAAGGTGGCCATTCTCCAATCCCTTAAATCCGGCTTCTTCAACTGTATGAACTTCGTGAGTAGCGAATTCGCGCTTGAGGCGGCGCGTCACACATTCGTCAAGCAGCAACTTCACCTTCTAATAGCCTTTCCTTCGAGAGCTCCAAAACCCCGTTCACTTGCTCTCGAGTGACGGTAGGAAATTGTTCTAGAAACTGGTCAATTGTTTCGCCCTCTTCGATACAATCAAACAGGTTTTGAATGGGCACTCGTGTGCCACGAAAGACAGGAGTGCCACTCATTTTGTTCGGATTGGTTTCGATTAATTTCCCGTTTTCCATGTCTAAACTCCTCCGAATCGATAAGTCGCTTGCAGTTTACCACCTGATATTAGCCGATATCCATCTCTCCATTTAATTGGACCGTTATACAAGAACCCTGATTAGTGTGCGTGCGTATAAAAAGCGCTTGCATGCGGTGGTGTGTCTGAGCCGCAATCCTCAAGGAGACAAATAAATGAAACGAGCGCGCGTAATCTGCTGGTTGGTAGTGCTTTGTCTTGGCTTTCTCATCACTCAGGTGATCGCAAAACCCAGAGCAGTTAAGCCGGCGATTGACTTCAGCGAACTCGACAAGCTGATTCCAGCCGAGCTCAAAGAAAAGAACACACCCGGAACGGTGATTACCGTCATCAGCGGCGATCAGATCGTCTATCAAAAAGCGTTCGGCGTCGCGAACGTCGAGACGAGTGCAGAGATGCAGCCGGAGATGCTCTTTCGTCTCGGCTCGACTACAAAGATGTTCACGGCTGCCGCGCTGCTCACGCTCGCTGAAAACAACAAGATCAAGATGAACGAGCCGATCGGCAACCGCGTGAAAGGCCTGAACGCGAAGCTGGGCCAGGTCACACCACATCACCTCTTGAGCAACTCCGCCGGTATCCGCGATTTCGCTGCGCCCGTGATCTCGAATGATGATCCGTCGCTCGGCAACATGGTGCGCGGTTGGAAAGACGAGGTCTTCTTCGCCGATCAAGGTGAGATCTATTCGTATTCGAGCCCCGGCTACTGGCTGTCAGGCTTCGTTGTCGAGGAGTTGTACGGTAAGCCTTACGCTGATGCGATGACCGACCTACTGTTCAAGCCGATCGGTATGGAGCGGACCACGCTGCGGCCGTTCATGGCGATCACTTATCCATTCGCAACTGGCCACGTGGTCCAGGAAGGCAAGGCAACGATCATCAGGCCGATGTTCAATAACGTGGCGATGTGGCCCGCCGGCTCGATCTTTTCGAACGCCAAAGATCTGTCGCGCTGGGTCATCGCGTTGATGAACGAAGGCAAAGTCGAGGGCAAACAACTGCTGTCGCCGTCGCTGATCAACCAGATGGTCCAACATCACGTGCCCGTGCCCGGCGAAACAGACTCGTTTTACGGCTACGGGTTGACGGTGTTCAAGTATAAAGGGCTGGAGTTTGTGGGCCATGGTGGCTTCAGTCGCGGTTACGGATCGATGATCCAGATGGTGCCGTCGAAAAAGTTTGCGGTGATTGTGTTGACGAACAAGAGCGGAGAGACGATGCAAAAGAGTCTCAATAAAGCGATGGAGCTCGGGCTGGGATTGAAAGACGAAGAAGAAAAACCCGCGCCGGTTGCGCCGCCCACAGCTTCAGAGATGAGTGAATACGTTGGCACTTACTCGCACGCACCGCAGACGTGGGAGGTATCGATCAAAGATGGAAAGCTGTTTATGAAATTTGATGAGAAGGATTATGCAATGACGAAGAGTGGCGAACGGAAGTTTACGTTCGGCGCGCAGAATGAGAATGAGGTCGTGTTCGTGGTTGGGAAGGATGGGAAGATCCACTTCTTATTTACAGAGCTTTATGGTGCGAAAAAAATCCGGTAACGCGGATGAACGCAGATTAAAAACACGGATTGTGTGTTTCTTGTGACTTTCTATCAGACTGAATGAGTGGTATAAACGCGGCACACAGGGAGGTCAAACAGATGCTGAATTTCATTTGGTGGTTAATCATTGGATTAATCGCAGGTGCACTCGCGCGTCTGATCATGCCGGGAAGAGACCCGATGGGGATTATCGCCACGATTCTCCTGGGCATTCTCGGCTCCGTCATCGGCGGCCTCGTGAGTTGGGCCATCTGGGGTTCCGACACCAGAGGATTTCAGCCGGGCGGTCTCCTGCTTTCGATACTCGGCGCCATTCTCGTGCTTTGGATCTACCGGATGACGAGGAGCCGCAGTACCGTTTAAGCAGAGTTAACAATTAGTGCCTGAACTGCCGGACATCGTCGTTTATATCGAGGCTCTCGAGAAACGAATACAAGGCAGTGTTCTCGAACGCGTCCGTATCGCGAGTCCTTTTCTATTGCGAACGGCCGTGCCCCCGCTGTCCAGCGTCGAAGGCAAAAAGATCGTCGAGCTGCGCAGGCTTGGCAAGCGGATCTGCTTCGGCCTCGAAGGGGATCTGTGGCTCGTGCTGCACCTGATGATTGCAGGCAGACTGCACTGGTACAACGAGCGCGCAAAGGCTGCTAAGGGTCGAAGTCTGGCTGTGTTCGACTTCAGCACCGGCAGTCTGGTCCTGACTGAAGCGGGGACACAGAAGCGTGCTTCGCTGCATGTGGTCCAGGATGAAGCCGGGTTGGATAATCTCGATCCGGGCGGACTCGAAGTTTTTGACGCCACACTCGAAGACTTTGCGCGAGCGATCCGCGCGAAGAATCACACACTGAAGCGCGCACTCACCGATCCACGCATACTCAGCGGCATTGGCAACGCTTACTCCGACGAGATCCTCTTCGAAGCACGCCTGTCGCCGTTCACCCTAACTCAGAAACTCTCAGACAAAGACGTCGAGCACCTCTTTGAGTCGATCAAGCACACGTTGACTGACTGGCTCGAGCGACTGCGTATCGACTCACGAGATCGCTTTCCGGAAAAGGTGACAGCCTTCCGCCCCGACATGGCCACACACGGCAAATACGGCGAACCGTGTCCACGCTGCGGCAACAAGATCCAGCGCATCCGTTACGGCTCAAATGAAACAAACTACTGCCCCACGTGCCAGACCGGCGGCAAACTCCTCGCCGACCGCGCCCTCTCACGTCTATTAAAAGACGACTGGCCTCGCACCCCGGAAGAACTCGAGAATTTGACCAAAAATTAGCCGCGGATTTTCATCTGCGGCTTATACAGTTCGTCGCTGCCGACGTCGAAGACGCGGTTGAGGCGGGCGCGGTAGTTTTCGAAGGCGATTTGACCGCCGAGTTGAAGTAGTTGCTCTTCGGAGAATTTCTCGCGTAGTCGCGCGTAGAGTTCGTCAGAAATGTTTGATGGCGTGTTGGCCATCGCGTCCGCCAGTTCGATCACGAGCTTTTCAACATCCGAGAACGGTGTGAGGTCGTTTTTAACTACTGCCAGTAACTTCTCATCAGTCAAACCAGCTTTTCTGCCAACGGCAGAATTGATGTCAACTCAAAACGGACATCCAACGCGCGCGGCAGTCCGCACTTTCCCGAGCTGAATAAATCGCAAAGACACTTTACGCTTCCGTCCGAGCCCTGCCTCCATCGCGAGGCTGCCCCAGACCATCCCCGGCACGCGCATTTGTTGCTTCACGGGCGTCAGGTCTTTACCAAACATCTTGCGCATGGTCGTGTAAAACCAGCGCAGGTGCCACGGCGCCCGGGCTTTCTCAATCCCCGAGATCCTGTTCATGGACTTGCTTTCCGTTCCGTACCTTCGAGATGCCGGGTGGTAGAGTCTGTCACGCTGTAGTTTGCAGGAATAAACTCATTCGTATCCGCAGACTTCAAACCACGAGGAGACGGAGCCGCTCCCTCGTCAAGACTCTTCGCCTTGTTCTGCTCGCGCTCCATGACCGCAACCATCTTTTTACTCACCACGACACCATTAATGATCAGCGCGAGCCCGACCATGAACGGAATGACTCCTGCCAACCAGATGCTGTTGAGGAGTTCAGCGTCGCGCGGATTTTGAGCCGCAATCGCGTGCATGATGAAGTGCAGAAAGATCGACACGCCGATGCCGACACAGCTCACGATCACACCCGCTTTGATTTCGTTGTAGCGCTTGATTTCGGGCGTGATGCCGAGCAGGCGTTCCATCTCACGCTTGCGCAGCTCGTTGGCCTGGCCCGACATGAACATCTCGGCCACCCACGTGTTATTCCAGTTGAACTTCCCTGCGGACTCAGGAGCCTGAAGAGCCTCGCGCACTGCCTGGAGATTCGCGCCGCAGGACGTGCAAAACCTGATGTCGTCACCCTGATTTGACGCACAACGCGGACATATCATAAGTAACTCCTTCTCTGGCCTGATTCACAGAGATCAGAACATATCTGTATCATCTGCGTCTATCTGCGGCTAAAATTACGACATGAAGCCTCTCCCGGTTCAAACCATTGCGCATTACCGGATCGTCGAGCCCATCGGCGCGGGCGGCATGGGCGCCGTCTACAAGGCTTACGACAATAAGCTCCAGCGCACGGTGGCACTCAAACTCCTCCCATCAGAGTATGTCTCGCAACAGGACCGCCGTCGCCGTTTCTTTCAGGAAGCACGCGCGGCGTCGGCGTTGAGCCATCCACACATTCTCACGATTTACGAAGTTGGCGAAGACAACGGCACACCTTACATCGCGATGGAGTACGTCGAAGGCCAGACGTTGCGCGACAAGATCAAAAAGAATGGCCTGCAGCTAAAGGAAACTCTCGACATCGCGATCCAGATCGCCGCTGGACTCGCGCGCGCGCACGAGTCAGGCATCATTCATCGCGATCTGAAACCCGAGAACCTGATGCTGAGTCGCGACGGCTACGCGAAGATTCTCGACTTTGGACTCGCAAAGCTCGTCGCCGAGCGAGAGCGCGCGCTCGTCGCTGACAGCGAACAGAAAACACTCGTGCTCGGCGTTCAGACGGAGTCAGGCACACTGCTGGGCACCGTGAATTACATGGCGCCCGAACAGTTGCTGGGCCAACGTGTCGATCGTCGCTGCGACGTGTTCTCGTTTGGCGTAGTGCTGTGCGAAATGCTGACGGGCACGGCGCCGTTCGTACACGACAACCGCATCGACACGATGCACGCAATCCTTCATCGCGACCCACGCTTTCCGAGCGACGGACGTCCAGAGCTTCCTCACGATCTGCAACGAGTACTCACAAAAGCGCTCGCCAAGACGCCGAAGGATCGTTATCAAACGATCGATGAGCTGGCCGAAGAGCTCAAAGCACTCAAACGCGAGCTCGAACTCGGCAAAACATTGCCGATCACGCCGAGAACGCGACTCGTGTTGAAGCGCACCGGCGCCGCTCGTGCGGTCGACTACGAAAAGGAATTAAACGAGGCGCAGTTTAAAGCAGTCACAACCACTGAAGGTCCGCTGCTGATCGTCGCCGGCGCAGGTACTGGAAAGACGCGCACGCTCGTTTATCGTGTCGCGCGTCTGGTTGAGATCGGAGCAAAGCCCGAGTCGATTCTTTTATTGACGTTCACACGACGCGCTGCAGCCAGCATGTTGACGCGCGCCGCTGCGCTCGCCGATGCGCGTTGCCAGCGCGTCTCGGGTGGAACATTTCACTCGTTGGGCCACTCGGTGTTGAGAAAGTTTGCAGACGAAGCCGGCGTCGCGAAAAACTTCACGGTACTCGATCAAAGTGACACGGAAGATCTGATCGATCTGCTGCGACGCCAAATTCGCCTCACGAAAGCGCAACACTTCCCGCGTAAGCGAACCATCGGCGCCATGTTCAGCATGATGGTCAACAAAGTCCTGTCGCTAAAGCAGGTGTTGAACCAGCACTACCCGCAATTCGTCGACGAGCGTCGCAATCTCGAAACGTTGTTTAAGACGTTTGAGGAGTTCAAACGCAGCCGCCACATGCTGACGTACGACGATCTGCTCGTGCGATTCCGCGAAGCGCTCGAAAACAGCGCGACGATGCGCGAACAGATCTCGGACCAGTATCGCTACATAATGGTCGACGAATATCAGGACACGAACAAGCTCCAGGCGCAGATCGTGAAACTCATGACCGCGCGACACGATAACGTCGCCGTCGTGGGTGACGAGTTTCAGTCGATCTACTCGTTCCGCGGCGCAAGTCATCGCAACATGCTCGAGTTTCCGAAGCTCTTCCCGTCATCGAAGATCATCAAGCTCGAAGAAAACTTCCGCAGCACGCAACCGATTCTCGACGTCGCCAACGCGATTATTTCCGACGTTAAGGAAAGCTACAAAAAACGTCTTTACTCGCGTATCGAAGGCGGGCAGGCGCCGGTGGTCGTGAGCGCGAACGACGAGAACGAGCAATCACGATTCGTCTCGCAGCGCATCGCCGAGCTTCGCGAAGAAGGCGTGCCGCTGAGTGAGATCGCGGTGCTGTTCCGTTCCAGCTCGCATTCGTTTGATCTGGAGATCGAGCTCGGCAGGCAGGGCATTCCGTTTCGCAAGTTTGGCGGAATCAGGTTTGCGGAATCGGCGCATATCAAAGACGCGCTCTCGTTTTTGCGCGTGGTCGTTAAGCCATCTGACACGCTCTCGTGGTTTCGCGCGCTTAAGCTGATCGATCACATCGGCGACGCTACGGTTTACCAGATACTCGAACACCTCGGCGTCGAACAGCGAGAGTTTCGATCGCCACGAACCAAGGCAGCGTTGTTCAAGAAGCTCCAGCGCTTCCCTGGTCGCGCGGCTTACAAAACTCAACTGCAGCGACTGGCGCGCGTGTTCTGCACAATCGTCGAAAGCAAAACGCCCGGCGAGCAGTTGTCGACAGTGCTACGCTTCTACAAGCCGCTTTTGAAGAATAAATATGACGACGTACAGCGTCGCGGGCGCGATCTGGAGCATCTGCAATCGATCGCCAAACGTTACAAAACGGCGGTGAAGCTGCTCGACGACATCGCGCTCGATCCGACCGAAGTCGTACAGGAAAACACGCCGCGCCGCAGCAGTGGTTTCGTGACGCTCTCCACCGTGCACTCGGCGAAAGGACTCGAGTGGGACAACGTTTTCCTGATCTGGATGACTGATGGTTGGTTTCCGTCGAGCAGGTTTCAGGATGAGTTTGACGATTACGAAGAGGAGCGACGGCTGCTTTACGTCGCCACCACGCGCGCGAAGAAAGACTTGCACTTCGTCTATCCGGCGGTCGATGTTTACCGCGGACCGGAAACAGACGGCACACCAACACTCTCGCGCTTCCTCGAACCCATACCACCGTCAATTCTTCCACACGCCTCGCTGGCGGGTGAATGAACATTGAAGAATAGAACAAGTCAAAAATAGAACAAG
>DATFDT010000205.1:0-14471 GCA_035251975.1 Pyrinomonadaceae bacterium | reverse complement strand
AAACAAGCGGCTCATGAAAATATCGCTGAAGAACGCGCGCAGCCGGCGGTCGTTCAACATCGCCTGTTGCGTCTTGTCGTACGCAGCTTTCAATTCCTTTTCGACCAACTTCTGGGCGCGCGTTTCGAGCTCACCGCTGATTCGATAAATACTCATCAGGTAACCGACGATGCTCGTCGGAAACAGCGCCGGGTTCGCACGTCCCCACAGGTGACGTTCGTCGAGCAGCATAGCCGGCATGGCGCCCTGCGCGAAGAAGTGACCGATCTCGAGATCGGGCAACGAGAGCGCGTCGTGGTCCATGAAGATCAACTTGACCTTCCACCGTCCCTGCTCCCAGACATTTCGTAGTCCGACGTTTCTCGCTACGAACGATTCGCCGCGCGAAGAACCACGCGCGCCCAGCAACGTCCCCCAAACAGTCGCAATCTCGCACACGAACTCGAGAAAGATCTCGTCAGCACGCACACGGTTTGCAGGTACTGCAAACGCCGCTTCGACATATCCGCCATAATCTACAAGCGCGACGTCAGGTGGCTCGTAAACGCCGAGCACTTCCTCGAGCAACGTGTCGGCAAACTGTTTCGCATCCGCTTTGGTGAAATCGACGCGGAGCCAGTCGTTGAAGTATGTCTGCGCGCCATACGCCGAAAGATACAGACCGAGTTTGTCGATCCGAAACGAGCTCGTGCCGGTCATTATTGACTGGGCTGGAGCCACGTGACTCAAAAACTCCGCCGTCAGTCCCATATCACCTTTAATCGTGGGCAGGTTCTCACCTTCTTCTTTAACTAACGCCGCGGTCCCATCTTTCATCGCGCCGCGCATGTCATCGAAGCCACGCTCGCCGAACGCGTGAGGGTCAGTCAAATAGCGATACAAAGCGACTGGTCCATGACGCGCCGGGATCGAAAACACTGTCGTCCGCGAGACGTAGCCTGGCAGCGGCGCTTCCCCCCCGTGCACGAGCCGGTAAATCATTCTGAACTTCGCTGCGGCCTTCTCCTCGTAGCGCAGGAGCCACTGCATGCTGCCACCGTCGAGTCGATGCGGCGTCGGTACGCGGTTTCCACCGCGCCGGAAGACGACGTTCAACGGATTGTTGCCTCTGCGTCCGGCGCGTTTAAGCTCAAACTCCACCTCGCTGCCTGGTGGTTTTATCACGAGTACAACTGTCGTGAGTGGATACTCGACGAGCGAGTTGATTCGCTGGCTCGTGTTGTCACCCACCCAGTAAGTCTTTTGTCCGGCGCAGAGAAGCCGCAGAATTCCGGCTTCATAGTCAGGCAGTCGCTGCAATGCATGCGCTGTTTCCGGTTCAATGAACGGCGGCTGCATGACATCGACATCTTTTACTCCGTCGGTGATCTTGATCTCTTTGACGATCCGATCGACAACTTCCTCGGGAGTGAACAGGTAACGCGCGAGCGTCAGCTTGCACTCGTTGCGCGAGACGGCGACGAATTCGCGTAACGCTGCTGCTGCCGTATCCGTCCCGCGGATTTTTCGATGCACGCGATCGAGCCGCGCGAGTCGTTGCTGAAACTCTTTTGTGAACTGGCGCGGCTCCACCGTTGAATAACCATCTTTGAGCAGCGACGGTTTAAGTGTGCCCGCGGTTTTGAGATTCAGCTCATCGAACAACCAGTCGAACGCGTCTCCGTCGTCTGGTTGTAACTTGAGAATCAGGTGTTCGGTCATGAGCACGGCCAAACACCTCTGTTCCCACTTCACGCGACGCTGCCGTGCGAGGTTGATCAGTTTGCGGCAAAAGCTCTTCTCGAACTTACGTTGACGCAGAAATTCATCGAGCAGATCATTTGAGATCTGCTCGTGATGAATTCTGGTTGTGAGCCGCGCCGCAACCAAAGAAGTTCCCTCGCAAAGACGCAAAGTTTGCTTCTCTGTGCAACCTCTGCGCCCTCTGTGTCTCGGTGGTTAAGTATTCACCACAGAGACACAGAGAACGCAGAGGTTGCACAGAGAAGATCTCAGATTAGGAGGCTAAACGAGCGTCTACTTCTTTCCCTTCGTGTCTTTGCCCTTGTCGTCTTTCTTCTTCTTCTTTTTGTCCTTCTTCTTTTTCTTCTTCGGACTCGGGAGCGTGCCGAGGGCGACGACGAGCGCGGCGTACAAGGCTTCGGCGCAATCACGTTTCAATATGACGGCAACCGTGTCGGTCCAGTAGGACTTGTCGCCTTTATTTTTCTTGTCCTTCTTCCCCTTCTTGTTGCCATCATCTGTCTTGCCGGCCATAAATTCCTCCTTCAAGGATAGTCAATAAATGTTGAATCACATCACGCCGCTTACGGCTTGCTCGTTGGATTGAGTGGCGGACGTCGGAAGCGATCGATCAGGTTCTGAATTGGCCCTCGTGATGAAGGCGCTGCTTCTGTAGCCGCCCCAGGCGTGCAAACTCCAGTCGGAGTAGGCACATTAAAGTCGGTAGCAACGCGGAAAATTCCCCACGAACCCGCCGACGCATCCGCCGGTAGATAGGTCGTGTAGAGATAATCACCGGGCCGCTTGGATGTGCCTCCGGCGCTCGGGATCACCAGATCAAAGTGATCGGTCGAGCCGTGATTATCTCGCGAGCCAATCCACTGCGAAAGGTTGTTGGGCGCGATGATGGTCGAATTGTTCTGGTAGGGATTTTTCTGCCAGGCATGACCATGAATCGTAAACACCTCAGAGTTGCCGGTGCCGAGTGGGTGCGTCATGCGGAACCGCACCTGATCGCCCGGGTTCGCCTTAAAGATTGGTGTTTGCGGCTCACCGATCTGGACCGGTGTGGTCTGGGTCGGATCCGCCAACGTGTTCGACGTCATACAGGAAACGTCTGTTCCCGATTTCGCGAAACGATGGTTCGCCGGCTCGGTGCTGTAGTTGATCGCATTAACCGGTTGGGTGGCCGAAGTGATCAAAGCATCACTCAGCATGATCGAGAATTCACGGTATCGCCCTCCGGTTGGAAGAGTGACCGTGGCCGACGTACGAGAAACCGTGCTGCCACCCTCGCACGATCCGAGTGCACCGGGATCGCCACACTGATACTTAGATCCGGCCGGCTCGATGATCATCTGTCCAAACACACCATTCGGATGCTGGAACATAGGATCCGACGGCAATAAACCCAACGAGCCAAATTCCACCGGAGTATAGTTCAGCGTTCCATTGGCTCGAGCGATCGTACCCGCATACCATTGATACTTGACCGTTTCATTGAAGTTTGCAAACTGGTCTGCATACCCTTTACTGTTCCAGCCCACATTCATGCCAAAGCTGGTCGCCGCATCGTAACTAAGCAGTTGCGGATGCAGTCCGACGTATCTTGACATCTTCGAGTTATAAGCTGGCACCTGCACCGTGCCGTCAGTTGCATTCGTGCTCGGCACCTTGACGTTGAACGGCGCCGGCCAATTGAAGTTGTGAGTGAACACCTTCGACGACGGATCGATCTTGTTCGTCAGGTTGACGTCGATACAATCACCCGCATTTGCACGCAGGACGAGGGGCTCAACCTTAACTCCTGGTTTGAGCACACCGTTGCTGTCGAGATCTTCCGACCGCACATACATTACTCCCAGCAGCGTGCTGATATTTCCAGGGCTCGCTGACCCGGTTGGCATCACGCGACTGTTAAAGACGAGCTCGCCCGGCGACTGCGCCTGCCCCGAGAGTGCTTTCTGCGCCGTCACCGCAGTGATGTTGAAGACCCGTTTCTGCGACGACTGAAGATTTCCCGGGCAGGTTGCGTACGAGACGTTATTGGTCGGCACGATCCGGTTGTTCGGCAGGTCCGCAAGATTGGTCGCCTTCGTTGTCGGATCATAAGAGCGGAAGAGGCCCCAGAGTCCCTGGGCAATTCCCGACTCGTCGAAACTCGGACTGTAAAAGTAGTCAATACAGTTTGCGGTCGACATGCCGTCCGGACACTTACGCACGGTCGTGGCCGGCGCGACTGGATTCGGCGCAGACGACGAAGGCACGTTGAACAGCAATTCAAAGTGTTCCGACAAGCCCATCGGCTGGCCGCTGCGATAGCCGGAGTTCTTCCACGAAGGCTCTGCAAACCACTGTGGACCAGCAAATTGGAACTGGTGCGCGAACACGTGCGCGCCGACGAGCGTGCGAATCTGAATCTTGTCGCCCTGGTACGCGCGCATCAACGGCGTCAGCGGATCGGGATTCGGGTTCTGCACGTTCGGGAAGTTCGGATTGACCTCGAGCGCCGTCTGGTTATCGAAAGCGTACGAGAGATCCTTGAACTGTCCGAGACGCCAGGCGATCGGCTCGTTGTAATAATTGACCGATTGCGTGCCCGTGATCGGAGTGATGTTTCCAGTGCTGACCAGTCGCGGACGAATCTGCTGGAATTCCGGAAACACGGTCGGGTTCACGGCATGATTTCCATCACGCCAGCCCTTGTCCTTTTGTGGACTGGGAACTTTTATCGAGCCCTGATCATAAGCAAGCTGTAGATCCTGAAACTCGAGCACGAATTCGCGATAGCTGTCGGCCGGGGTGGTGGTAACGATGTTGGCCTGCCAACTCGTCGGACCACCGTCAGGTCTAACTGGTGGCGCAGTGATCAAGCCGCCGCCCATTTTCGAATTATCCGCCGTGCTTCTCCACTCCGAGTCTTTTGGCTCGACTACCAGACCGGCATAGAGACCTGCCTGCTGGTGCGTCGAAGGACCAAAGTGATCGTGCGTGAAGACTGTGCGCAGCGTGCGATCTTCGTTTTGGCTGTTAACAACCGGATCGAGATACCAACGCTGAACGGTTGTTTGCGCGCCTTTCCACTCATTCGCGCATTGCGCCGGTGGATTCGGTACGTTGCAAATCGGAGCCGGTGGCGGTTTTGGTCCCGGAAGTGTAGTTGCAGTTCCACAGCCGGCACACGGCGTCCAGCCGCCGCCCGAGTGCGCGTTGATCGCGTGAATGATTTCCTGGACTTCGTCAGGACTGAACGTGCCGTCTTCGTAATTGAAACCGTTGCCGGCGCCGTCTGATGAAGTCACGTCAAACTTCACGAGGTGAATGTGCTGGCCCAGGATGTCCGTAGGCGTGCGCACCTGAAAGTCGTCGACGAGGTAATAATTCGGGACCAGGTTTGTGTGCCAGTACTCGACGATGTCGCCTGAGTTGCCACGGAAGAAGAGTGGTTCCGGCGCGCGGCCCGTCCCGCCCCCCGGCGTGTAGGCGAATGTCGGCGCCACGTCCTGCCACAACGTGAGAATACGTTGCTGCGGGTAGTGCCAGCCTTTCTTGTTTAAGGTGACGTTGAGCTGGATCGCAGCAGCTTGATAGACACGTTTCTGCTGTTTCCCGCCTACGACGTTGATCGCCTTGCCGTCGTCGTCAACAGCCGGATCGGCGAACGGCGCGCCCATCTGTGGACCAAGCGGCAGACCATTAAGTATGAACCCCTTCGGCGGTGTGTTCTGCGTCATCAATGGCGAGGTTACAAGTGGTGGCGGGCACGAGCCTGCGGATCCATCCGGGAAGAACGACGCCCGGCAACGTGTACCGAAGAACTTCATCGCCACTTGTTCAACGTTCGTGCCATTTTCAGGAAGCTGATTGGCAGTCATCGTGGCGAGGTCTTTACTCCAGTCAAACTGATCGTGCTTTTCATACTTGATGGTGCCGCCGGTGACGACGTGTCGTGGCAGTCCACCGTCCATGAAGCCACCCGATCCATCTGGGGCAAAATCCAGCGGCGGGTGCGGTGCACGCGCCCCGGCGATGCCGGGAATGAAGAACGGGAAACCAGGATTCTGGCTCACGTTTTGGCCCGTTGGATCGGCGCCAGCACCAGGAGTTCCGTAAACGACCTGTCCATTTTGAATGAACACCGAGGACGGCATTGGGGCCATGGGCAGCGTTGGCATCGGCACCACGGCGGGTGTGGGTGTACCTGCCATGATCTCCCCGTCCGGTAGCGCCCGCGTTCCGGAAACAGGAATACCATTTTTGTCTAATGTAGAGCCGACTTCGAACGTGTCGTGGGTGCGCCACATGGCCCACATGCCTGCCGCAAAGTGTGGATAGAAGTGACAGTGAAAGATTGAATCGCCCACCACCTTGTTTCTGTTGCCGCTACCGTTGAAAGTCATTTCCAACGTGTAGCTCGCGCCCGGGCTGATCATCTGGCTGTCGAGATACGCGCCTTCATCGCTGTTGGGCGATTGCAGCCACTGGTGCGCGTGCTGATGGTGAACGTGAGTCGCGACCGTGCCACCGTGATGAATTCTGAACTTGGTGTGGTCGTTGATGTAGCTGTGATAGACGTTTGACGGATCGTCCGGGTAAAAAGCCTTCGTCGCTTTCTGTAGCGGCTTCAAGGTATACGGCAAACCGTCAACCGCGCCCGGCACCGGCACGCGCGCATTTGCGCAATTCGGATCCGGTGGCTGGCCAGTATCACCGAGTTGGGCCGCAGTGCAGACCAGCGGCGCTGCAGTTGACGGCGGAGTGTTCGGTACTGGCGGCGCTGCCGGTGGCGTGGTGAACGCCGGCAACACACTCGAGTTTGCCGGTCGATCCACCAGCATTGCCGGATCGCCAACCGACCATGCGCTCAGGAAAAACTCTTCAAATTTACAATCGACGCATGGGCCCATCGGACCAACGCCGATGCGGTTGGCGTAAACTTCCGCGCCGATGCCGCCCGTGCCGTAGTTGATCGCGAAGCCGTCAAAACCCGCGTTCACGGTGTCGCGCATTTGCGGATCGGTAAACACGGGAAAGGCCTGGGTCGCGACCTGCCCGACTTCGTGATAGATGATCGTGATCTCTCGATAAGGCTGTTTGCGATCGGGCGCGGATGGGTTCGCGCAAAACAGCGGATTGGTAGCGCCGCTTCCGTTGTTAGCAGAGTTACACGGCGGCTCCGGATTGTTTACTCCGGTCGAGCCCGGAAACCTGCCTGCGTTTGGACCGGTGATGATCGCCGTGAGATCGCTGTAGACGAGATTGTTTTTGGCATCGAGCATTTTCAGGATCGGCGTACCTGGCGGAATCGGTGTTCCGTCAGCATGAACCGAACCCGCGGGATAGACGGCGTTGTAGTCGATCACCGGCTGTTTATCGCCGGTGATTACGGGCTGTCCCGATGAGTTCTTTTTCTGCGCGAGAGCGAGATCCTGTTGTGATACCTGGCTGCGATACCACTCTGCGCCGTTCGGCTGCACGTTGAGCGCGCCGAAGAGACCGCGACTCAGCTGGCCACCAACCGGATCGCCTTCGGTGTCGCCCATCGTGTAAAGCAGGAACGTTCCTTCGTTCTTCACGAAGAGCCTGTAGATTCGACCGCTGGGCGCTGCCGGCGGTGGGTTTGGTATCGGTGTTGGTGGAACGGTCGCGAGGCTGGTGTTGTTCTTGCCTACAAACGATCCATCGTCCAACGGAGTGGCTGCCCATTCCTGTCCCTGAATGTGCAACGAGACTTCAGTCGTAGCGATTGCAGGAGACTGTGGTGTTGAGTTGCTGAAATTCGATGCCGGGATTGCGGCCTGAAAACTGACTTGCAGGCAATCGCCGACGTTTGCACGCAGCACGATAGGGCGTGGTCTCCTACCGGGGCGAAGTTGGAGGTTGCCCAAGCCTGTCTTAACTGTGTCGGAGCGCAAAGCGAAGACGAAGCCATTGGGGATCGTTGCTCCGAGACGATTCAACATGATCGCCTGTGGTATTGCGACCACGTCGGCGTTAACCACACGTGACCCTTGCGGACACGGTGTTACAACTTGCGGAGCGGCCGGCGCGGTGCTCGGCGTCGTCGTAGTGTTTTCTTTTACTTTTTCAGTTTCAGTCTTGACTGTTGTTGCCGAAGTTTCTTCTTTCGTATTGGGGATGGGTGCGACTGCGCTCTTCGGTGCAGACTCCGGCACTGCTGCACTCGAATCAACCGCAGTTTTCTCAACCGTGGCCACTGGCGTTTGAGCAGCCATCATTGATGCACTCATCAAGATCAGAGTGATCGCTGCCAACCAGATGACGAATAGCCTGGGGGCCAATCTCAAACCGAGCATTTCACTTCTCCTTTGTTGGGTTGCTCAATGGCGACATTGGACTGAGGGATCGTTGGTGAACCCCGGTTACTTACCGGGTGGATGTAAATAAGTTTGAAAGCGTGTTATCGACCGTGTGGTTCTTTAGCCGAGTGAGAAACAAAAAATCCCGCGTGATTGACAGACGAAGCGTAGTTCTCTTAACCTTCCGTGTCAAGCAAAATTCCTTGCACTTGGTTGTTATCAAAATTTTACTTACCTCAGCCTGAGTCAAACTTTGCCTCTCAGTCCGGTAAGCATTAACCAGTTCTCGTTACAAGTCATGAGGGTACTCAAGTTCGGCGGCACTTCCGTCGGCGATACAACCGCTTTCGAACGCGCCATTCAGATCGTGCGTGAACAGACGAACGCGCCGGTTGTAGTCGTCGTGTCTGCGATGAGTGGAATAACGGACGCGCTTATTTCCGCGAATCGAGAAGTAATTAACAAGGAGCTTCAACGGCATGTTGAAGTCGAGGCGAAATGCCGCTCCATGATCGATGCCGCGAGGGACGAAATTGCCACACTGCTCGATTCGAGTATGGCGAAAATTAAGATGCAGGATGCGGTTGCGGCTTATGGTGAAACGCTCTGCGCTCGGCTTTTCACCACAGTTCTTGAAGAGCATGGGGTTCCGGCGTCGTATGTTGATGCGCGTCGCTGCATCGTGACAGACGACAGCCATGGGTATGCGAATCCGTTGGTTGGTGAAGCGGCGTCGCGAACGCGAGCGGAACTCGATCCGTTGCTGAAGACGAAACGTGTTCCGGTGTTGGGTGGGTTTATCGGTTCTACGATCGATGGAGTCACGACGACGCTCGGTCGCGGCAGTTCTGATTATTCGGCGACTCTGATTGGTGCGGCGCTGCACGCGGATGAGATACAGATTTGGACGGATGTTGATGGTGTTCAGACTGCGGATCCGAAGCTTGTGCCCGGCACGCGAACTGTTCCGATCATCTCTTACGACGAAGCTGCGCAACTCGCTGTGCTCGGCGCGCGCGTGATGCACCCGAAAATGATCGAGCCTGTGTTGTCGCGAAGAATTCCGATCCGCATCCGTAACTCGAGCGCACCGGAGCAGGACGGCACGCTTATCTGCGCCACGTCTCAGTCGGCGGGCGTCGTCAAAGCGATCGCACATCGGATGAACAACACGCATGCAGTTGTCGGTTGTGTGGGAGACGGGTTGAATAACGGCAGTGCCGGTGCGGCGTCGGTCCGGAAAATTGATCCGTCACTCGAGTGGAAGAGCACAGCGCCTTCAAATCTCATCGCCACCGTGGAACGCGACCGCGTCCCGGAAATCGTGAGACAAATCCACGAGCGAATATTTGTGTAACGCACGGGTGGGCCACGGAGGGAGTCAGAATCAGAAATAGAACAAGTCAGGAAGAGGGGCTTGCCCCCGCTATAACCCAACTCACGGCGGGGGCAAGCCCCTCTTCCTGACTTGTTCTATCTTCGTGCGTTGAATCCTATTTGCGGGTTGCTGCTTCGGCGATCAAGTCGACGAGCTTCGTGGGTGATGAGAGGCCGTAAGCCCGCGTCCAGTGGTCAAGCGAATCGTTACCGATCAGGATCATGGGTGTGTGATCGTTTTTGTCGCCGACGGCGGCGCCCAGCGACTGGAGTAACAAATCAATCTCGCCCTTTTCTCCCGTTACAAACGTCCACCCTGTATCGGCATTAAACTTTTCCGCAAACGCCCGGAGACGCTCAGGTGTATCAATCACCGGATCGACACTAACGGAAACAAGCTTCACGTCGAGCCCACGTTCCGACGCCGTCTGCTGCACCTTGCGGAAAGTCGCGGTCAGCGGCGGACAAACAGTCGTGCACGTCGTGAAGATGAAGTTGATGGCGACCGTCTTGCCCTTGATTAGATCGTTGTAGAAATTGAGCTGCTTGCCGTTCTGATCGAGGATGCGCGTGTTTGGGATCTTCGCCGAGCTGAAAGAGAGCGCGGCGTCGCCCGGCGGTGTCGGGCTCGGCGTTGGCGCCGGCGCTGGCTCTTGTTTCACCGGGCGCAGCTCCATGTTGCACTTCGGGCAGCGACCCTTTTTGGTTGACGTTACGTCAGGATGCATCGGGCACGCGTAAACGACACGCTTAGCAGCGGGCTTGCGAGTTGATTGAGCGTTGACGACCGTCGGGATTGGAATGAAGACGAATAACGCGATTGCGATTAGTTTTAGAAGCATGATATTCAACTCAGTTTTGGACAGGATTTACAAGATTTTTCATGATTTACATGTAAATCCTGTCTAATCTTGTTAATCCTGTCTAAGGTTTTGCTGTGCCGGGATCGTTGGCCACGCTCTCGACAACCTTCATCAACTCTTCACTCTTCGCGAGGCCGAACGCTTTCTTCCAGAGCCCCGTTCGATCGTTGCCGATGAGGAAGATGTTGAGATGGTCATTCTTGTCGTCAACAAACTGGCCCAATTTTTTCAGTATGAACTCAATGCTCTCTTTATCACCCGTCAGGAAATACCAACCCGGCTTCGCATTGAGTTTCTTCGCGTAAGCCTTCAATAGCGGCGGCGTGTCGACACCCGGATCGACACTGATCGAAAGTATGTGCACGTCTTTCCCGAGACGATCGCCGAGTCCTTCCTGAATCTGCGCGAGATTGCGATTCATCGGGAGGCAGCTCGCCTGGCACGTCGCGAAAAATGTATCGATGATGACTGTCTTGTCTTTCATCAAATCGGTGTAGAAGCGCATCCGCTCGCCGTTTTGATTGATGAGCACCGTGTCAGTGAAATATCGCTGCGCGTTGTTTTCCTGCGTGTTAGGCACGACTGTTTGCGGAGGCGCTGTTGGTTCCTGTGCATGAACAGTGCCCGCGATCAGCAAAACGAGGGTCAACATCGCCCACGTGTATGAATGCTGAATTGATTTCATGTGAGACCTCGTTGAAAGAATTCGCCTGGGGAGACGTTACGGCTTCGCTGCCTGAATCGTCAGCGGCATTGACTGATTGTATTGCATTCCAAGCGAGGGGCTTTGGAAGTACACATAGTACACGCCATCACTCGGTGGAACAAAACTCGTTTCGTACACGCCGTCTGCCAACGATTTTGCGAGGTCGCGTTGCTGCCAGATCCCGGGCGCGAGAAACACGAGAACGCTGAGATCGTTCAGTCCGGCTTTCGCAGCTCCGGTTTTATAGTCGACCACCTTGAACTGCAGGGTGAAGCGTTCGCCCGGTCGCGCTACCGCTGCCTTCACGACCGGCTCGATCTTGTATGCAGTCTGCACTTTCTTCGGCGCGTTCGGATTATCCGTCACTTGTATTTCGAAACAGTTGACGAGCCGCGGCGAGTCGAGCAGGAACGCGACGTCGTATGTACCGGGGTTATTCAGTCGCGCAGTGGTTGAGTAAATGCCGCGCGCGGTTTCGCGCAGGCTGTTGTCCATCACGAGAAGCGCTCGCGGATCGCGCTTGTAGTTTTGAAAACTTCCCATCGGCGCGGCCATGCCTTCGGTGTAGTAATAGATCATCTTGTCGGCGGGATTGGCGACGAGCACTGCGCCCTCTTCCGGCGCGGGGACGATTGACGCCGCATGTGAGCGCGAGAGCGATTCACCGGGCGCGCGCTGTCCGGCGGGAAACTTTGTGACGTTCGCTTCCTTGCCGATGTTCGCCATATTGATCATCGTGACGAACTCGCTGCCCGACGCACGCACGTAAGCAAACTGTTTCGTAAAGCTCAACTGATCCGATCCGGGTCCGACGGGAACGGTCTGGACCACGCGATTCGAAGAGAGATCGAATGCATAAGCCGTGCTCTTCGCCGTGTTGAGTGCCACGCCGTAATGACCGCTCGAAGGAATGCTGATAGCACTTAGCCCGGGCGCGGTCGGGATGCGCGCCACGATATCCTGTTTCGCAGCGCTGATCGCAGTGATCGTTCCGTCCCCTTCATTTGCGACGTACGCAGTCTGGCTCAAGGAAGAGAAAGCAATTGCTGCCGGTTGTGAGCCGACTTTCAGATCCTTTAAGACGGCGAGCTTTTGGATGTCGATGAGTGAGAGCGTTCCGCTTTGTTTGTTGGTGACGAAGGCGAAGCGATCGTCGTCGGTGAAAGCGATCTCGTGATGGCCGAGTCCGGTTTTTAATTGCGCGGCGACTTTGTTTGTCGCAGTGTCGATCACGGTCACGCCGCTGGCGGCGTCGCTATTGTTGCCGACCCACAGGTATCGCTCATCCTTTTGCAACGCTACGCGCACCGGCGTCGCGCCTGCATCGACATTCGCGATCACTTTCCACGTTGGGATATCGATCACTGCGACCTGGTTGATTTGCGGCATCGAAACGTAAAGACGCTTGTTGTCGTCAGTCAGGACCCAATCTTCACCGGGACTCTTCAAAGGGATCAGTGTGTAGAGTTTGCTGCCGCCGAACCCTGAGAGCGGATCGATCACTGAAATGTTGGGTTCGTTATTCAACGCGAGAATGAAATATGCATTGAGATCGAGCGTGGGACGGCTGCTAAAGCTCGGCTGCAAAAACGCCTGCACCTTCTCACGACAAACACGCGCATCGAGAGGTTGGTTTGCCGGGCGCTGATCGATCCACGCCACCGGTCGCAGGCTGCTCAACGCCGCGCCATTCGTGTCCGTGATCTTAAATTGAACCTTTATCTCTTCACCGGCGACAGTGGGCATGGCAGTAAACTCAACCGAGATTCCCTGTGCGGTGAACGTCTGCGCCTTCTCCTGCGCTGATACTTTTGAGACTGTCAGAATGAGAATGAGAACGAGGAATTTATAACGCATGATCCGTTTAAATCTGTCTTACCGATCCGTGTAATCTGTGGCTAAGCTTACTTCATGATCAAGCTCCACAACCACAGCGCCAGGAACATCCCGTAAAACAACGACAGCGCAGCCAACGCTAACCGTCGCCACAGCGGCGGTCGCAGCTCAACCGGCAACAGACGCGTGTTCACATAAAGCAAATGCAACGAGCTGATGATGAAAACGATCCCCGCCATGTTTGCGCTCAACGCCAGCAACACGATCGGCTGCGTCAAACGCAATGCCAAAATGCCCCAGACCGTGATCACGGCGAGCACCGAATAATAAACCACGCGCACGTCGCCGCCGCGCCACGCGCGAATACGCGCACTGCCCGCCCAGAGAATGTCTGTAACTCCGCGCGTCATCGCTTCGAGGATGTCGAGCTGCGTCTTGAACAGTAACCAAACACCGAGGACCGCGATCACCCCGCCGAAGATCGCGCCTTTCTGTGTCGCTACTGCCTGCGCCAGCGCCGCCGCGATACCGAGTCCACGAATGTCGCTGCCCGCCGGCACAAACGTGACGTAAAGAAGTCCGGGCAACATCATGCCGAGAATCGCACCGGTGAAGTAAACGCCCCACTGGTCCACACGCACGATCCGCCACCAGCCACGCCAGCGTTGAAGCGATTCAGCATCCGGCTTGAACGTGCTGCCCGAGTGCGCGAGTGCGACTTTCTTGCCGCCAACCGCCGCCGGAATGAAACCGACAATGCTGCTCATGCCGTAGCCTTTGTCGCGCGCCCAGTTACTCAACGTCAGATTCGCGACGCCACCGCCACCTGCATACGCAGCAAACGCGCCGAGCAGAAAGAAATCAGCGCCGGCCGGAACGAGTTGAAACGATCCCGTATTAACGTTGAAGCCGGCAAAGCCTACGACCCCCGCGCCCCACGTTGATAAAGGAACGAAAAGAACAGCGAGCACGCCGAGTCCGCCGATGATCACCGAGACCATGATCCAGTTGAGATATTCGAGTGTGCGCTCGATGCGACGGCCGATCGTCAATATTAATGCGCAGAGAAGAAACAGCCCGACGCCGATGCCGTAAACCATTCCGGCCTCGCTCGCCACGGGCAAACGTTTCGCGAAGAGAAAGAAGACTGCACCGGCGGCAGCGCCCGCCCAACCGGGCCAACCCATTTGCAGGAAATAAAGTGCGGCGTAGAACCAGGCCCAGAACGTCGCGTGTGGACGCGTGCGCATGAAGCCCGTGAAGATGGGTTCGCCGGTCGCCATCGTGTAACGCATCAGTTCGACGTTCAGTAATGTCTGAAGCAGCGCCGCGACACCGACGACCCACAGCAGCGACAGACCGTATTTCACGAATGCTGCTGGTCCAAGCAAAAACTCACCGCTGCCGATCGAGACGCCGAGCGCGATCACGCCTGGACCAATCGCGCTGAACCATCCGAGGCCCTGCGGTCTTGGCGCATGTGGGAGCACGTCAATCCGCCACGGATCCAATCCGGAGCGAGCTTCGGGTGGTGTTTCAGTTACGGTTTGTGTGGTCATGGCTCAGAGGGGTTGCAGCATAACATGTAAATCTTGTCTAATTCTGTAAAAAGGTCGTGAGCCAATTTGAATTCTTCTCTGTGCAACC